>CAZWTY010000047.1:0-30531 GCA_964637565.1 uncultured Desulforapulum sp.
CCCTGTCCCGGTAGACCACCGCGTTGAAGAGGACCGGAATGGCGTTTCCGTCACGCCGGCGCAGGTTCAGGGCATAATCCCTGACGTCGCCTTCCCTGAAGGCCCTCAGGTATCCGGCTCTGGCTTTTTCCGGATCGGTGAACAGGCCGGCGAAATTTTTTCCGATGAGTTCCTCCCGGTCGCAGCCGGTGGCCTTTTCCGTGGCCAGGTTCACGTCGGTGATGGCGCCGTCAAGACCGATGGTCATCAGGGGGTCCAGGCTGACCTCGATCAGCCCCCTGTTGTAGGCGTTTGCCGCCTGGGTCACCGCCTGAACCATCTTGCGTTCCTCGATTTCCGTCCTGAGGACCGTATTCCTGTTCCGGACCATCAGGACGACGACCATGCTGGAAAGAACCAGGATCACCACCAGCATTCCGGTCACAGCCGACCTGTACTGGGTCCACAGGCCGGGGGGGCGGTTGATGAACAGCGTGTCAGCCGGAATGGCGTCCTGGCGGATCTTCCACTGCCGGACCTGGTTCCAGTCGAGCATGGTCCGGACATAGGGCAAGGCGCTTCCGCCGGTCAGATCCCTGCCGTCAGACAGATCCACCACGGCCCGTGAAAGAAGCGACCCCACGGCCTCCAGATCCACCATCCGCCCTCCGATGGCTCCGGTTCCGGCATGGGATGAGACAAGGCAGAAAACAGGAACAGGTGAGATCTGGGCGATCATGGCCGCCACGTCGTCCGGCACATAACGCCGACCTGTGCTGTCTTCAGCCATCCTGGAATAGATGACCAGCGCCTCCGGACCAAGGCCCGACACCTCTTCCATCGCGTCTTCAAGAGAGGTGTGGCCTGTCATGTCCAGGGTGATCTTTTTCAGAAAGGGGGAGAGTTCCTGGCGGGCCAGGGCCTCGTAACGGCGGTCACTGGGGCTGGAACCGGCCACCAGCACCACGCGCTTCGTCCCGGGAAAAAGGTCCAGGGCAAGTTTCAGGGTTCCTTCGAAATCATATTTCAGGGGGATCTGGGCCACCTTCAGGCCGGCCCGGAACAGTTGGGGGCGTTCGCTGGCGAATATTGCAAGACAGGGGCTTTCCGGCATGAAGCCCTTGCCCTCGTTCATCAAAAAATCCAGGGCCGGATCGAAAACGGTGATGATCAGATCAAAGGTCTGGCCGGCGTATTTCCTTAGCAAGAGCTCTCTGAACAGGTGAAGGTGGTCTTTCTGTTGTAAGGATAAATCGATGTATTCATAGACGAAATCACCGGCTTTGAGGCCCGCTGCTTTTCGCCCCGCCTCGATGCCAGCCACGATGTGCTGCTGGCTGGGGAAATTGTAGTTGTAGGAAAACAGCACGAGAACCCGTGAAGGGGCATCTACGGACGCGTCGCAGGGAGCGGTTCCCATGCCTGAAAACAGCAAAACGAAACAGAACGCGGTGATGATCGTTGTTCGCATACGGTGACCCCCTGTTTTTTAAGGATGGCAAAAAACCTGCCTGGGGGACCGGTTGTCAGTCCCATGGGTTTCAAAAAAGAGGTGAATTATCTTATCGTAAAAAAAGTAAACATTCAAATTTTAAGAAATAAACTTTTATCCGCACCGGGTACGATGTTATTGTTTGCCTCGATACGGCTGTTTTAGCGCTATCACGCCTTCTGTTTGATCCGGCCGACACACGCCTTGTCGACGGAATTTTCCAAGAACCATGGATTAGGAGACATTATGGGAAAATCGAGAATCATCAGTTGTTCAGTCGCGGTATTCGCCCTGCTTTTCATCATGGCCACGGCCAGTGCCGATGTGATCATCACCCTGAAAAACGGCAGGACCCACAAAGTGAAGGTGGATCCCGACGAGGTGGAGTCCATCACCTTCGAGGAAAAGTTCAGGGGAAGGGATCGTGACCGTTACGAAAAACCGGCCCCTCCGGCGATCACCTGGGATTTTGAAACCGGGCGTTTGGACGGATGGACCGCCACCGGCACGGCGTTCAACCGCCAGCCCACCTACGGCGACAACCCCACGGCCCGGAACAGGGGGCAGGCCTCCAATCATCAGGGCAATTACTGGATCGGCGGATACGAGGACAGACCCACGCCCCAGGACAGGGCCGGAGCGATTCAGGGTGATGAGCCCAAGGGCACTCTCACATCGGACACGTTTACCATCCGAAAAAACACCATCAGTTTTCTTGTGGGTGGGGGCTGTGACATGTTCGGGGCCCGTGTTGAACTGGTGGTGGACGGCGTGGTTCACCGCCAGGCCACGGGAAAATGCACGGAAACCATGTCCCGTGTTGAATGGAATGTGTCCAACCTCATCGGCAAGGAAGCGTCGATCCGTCTTGTGGACAACCACAGCGGAGGCTGGGGCCATATCAATTTCGACGATGTGCGGTTTTATTGATCCTGTTCCTGCTGAAAAAACACCCGTTCCGGAGCTGGTCCGGAACGGGTGAACCTTCCTTCGCCCTGCCATTCGAAACAAACCAAAAAAAACAAGCATCCCTCAGCACCTTGTGATAGGATAACTGCCAGCTTTTTTAGCGCCGGACCTGCATGAGGAAACGCCAACGGGGCGGGGGCTCGCAGTAGAACACGTCCAGGGCGGCGCCGATGATCCCCCACCGTAAAAGGAGCAAGCCATGAATCCCAAAGATCTCGTCGTGTTTGTCGAAGAAGAGGAAGGCCGTTACAACCGTCTTAAATTCGCCGTCTCCATCGCGGAAATGTGGAAGGCCCATGTGATCGCCACCTTTGTGGCCAGCCGCCTCGAACTGTCTCCCCACCGGAGTTTCGCCAGGGGCGAGGGGTTGCGGTCCATGATCGAAAACCACAAGGCCGACGTGGAAAGAGAGGAAGCTGAGACACGGGCGTTCTTCGAGAAACTGGTGAAAAACCGTCCGGTCACCAGCGAATGGAGGTTCTCCAACAACGAGGCCGGCGAATCCCTGATGCTTCACGCCCGTCACGCCTCCCTGGCCATCGTGGGGCCTTCGGCAAGGGTGATCGGTCCCATCACCACCCTGAGTTTGTCCGAGGACATCATCTTCGCCTCGGGCCGTCCCACCCTGATGCTGCCCACAGACTGGCCCGCCGAACGCCTTCCCAGACGCATCGTCGTGGGCTGGAACGGAGGCCGTGAAGCCACCCGGGCCATAGCGGCGGCCATGCCGTTTCTCATGGCGGCGGAAGCGGTGTATCTGGTGGTGGTGCCGGAAAGCAAGGTCCGGAACCTTTTCGGCGAAGACCCCGGGATCGACATGTCCCGTCACCTGGCCAGGCACGGGGTTCCGGTGGTTCTCGAACAGTGCGAAGGTGAAAAGGTCCGTCAGGCCATTCTGGAGAGGGTGGCGTACCACGAGGCGGACATGCTGGTCATGGGAGCCTACAGCACCCCGAAGATCAGCGAGTACATCTTTGGCAGCGTGACCCGGACCCTGCTCGAACAGGCGGAGATTCCGCTGTTTCTGTCTCGGTAATCCCTGTTTCCCTTGAGGAGTTTTTGATGTCTGATGTGGATGACCATGAGGCCGGCCTGTTCAGGCGTTACGAAAGAACGGGTCGACCCATGGGTGATGCAACCTTTATTGAGATAATTGAGAGTCTTCTGGAAACGACAGATGCCATAATGCGTTCAACCACATCAACTCCCGCTGTTTGAAGGACTCTTCATGGCATGATTCCATGATCCTCATCGAAACGGACGATGGTTTGAATACACGTAAAAAAGGCAGTTGGGGAATTGCTTTCTGAGAGATGACGTTTATTGTGAAAGTTTCAAGAGGGCACCTCTACAATCATTACAGCGAAGACAATGCCATGATTTCTGCTTCTAAAAACCATCCCAGGAGATGAATTCGTCCAAAAAAGTTGGTGGCTATCCTTCCTTCAAATACAGTCCGCCCGATCAAGTCCCCATAATAATGAAGACTTTTTCAACTCCCTATTCAACACGGCTTTATTAAGCATCCCCTTACATTTGGGTTGATTTTTCAGTGAATACCTGCAAAAAAATATAAACTCTTGAAAATGTTCATGTGGGGGGGTGCTTAATAAAATTCTACACGCTATCCTTTGGTAGGGTAAGGTGCAAATGAAAGTAAAAATATTTTGTAATAATTGTTCAGGAAAAAGAAATCACGATAATTTGTTCCATGAAGAAGTCGAGTGGTCAGAAGAAATCGATAAAGAATTTTATATATCTGGATCAAATAGTTATGATTTGTTTCGCTGCTGCGGATGTGAACGAGTTGTTTTCAGGCACCGAAGTTGGGATTCTGAGGATATTGATCCAGAAACAGGACGACCAGAGATTTATGATAGATATTATCCACCCCCTACCTTTAGAAACTTACCAAGCTGGGTTACTGAGCTTTGTTTTATTACAACAAATGACGGTTCGATTTATGGTTTAATGTATGAAATAAGTATAGCTCTCCAAAATGATGCTCCCCGTCTTGCAACTATGGGCATAAGAGCATTATTGGAAATAGTAATGATTGATAGCGTTGGCGACAATGGGAGCTTTACTGCTAATTTGAAAGCTTTTCAAGAGGAAGGGTATATTTCACAAAAACAAAAAAAAGTCATTGAACCAATTATTGAAGCTGGCCATGCAACAATTCATAGATCCTTTTCCCCAACTAAGAAAGATGTGGTTCAGTTGATGGATGTAACAGAAAGCATAATAGAAGCAATTTATATAAATGAGAGTAGGGTAAAAAAATTAGCGGAAAAAATTCCAAAACGACAGAAACAAGTCACAAAATAATGTGATAAATTTATTGCACGTGAGCGCAAAAAGTGCGCGATCCTTGAGCATAGTGTCAGTATACAAAACGTTTTGGATTAAAGGGGGAAATATGAAAAAATTGAATGAAAAGGCATTTGAGCCATTAGATAAGGAAGAAAGCGATTTAATGCAGTCACTTGAAAATGGTGAATGGGAATCTGTCATTGATCTGAAGCAGCAAAAAAAGGCTGCGGTTGAAGCGGCACGAAATACTCTGAAAAAAGATAAGCGCATCAATCTGCGATTATCCCAAAGAGATTATCACGAAATCCAGATAAAGGCCGTTGAAGAAGGTATCCCTTATCAAACACTTATTTCAAGTATTATTCATAAATATTTGAATGGCTCGTTATTGCCAAAACAATAGAAAACAGAACTGTTTTCTTTGCCGGCCAGGGGTTTCGCAGCCGCAACACACCTGCCGGTGAAAAATGCGTTCCGGAGGAGAAAGACCATGCTGAAAAAAACGTTCGTCGCCGTCATGGCATTAAGCGTTCTTGCACTGGCCCTTTCAGGAACCGGGTGGGCCCTTGACCTCTCAGGCCCTGCCCGTCCCCTTCTGGCCCTGAACGGAGCCACGCGGCCGGATCTGTCCGTTGACATCATCTCCCTGGTCTGCGACAGCGCCCCGAACCGCATGGAGGTGACCCTGAACAACTGGGACCCCGCCACCGTCAGCTACAAACACAGTGATTCCCATCTGTTTTTGCCGGGAACGCGGATCACGGTTTTCATGGGGCCTTCCAACCAGCAGGTCAAGGTGTTCGAGGGAACCATCGCCTCCCTGGCGCCCCATTTCATGGATGCTTCACCTTCCACCGTCACGGTGATCGCCACGGGATCTTCCCGGATCACCCAATCCAACGTCATCCCGCTGCCCTATGGCGGCGGGCTGAGACAGTTCGATCCCGTCCTCAACGCCTCGGGAACCGTCACATGCACGGGCGTCACCCAGGGCAACCCCGAGATCCAGGTGGGAACCTCCCTGTCAATCACCCACGTGGGTCCACGTTTTTCCCAGACCTTCCAGGTCACCCAGGTTGTCCATGCCTTTGACGGCATCCAGGGTTACATCACCCGGTTCACCTCCTCCACACGGCCGGAAACGGTGCCTTCGCTGGATCTCAAACGGAGGTTGTCTTCATCGCTCTCCAGAGGCAAAAAGAGAGCCCAAAGCCTCTGAGGCTCCGGCCCGGACGACCCGGTCGTAATGGCCGGACCGTGCGGTGGATTCGGGGTTGATTTCAACAGTGAGGGAACCGTTTGACCGGGCGTAGTCCGGGAATCCCGCGGCCGGCCAGACCACGGCCGATGTCCCGATGCTGACGAAGAGATCGCAGTTAGAAATCAGGGACACAGCCCGGGATGTGACGCCCGGGTCAAGCATGTCACCGAACCAGACAATGTCCGGGCGCAGGCGGTTTCCGCAAAGTTCGCATGTTTTCCGGGCGTACGCGATGCCCGAATCTTTCCTGACGCCGTGAATCGGGCACCTGACCCGGAAAAGGCTGCCGTGGAGTTCGACCACCCTCGTGCTTCCGGCACGCTGATGCATGCCGTCGATGTTCTGGGTGACGATCCAAACGTCCTCGTGGACCCTTTCCAGATCGGCCAGGATGGTGTGCCCCTGGTGGGGCCTGCATTCTGAAACAGCCTTTCTCCGGACTTCATGGAAGGCCATGACCATGTCCGGGTTTCTGTCAAAGGCCTCCTGGCAGGCGTATTCTTCGTAACGGTAATTTTCCCAGACACCCCCTTGTCCCCTGTACGTGGGAACCCCGCTTTCCCGGGACATCCCGGCTCCAGTGAAGAACACGATACGCCTGAACGAGAACGGATCCAGTTTTTCCATGGCAGACCTCCTTGTGTGTTTTTTCAAAAATCACCCTACCATGTCCGGCCTGCGAAAAAAAGAACGACCATGGTCAAGGCATGCCTGTTGCAACCAGGACATTCCGATCCGATGTCAGATTTATTTTTTTAAAGGAGGATATGGACATGACAGTGTCGGTGAGACCCAAGGACGTGAATGATCTTTTACCCACGGAAATCGTTTTTCAGACAGAATACTGGGCCCAGGTGAAAGGGCGGCTGGGATGGAGCCCCTGTGCCTACGATATCCAGGGCGCGCCGTCGGCCAACGATCTGCTCGTCCTGGTCCGTCCATTGGGAGACAACATTTTTGGCGCTTTCGTGCCCCAGGGCCCGGAATTCGCTCCAGACCAGGAACACTACGGGTCGTACCTCGAATCGTTGTCGGAATCCATCGCCGGTAAACTGGGGTCAGGGGTCGCGTTCATCCGCTACGACCTGCCCTGGCTGTCGCCTTACGCAGACGCATTGGAAAACAACCCCGAGCCCGGTTTTCCCAATGTGAGGAGCCGGGAGATGCGGATGAACATCGGAACACAGCGCTGGAATTTCCGGAAAGCGCCCCTTGACATGACCGTGGCCCATTCGCTGGTGGTGGATATCCGGGGGAGCGAAAACAGGATTCTCGGACGCATGAAAAGCAAGACGCGGTACAACATCGGCCTCGCCTTGCGCAAAGGCATCCGGGTGTTCAAAGCCGAAGCGGACCAGTTGCCGCTGTTCTACGAACTCTACGAGGAAACCGCGGTTAGGAACGGCTTTACCAGCGGCGACGAGCGGTACTTCTCCGCCCTTTTTTCAACGGAAAACGGCGAAGACGGGCGCTCGGAAGCCGTGCTGCTTCTGGCCGCCCACGGCCCGGATGTCCTGGCCGGTGCCATTGTCACGATTACCGGGAATTACGCCTATTTCCTCCATGGGGCGTCTTCGGACAGGAAGCGGCATCTGATGGCGTCCTATGCCCTCCACTGGGAGGCGATGCGTTACGCCAGGTCGAGACACTGTCTTGTCTACGACATGGGGGCCGTGGCCCCGGCGGATTTTTCCGACCACGAGTTTTACGGACTCTACCGGTTCAAGACCGGCTTCGGCGGACGCATCGTGCATCGCGCCGGGTCCTGGGATTTCCCCCTGGATGACACCGCCTACTCGGCATTCCGGAACCATGAAGTGCTTCAGAGTCTTGGCTGAAAAGAGAGGTGCCCCTGATTCTGTGATCGGGCGGCCGGGGAAAAACGGGACGGCGGGGCATTTTGCCCCGCCTCAGGGCTGGGCGAGTTTGCGGCGCAGGGTCTTTCGGTCGATCCCCAGAATGGCCGCGGCTTGTGTCTTGTTGCCGCCCACACGGTCCAGCACCTGACGGATATAGGCCGCCTCCTGCTCCACCAGGCTCAGGTCCAGGCGGGCCGGGGCGGTCCACCGTGTCTTCAGGGTTTCCGGTAAATCGGCAGCCTCGATTGTCCCGCCGTCCACCATGAGGACCAGTTTTTGAACCAGGTTTTCCAGTTCACGCACGTTTCCCGGCCAACTGTGGTTCATCAAAAGACCCAGGGCCTCGTCGCTGAACGAGGGCACAGGACGGCCCAGTTCCCGGGCGAACTTTCCGTGGAAATGGCCCACAAGGGGCAGGATGTCCTCCCGGCGCTCCCGCAGCGCTGGCAGGGCGATGTCGATCACGTGGATCCGGTAGAACAAATCCTGCCGGAAAAGGCCTTTTTCGATGAGGTCCGTGAGGTTCCGGTTGGTGGCGCAGATCAGGCGCACGTCCACCGGGGTGGGGCTGGTGGCACCGACCTTGGTGACGGTCTTGTCCTGGATCGCCCGCAGGAGTTTGGCCTGCATGGCCAGGCTGGCATCCCCGATTTCATCGAGAAAGAGCGTTCCCCCGTGGGCGATCTGGAAAAATCCGGCGCGCCCTGCGACAGCTCCGGTAAAGGCGCCCTTGACATGGCCGAACAGCTCGCTTTCGATCAGGTTTTCCGGGATGGCCGCGCAGTTCACCGAAACAAAGGGCCCGGAACGGCGGGCTCCGGCGTAATGGATGGCCCGGGCCACCAGCTCCTTGCCTGTTCCGCTTTCTCCGGAAATGGTCACGGTGGCCAGGGTGTCGGCGGCTTTGCGGATCTGTCGGAACACCCGGCGCATGGGGGGCGAGGTCCCGATGATGCCGTAGTCTTTGACGGCGGTAGCGATGACCTGCCTTTTCCGGACGATCTTTTCGATGATCGCCTGGACCGCGTCGATCAGCTCCCTGTCCGTAAACGGTTTGGACAGGTAGTTTTCGGCTCCGGTTTTCATCGCCGAGACGGCTCCTTCAATGGTGGGGTAACCCGTGACCATCATGATTTCCACATCCCCCAAGTGCTGCCGGACATGGCGGACCAGTTCCATGCCGCTGATTTTCGGCATGCGAAGGTCGGTGATCACCAGGTCGAAACGCTCCTGATCCAGCTGGCAAAGGGCCTGGTTCACGTCGGTGCAGGTCCGGACCAGGTAACCTTCGTCTTCGAGAAGGTTCCGGATCACCTCCCGGGCGTCTTCGGAATCGTCGACCACCAGGATGCGGAATTTTTTTTCTTTGCGGGTTTTCATGGGAACCTCAGACTTCGGCAGGGGGGTTGGGGAAGGTGACCGTAAACACGGTGCCCAGGCCGGGCTGGCTGGCCACGTCGATGACGCCTCCATGGGCCGTGACAATGCCGTGGACCACGGAAAGCCCCAGGCCGGTTCCCTGGTTGACATCCTTGGTGGTGAAAAACGGCAGGAAAATCTGGTCCAGGGTGTTTTTGTCCATGCCCGTCCCTGTGTCCTTGACCGTGAGCGATACCTCCTCGTCCGAAGTCTGTGTGGCCACGGTCAGGACGCCGCCCCGGGGCATGGCGTGGATGGCGTTGATGACCAGGTTGACGATCACCTGGGCCAGTTGGGCGGGGTCCCCTGTGATCAGCGGCCGTCCGGGTGCGAGCGTGCGTTCGAACCTTACTCCGGAGCTTTCGAACCGCGGGGTGACCAGGTCCAGGCTTTCTCCAATCAGATGGTTCAGGTCGACGGTTTCCATGTTGGGCTGGGAGGGGCTTCCGAACTGCATCATGTTCCGGATGATCTGCCGGGCGTTGAGGCAGGCCTTGACGATGCGGTCCAGGTATCTTTTCACGGTGTCGGGCTCGTGGAGCTTCCTTCCGGCCAGCTGGGCGAAACCCAGGATTCCGGCCAGGGGTTCGTTGAGTTCATGGGCCATTCCCGAGGTCAGCTGGCCGATCTTGGCCAGACGGTCCGCATGCCTCAACTGGTTTTCCAGCTCGATTTTCCTGTCGTTGGACATCCTGATGCCGATCAAAAGGGTGCTCTGCCCGGCTATGGTGGCAAGGAGGGTTTTTTCTTCGGGCAGGAACCGGGGCCCGGAAGCGTTGCCTTCCCGGTAAAACACCTCGATCATGCCCCGGGGTCCGCCGCCAAGGACCAGGGTTTCACGGATGCCAAGCCCGGATTCTTCAAAGCCGGGTGTGGCGACCACGAGCTGGTCGAAGCTTATCCTGGCGCAGGCTTTGTCCGGGTAACGGAAGGCCGGAGGCAGGACATCGGCGATGGTCTGGAGGATCTCGGGCAGGGTCTTCTCCGAATCGGCCACGATTTTGGCGATTTCATAGAGACAGGACAGTTCCTTGTTCCGTTCCACCAGCCTGACACGGTCTTCCAGCTCGTTTGTGGTCTCCATGGTTTGTTCACCTTGAAAATCGGCCATAGCAAAAGCCCCGTGAAAGGGGCTTTTTCATTCTGGCGGAGATGTTGGGATCGTATGAAGATCAGCCTTTCACCCGTTCAGAGTAAGCCCTGGTCCGTGTGTCGATCTTGATCAGCTCGCCTTCCTCGATGAAAGGAGGAACGAACACCTCGAAACCTGTTTCCACCACCACCGGTTTCATGTTGTTGGTGGCCGTGTCGCCTTTGGCCCAGGGATCGGCCTTGATCACCCGGAGATTCACGAAATTGGGAAGAGTGACGCCGATGGGCATGGTTCCGAAGTACAGCACGGAACACACCGTGTTTTCTTTCAGAAGATCCACGTTTTCCCCGATCTGCTCTTTGGTCAGGAACTCCTGCTCGTAGTTGGAGTTGTTCATGAAACAGTAGTTTTCCCCGTCGAAGTACAGGTATTCCATGTCCCGTTCGTCAAGGCTGGCTTTCTTCAGTTTGTCGCCGGAGCGGTAGGTCCGCTCGAAATGGGTTCCGGTGATCATGTTCTTGAGTTTGCATTTGTACAGGGCCTGGCCCTTGCCCGGTTTCACGAATTCGAACTGGACGATCATGTAGGGCGCCCCGTCGATTTCAACTTTGATTCCTTTTTTGAATTCTCCCGCTTCAAACATACCTGTCTTTCCTTTATCCTTTTAATATATGTGATGGTGTTTTTTCTGATTCCACCCTGGTTTCGGCCCGTCGTGTTTCATCGACAAACCTCCTGACCTTCTCCAGGTTTTTTTTGAACCGTACGACCTGGCCCTTGTCATCCGTGGCGTTTGTCCGCGTGCAGCTGTCCACCCCGTAGGGCCTTGTTTTCACGGCGGCTTCATACACGTTGTCAGGCGAAAGCCCCCCTGCAAGTATCACGGGTAGGCGGGTCAGTTCAATCAATTTTCTTGCCACAATCCAATCGCAGGTGATGCCGGTGATGCCCACGAAGCCTTCCACCGGCTGGTCTTTCTCGTCGCCTCTGCCGGTGAAGATCACCGTGTCGGTGAGAAACTGGTCGCTCACCGGCTCGAAGATCCGGGCCAGATCCAGGGTGGGAACACGATGCCCGTGTCCTGTCTCCCCGATGGGAATGGAACGCTGGATCAGGACTTCGGGGAACCGGGTCTTCACCTCCTGCTGAAGTTCCACCAGACTGGCGCAGGTTCTGGAAGACACGCCATCCGGACCGGAAAGGGCCTCGCAGAAATGGATGATGTCCGGCCGGTACCAGTCGATGGTCCGGAGCACCGTGTCAAGATCCGAGAAAAGGGGGATCAGGCTGCTTGACGCCCCGGCAGACTGGACGGCCCGGACCGTGTCCCGGATGTCCTGGTTTTTCCAGTCGTTTCCCGACAGCAGAACAGATCCCACCCGGTCCACGCCGATTCGGATCATCTGCTCGGCTTCGGAAGGTGTCTGTATTTCGTAAATCTGGACAGCGATCCGCCCCATGGTTTCCACCTTGTCCCTTTGTTCCGGGACCTTGGAAAACACAGGGTTTCTGCGCTCAAAAAGACCGGAATCATTCTAAAATCAGTTGACATTTTTTGCCGTTTTTACCATAGTCATCGTGTTTTGGCAAATTGATAACGGTTTGATTTTCATGTCCCGGGGGACAGATTCCGGCGTTGATCTTTTTGTCTTTGACCGGGTTTTCAGAAGGTACATTTACAGCTTATTCACCCATCCGCCGTTTTGTCTGCCGGACACGGTACACTCCTTAGAGGATATCCATGATACTGATCATCGATTTCGGATCACAGTTCAACCAGCTCATCGCACGAAGGGTCAGGGAAAAAGAGGTTTACTGCCAGATCATCCCGCCTGCCATGCTTACGAAAGAATACGTCGACAACCTGAAACCGGAAGGCATCATTCTTTCCGGTGGTCCAGCCAGCATCTACGACGCCCACAGCCCCAAGGTGGAACCCTGGGTTTTCGACCTGGGCATCCCGGTTCTGGGGATCTGCTACGGTCTCCAGGTGATGATCAGCACTCTGGGCGGAACCGTGGAACGTTCCGACAAACGGGAATACGGCTTTGCCGAGCTTTCCGTGACCGATCACGGCGACCTTTTCAAGGATGTGGACGCTGTGACCCACTGCTGGATGAGTCACGGGGATTCCATCACGGCCCTTCCCGAAGGTTTTGTGGGAACGGCGAAAACGGACAACACCCCCTATGCGGCGGCAAGCAACAGCAAACGCCGGCTTTACGGCCTCCAGTTCCACCCCGAGGTGGAGCACACGGAAAAAGGCCGGGAGATCCTGTCCTCGTTCATCTTTGACATCTGCGGCTGCAAGAAGACCTGGACCATGAAGTCCTTTGCCAAAAACGCCATCGAGGACATCCGGAAAACCGTGGGAGACAAGAAAGTGATCCTGGGTCTTTCAGGCGGCGTGGACTCATCGGTGGCCGCGCTCCTGATCCACAAGGCCATCGGTCGTCACCTGACCTGCATCTACGTGGACAACGGCCTGATGCGGAAAAACGAAAGCGAGATCCTGAAGGAAACCCTGTCACGCCATCTGGACATGGACATTCGCTTCGTGGACGCCAGCGACGACTTTCTCACCCCCCTTGCCGGGGTTACCGATCCTGAAAAGAAGCGAAAAATTATCGGCCGGGTGTTCATCGAGGTGTTCGACCGGGAAGCGGCCAAAATCGAAGACGCCGATTTTCTGGGCCAGGGGACCCTCTATCCGGACATCATCGAAAGCCAGTCCGCATTCGGCGGGCCTTCGGATGTGATCAAGTCCCACCACAACGTGGGCGGTCTTCCCGAAGACATGAAGCTCAAACTCATCGAACCCCTGAAATTCCTGTTCAAGGACGAGGTCCGGGAACTGGGTGCTGAAATCGGCCTGCCCGACGACCTGATCTGGCGTCAGCCTTTCCCTGGTCCCGGTCTCGGCATCCGGATCATGGGGGAGATCACCCGCAAACGTCTCGATGTGCTCCGGGAAGCCGACGCCATCCTTTTAGAGGAAGTGAAAAAAGCCGGTTACTACAAGAAACTCTGGCAGTCCTTTGCCGTGCTGCTTCCGGTGAAGAGCGTGGGAGTCATGGGCGATCAGCGGACTTACGAGAACGCCATCGTCATCCGGGCCGTCACCAGCAAGGACGCCATGACCGCCGACTGGGCCAAGCTGCCCTACGAGGTGCTGGGCCGGATTTCCAACCGAATCATCAACGAGGTGAAAGGGGTGAACCGGGTGACCTACGACATCACCAGCAAGCCTCCCGGAACCATTGAATGGGAATAGGAAGCCATGGAAACGGACGACACGGGAAAATTTGTTCTGGGATCGGATGATTCCCCCATAGAAGGCGGACAGCTCTACCAGGAACAGGCCCACAACCGGCGCATCGAGAAGCTCAGCCTGAAAGTCACGCTGATCTCCGTTCTGGTCCCCCTGGCTGTGGCGGTTCTCGTGGCGTTCATGTACATGGACATGCGCGGCAAGATGAGCCGGATCGAAAGCGCCGGCTCCCTTGAAATGAGCCAGTTCGAAGAACAGCTCAGCCAGCGCATGGCCGTTCTCGGCGAAGAGAATGAATCATTCCGGAAAACTCTGGACGAAAAAATCGGCGAGCGCCTGGCCGCTGTGTCCAAGGCCGTGGCCCCGGTGGAAACCCGGATCGGCCGGACGGAAAAAGAGCTGGAACAGATAGGGGGCCTGAAAAAGGAGATCGCCCGTCTCACGTCGGAAATCGGCAGTCTGAGGGCGGAAAACCTGGCTCTGAAAAAGAGCATGGCCGGCATCGCCAGTCAGAACGCCAAGGTGTCAGGCCTGGTCAGCGAGGTCCAGAAAAAATCCCTGGACATCAGCACCCTGAAAACCTCCAACGACGCGCTGAAACAGGAGATGGCCCGTCTCAAGGCCGACATGGTGGACCGGGGGGACCTGATCGCCGAAATGAAAAAACAGAAGGTGCTTTACCAGATGGAGATCCAGGAGTTGTCAGGAAAAATCGACAAGAAGATCCAGGCCCTGAAAGCCGAGGGCACGGGCGGACCCAGATAAGCCGCCCATGCTGATCTACGACGACACCTACACCTGGGAAGGCCCCCATGACCGCAGGGATCATGTGCTCTGGCTGATTTCCTGCCATCTCTGGATCATCGACCTTACCTTGAGTTACCCGGGTATCGCCTTTTTAAAGCCGAAAATCGTGGTGGCTTCCGACGTGACCGAGGGACCCAAACGCAAGATCTGCGCCGAAACCCTGGGCCGGCAGATCTACAAGGCCTTCAACCTGGACATGAAACGGACCCTCTGGGCCGAATACGATCCCTTTCTCCCCAACCGCATCATGGCAGCCCACATGAAACCCCGGTACCACGACGGCAGCGAGCTGATCTACTCGATCAGCTGGCGGAGCCTCCAGCCTGCCGAACGGGAGCTGATCCGGCGGTTCATTCCGTCCCTGGATATCTGAAGTTTTTTATGTGAAAGTAGCGACTGAGGCACTGAAAAAAGCAATGCCCAAATCAGTTCTCCGTCCCCCCCCAGCCTGTCATCCCGGGAGGTTTCCGAAAGACCTGTGTCAAATTTTGTAAGTGATTATTGCAACTTTGTTCTTATCCATGCGGGGTTTCGTCGACAGTCAAGAATTGCATAAATCCTGACTTCTCCATCTTCGATGCGATAGAAGATGGCAAATGGAAACCTTTTGGAAAGCATTCTGTGGTATTTGCCAATATAAATTTGGTGTATACCAGCAAAAAGCTTTAACGAATCAATATCGGAGAAGATTGTCTCAAGAAAATATATGCCGATGCCTTCAGACTGGGATTCATAAAAAGAATAACCGTCGTGAAGGTCATTCTGTGCTGATTTCAGAATTTTGATTTTCATGGGATTTTCATGAGATTGATTTCAGAATATTTTTTTTTGCTTCTCCCCAATCGATAAAATCATCTTTTCCATCAGCGATGGCTTTTTCGCGGTCTTTTAACACGGTTTCATGCCAGGCAGGAGATGAGGGTGTTTGCTGATTTTTACACAAATCATCCCAAAGCATTTCCATTGCCATCAGTTTTTCTTCTATGGTCATATCGGTTATGTTTATTCCCATTCTGAACCTCATTTTCTCAATGTAAAAAAATTTCATAGAACAGATTTGTTGTCAACAAACAAATCAGGGCAATCGCATGTAACATCGCCGGCCCATGGAACACATTCCGAAAATTCAGGGATCGCCGTTCTCTCGGGCATGGATTCCGGATCTCCGCTGCGCTCCGTCCGGAATGACAAGGCAGGAGGGCTTGACGTTTGTAGGGCGGGCTCACGCCCGGCAACGACGGCGGGCGTGAGCCCGCCCTACAATGCCAGGAGAACGGTGTACGCCTAACCGCGCTACACGGCTTCCCCAACGGGCCGGATTTCGTCGGCGATCCTGCGGGCCGCAGCCACGGGGTCCTGGGCGTCGCGGATGGGGCGTCCGATCACCAGATAGTCCGAGCCGTTCTTCACGGCCTGGGCCGGGGTGGACACCCGGTTCTGGTCGTCTTTCTTGAGATTTTCCCAGGCAGGGCGGATACCCGGTGTCACGGAAAGGAAATCCGGGCCGCAGAGGCTTTTGACCATGGACGTTTCCAGGGCCGATGACACCACGCCCACGCATCCCGCGGCCCTGGCTTCCCTGGCCTTCATGGCCACAAGCTCCGCCACGTTGTCCGCGTAGCTGTCCTTGTAGCCGGCGGCCCGAAGGTCTTCGCCCCCCACGCTGGTCAGTACGGTGACGCCGAGGATCCCTGTTTTTCCGCCGGCCCCTTCCACAGCCGCCTCGAGCATACGCTGGGATTCGCCGCAGTGGACCGTGAGAAAATGAACGCCCAGGTCTCCCGCGACCCTGGCGGCCCGTTTCACCGTCTCGGGGATGTCGTGGAGTTTCAGGTCGAGGAAGACCTTCGCATCTCCGGCCCTGTGAATGTCGCCGACAATGTCGGGCCCGCAGGCGATGAAAAGTTCCAGCCCCACCTTGAACATGCCCACCTCGCCGGAAAGAAGGCGGATGTAATGGCCCGCCTGTTCGCGTGTCGCCACATCCAGGGGGAAAATAATGTAATCCTTGGCTTTTTTCACGAGTCACTCCTTCATCTTTTCCGTTGATTTATTCGCGCCCTTCTTATACATGGAATTCCGGCATTTTGCAAAGGCCCGGATTAGCGATTGAAACAAAAACATGCTGGTGGTAGATTCTAATTTATTCAAATGCTCGCCCGGTCATCGATTTCCCGATAAGCACAATCTTACCATGGATAACTGACAGCCATGATAAAACTCAATAAAGTACACGTTCCTTCGGGGACTTTTGTCTGTGACAGATCGAAACCGGTGCTGCTCCAGGCATTCCTGAGCTCCTGTGTGGGTGTGGCGGCCTACGACCCTGTGAACCGGGTGGGCGGGCTCAGTCATTTCCTTCTTCCGGAACCCATTTCCCACTTTCTTCCCGACGATGAATTGAAATACGCGTCCACGGGCCTTCCTGTTTTCATCGAGTCTCTGGTGAAAAACGGGGCGTCTCTCTCCCACCTGGTGATCACCGTGGCCGGAGGAGCTTTTTCCGGAACCCTGAGCCACCAGGACATTCACCTGGACATCGGGGGGAGGACGGCCGAAACGGTGAAAGACATCCTCTGCCGGATGAAACTGCCGGTGGATCGCTGGGAAACCGGGGGGTTCTTCACCTGCTGTCTGAACCTGAACTTAGAGACGGGAAAAGCGGATATCGTTCCTTCCTATGCCATGATGACCGAAGCAAAAGAGCCGCCCCCCATTCCTTCCCAGGACGATATCTCCAGCCTGCTGGACCGGATCAAACCCATTCCTCAGGTGGCCTTGAAGATCATGCGGATGATCGGGGAAGACCGTTATTCGGTGTCGTCCCTGGCCGCTGAGGTGAAAAAAGACCAGGTGATCAGCGCCCAGGTGCTGAAGTACTGCAATTCCGTGATTTTCGCAGGAAAAAAAGGTATCGATTCCATTGACGACGCCCTTCTGATCATCGGCCAGAACGCCCTGGCCAGGCATGTCACCGCCATCGCCGTCAAGAACATGTTCGCCAGCGGCAACCTGGGTTACTCCCTGGTTAAGGGCGGACTGTTCCACCACGCCATCGGGGTGGCTGTGCTGGCCGAACTGCTGGCACGGAAGACAGGAAGGACCCATGAATTTTCGGCGTACACCGCAGGCCTTCTCCACGATATCGGCAAAATCGCTCTGGACCAGCTGGTGGCCGACTCGGCCCCCATGTTCTACAGAAACCTCCAGGACCACCACACAGGTATCCTGGAACTTGAAAACCGCCTGATGGGAACCGACCACACCCGGGTGGGCCGGACCCTGGCCGAACGCTGGAACCTTCCTTCCAGGATCATTGACGCCATCGCCCACCACCACACGCCGGAAAAAAGCGACAGCGATGCGGGCATCGTGGAAACCGTGGCCCTGGCCAACGCCCTGTTTCACATGTTCCATGTGGGACCGGAGCTGACCTTCGTGAACCACGACCAGATCGGGCGGCTGATGCAGAACATGGGGCTTTCGGCCAGCGATTTCCCGGGAATCGTGGACATGATCCCCGGCAAGATCCTCACCTCCACGCCGGAAACCATTCTATAAACCATGAAATCTGTTTTCAGGCCGGGCCTGTCATGATAAGACAGGCCAGATCATGTTCAATGAATTCCGAACCTTGTTCCGTTTTTCATTGGACCGGCCAAACAAACGACAGACCGGAAATAGCAGGATATGTCCCAGAATACGCCAAAAAATACGCCCATGGAAACAGACAGACGGACTCTTTTGAAAAAACTCCCGTCCGTGGACCGGATGCTCGGCCTTGTGGCCGGCCTTGAAGACATGGCCGGAGTGCCGCGGTCCGTGGTCACCGAATCGGTACGGCAGACCATCGACAGCATGAGATCGGCCGTTCTCGGAAACAACCCGGACCTTGGCCCTCACGATTTCGAGGATCAGGCCATCGTCGACAGGATAAAAGACGAGGTGGCCCGGCGAATGCGGCCCCGGCTGAGGCGGACCATCAACGCCACCGGCGTGGTGATTCACACCAACCTGGGACGATCCCTTCTGGCCGACTCGGCCCTTGAAAATGTCCGGCTGATCAGCGGACGCTACTCCAACCTGGAATTCAACCTGGACACGGGCAAACGGGGCCTGCGTTACAGTGCCGTGGAAGAACTGCTCTGCGAGCTCTGCGGTTCAGAGTCGGCCATGGTGGTGAACAACAACGCCTCCGCCGTGCTTCTCTGCCTGGACGCCATGGCCCGTGGCCGGGACGTGATCGTGTCCCGGGGAGAACTGGTGGAAATCGGCGGGTCGTTCCGGATTCCCGAAGTCATGGAGAAAAGCGGCTGCACCCTGAAGGAAGTCGGCACCACCAATCGGACCCACACCAGGGATTATGAAAACGCCATCGACGAAAAAACCGGGCTTCTGCTCAAAGTCCACACCAGCAACTACAGCATCGTGGGCTTCACGGCCAGCGTGGCCCTTGCCGACATGGTGGCCCTGGGGGCGAAACACGGTCTGCCGGTGATGGAAGACCTGGGCAGCGGCACCCTGATCGATTTTTCAAAATACGGTCTTTCCAAGGAACCCACGGTCCAGGAATCGGTCAGCGCGGGCTGCGACATCGTCACCTTCAGCGGGGATAAACTGCTGGGCGGCCCCCAGGCCGGGATCATCGTGGGGAAAAAATCCTGGATCGAAAAAATCAGGAGAAACCCCCTGACCCGGGCCCTTCGCATCGACAAAATGACCCTGGCAGCCCTGGAAAGCACCTTAAAACTTTACCGGGACGAACAGACGGCGGTGCGGGACATTCCCACCTTGCGGATGATCACTATGGGCCGGGAAACCACGGCGGCCATGGCCCGGATCATCGCAGAAAAAATCGACAGCCTGGGGGACAGGCGTGTTTCCACATGTTTCCTCGATCTTTCCGGAAAGGCCGGAGGCGGTTCCCTTCCCCTTCTGGAGCTGCCCAGCACCTGCCTGGGACTTGACGTGGAGGGATTGTCACCCAACGCCCTGGAGCAGAAACTCCGGCTGGGGCCCCACCACCTGATCGTCCGGATCGAGAACGACACGGTGATCCTCGATCCAAGGACCGTTCAGGAAGACGAGCCGGAGCTGATCCGGGACAGCGTGGCGGCTGTTCTGGCGGATCTCAGTAGCGAATAACAATGGCAAACACAAGGAGGTGTGTGATGAAAGACCAGATCCTGGCGATCCTTGAGGAAAGCGTCTCTGTCAAGGAACGAAGCGTGAGAAAGAACATGGACACCCTGGTCCGGGCCGCAGAAGCCATGGCCGGATGCGTAACCGCTTCCCACAAGATCCTGATTTTTGGAAACGGGGGCAGTGCCGCCGACGCCCAGCACATCGCCGCCGAGTTCGTGAACCGTTTTCAGATCGAACGCCCGCCCCTTGGGGCCATCGCCCTGACCACCGACACCTCGGTGATCACCAGCATCGGCAACGACTACAGCTTCGACGATATTTTCGAAAAACAGATCGCCGCCTTCGGCCAGAGCGGCGACATCGCCTGGGGCATCAGCACCAGCGGCAATTCGAAAAACGTGGTGAAAGCCATGGAAACGGCCAGGGCCAAAGGCCTCTTCACGATAGGGATGTGCGGACAAGGCGGCAAAATCGAAAGCCTTTCCGACCTCATCCTCACCGTGGATTCCAAGGTGACGGCGCGAATCCAGGAAACCCACATCGTCTACGGCCACGTCCTCTGCCATCTGGTGGATAAAATTCTTTTTCCCGACAGATTCTGAACCGGCCGGTCTTTGATCCCCAATTTGTCATTCCGGGCGGCCTCCAACATGACGGTGCGTTTGAACCAGCTTCGGACCCGGCAAAGTTCGTAGGCTTGGGTTCCGAAGCCGACCCGGAATCCACACCGGCATATGCAACCGTTCCTGAAAATTCATGGGTCAAATCGTTTGCGGGAATGGATTCCGGGTCGGCTTGCATGGCGGGCACCTTGAATTCACAAGATACCCGTCAGCTCAAGATCTGACGATAAAAATCCCGGCCGCCCGGAATGACAAGGACGGGGGACTCATTAAACTCTTTCTTGTGTCGTTGTGGGTCATGCGGCCCATGGCCGTTATTGAACGTAAGTCTTTCTCGCCATGCATGAATGAGGGAATGGCTGTTCATTCAAAATTCGATGATTAAAAAACTTCAAATCGGAACGTTGTTTTGACAACTACCATAACCCTTTGCCTTATCCCCATGCTCCTGTTCGGAATCGGCTCGTTCTTCATGACAACGGCCGACCTGGCCCTGTGTGTGCCTGAACTGGCAGGGCTCACCGCTCTTGGGACCGTTCTTTCTGTGTTTGCCGTGTTTGCGGAAGAAAAAGGCTGGTGCCGATGGTCACCGGCCTTTGTTATTTTGATGGCCGCTGTTTTGCGGATGATGCTGCTTTTCAGGAACCCGGAACTCTCCGATGATCTGTACCGCTATCTGTTCGACGGGCTGATGCTCCTTGACGGGTTGAACCCCTATGCCGCTTCGCCGTTGACAGCTTATTCGGCAGGCCCCGAAGCCGCCGCCCTGGTCCCCCGGATCAACCATGCCCATCTCTCGACCATTTATCCCCCGATGGCCCAGGTTTGTTTTGCTTTGGGAGCCCATGCCGGAGGCGCTTTCGGCATGAAGCTGGTGCTGATTCTGATGGATCTTCTGTCCTGTGTCCTTCTTTACGGCATTGTCCGAAAGCTCGGTCTTCCGGACGCACGGGTCATGCTGTATGCCTGGCATCCCTTGCCCATTCTTGAAATCGGGGCCTCGGGCCACATCGATGCCGCCGCCGTGGGCATGACGCTTCTGGCCCTGTTTGTCGGGTTAACGGCGGATTCCCCCGGCAGAATCAGGGCCTTTCTGGCCGGAGCTTTTTTTGCCGGAGCGGTTCTGGTCAAATGGATCCCCCTGCTTTTTTTTCCGGGTCTGATCAGCTTGATTCCACCGGGACGGCGGGGTTTCTGGATCGGCGGCGCCGGGTTGACCGGTCTGATCCTTTTTTCCCCCTTTCTGCCCGATGCCGCTTCCTGTTTTGACACCCTCGGTGTGTATCTGGCCAACTGGGAGTTTTCAGGATTCGCGTTCCGAACGCTGCGGCTGATCACCGGGTCGGGACAGGCGTCCCGTTTGATCCTGGCCCTGGCCGGGGGTGGGATTCTTCTAATCCTCTATGCCCGGATGTTTCCAGGGCTGTCCTGGCGATACCCCTTTGGGATGTTCGGCGGGCGAACGGGTTCTCCGCCACCCATGCAGGTGTTGGGGGCCTGCTATGCCGCAGCTCTCACCTGGCTGATGGTGACGCCCACCCTTCATCCCTGGTACGGGTTGTACCTGGTGGCCTTTCTTCCCTTTGTCCCCGGAATCGCTGGCATCGTGCTTTCCTGGTCGGTGTTTCTGGGCTACCGGGTTCTGATGGACTACCGCCTTTCCAATCTCTGGCTGGAGGATTACCTGACATCGTTTCTGGTCATGTCTGCCCCCCTTCTTGCGTTGGCGGCCTCCTGTTGCTTGTCCAGGAATCGTTCGATCAAGTATTGAATTGTTGAATTGATTCATGGCCCTTTTATTCAAATTAGCGATTTGACACCAAGGCGATGTCCGGTCTATCTGTTCCATTTCATCCGGACAACCTGAATGCATAAGGAGGGCGCTATGCGGGCTGACACCCCGGACAGCCGGAAACCCATCGGCCAGAATCTTTTGGACCAGCTGGCTCTGATCACGAAAAACTGCATAGAATGCCCCAAGTGTACGGCCCAGTGTGGGTTCTTAAAGGAATACGGCAACCCCAAAACCATCGCCCAATCCTATGATCCTGAGTGCTCCGCCAGCCTGACACTTCCGTTCATGTGCAACCTCTGCGATCTGTGCGAGGCGGTCTGCCCGGTGGATCTGAGTCCGGGCCGGATGTTTCTGGAGATGCGGCGTGAAGCCGTTGCCCGTGGAGCGGCTCCTCTGCCCGAGCACAGAGGCATCTTGGGGTACGAGCGCAAGGGCGTTTCCACCGGCTATTCGTGGTACAGCCTTCCTGATCAATGCAACACTGTTTTTTTTCCCGGCTGCACCTTTGCCGGAACCCGGTCGGACACCACCCTCGCGCTGTACGAACATCTGAAAACCTTCGTTCCCAACCTCGGTATCGTTCTGGACTGCTGCACCAAACCGTCCCACGATCTGGGCCTTAAGGACTATTTCGACGCCATGTTCGGCGAGATGAAAGACTGGCTGACCCGGCAGGGGGTGGCCTCGGTTCTGGTGGTCTGCCCCAATTGTTTCAAGGTGTTCAAGCAATACGGGGCCCCTTTGACCGTGACGTCCGTGTATGACTGGCTCGCGGAAAAAGGCGTTCCCGCCGCCAGTCCGGACATGGGTCGAATTGTCACGATCCACGACCCCTGCGTGCTCAGGAATGAACCCTCGATTCTGGATGCCGTGAGGAAGCTGGCCACCGGACATGGGTATGCCGTGGAGGAAATGCCCCACAGCAGAGAAAAAACCGTATGCTGCGGGGAAGGGGGGACCGTGGGTGCGGTGGCCCCTTGGTTTTCAGCGGCCTGGCGGACCATCCGCAAGAAAGAGGCAAGCAACCGGAACATGTTCACCTGTTGTGCGGGATGCGCCGGACTGCTCAACCGTCAGAGTCCCACGGACCATATTCTGGACGCCGTGTTTTATCCGGAGGCCGTGGCCGCCGGTCGCCGAAAAGCCACGGTGGCTCCGTTTACCTACCTGAACCGGAAACGGCTCAAACGGCAGATCCGTGACACGTATCCTGCCCCCGTGACCCGCGAACGAACGTTTCAAGCCGATTCAGCCGCCAAGGGGACTATGGCGAAAACCCTGGTGAAACTGCTGGTTCTGGCTCTGATGGCCGGGGCCGTTGCGGGCATCCATGCCTCGGGTCTTCTCGATCGTTTCGATACCGAAACCTTGCGCGCCGCCGTGGCGTCTTCGGGTGCCCTGGCCCCGGTGATGTTTATCCTGATTTATGTCCTGGCCCCCTCGCTTTTTCTGCCGGGGCTTCCCATCACCCTGGTGGGCGGCGTCCTGTTCGGCCCGGTCTGGGGGGTGGTGTACAGCATGATCGGGGCCACAACCGGGGCGAGCCTGGCCTTTCTGATCGCACGGTATGTGGCCAGGGACTGGATCAAGGGCAAGCTCACCGGACCGCGCTGGCGCAAACTCGATCAGGGAGTTGCAAAAAACGGATGGAAAATCGTGGCTTTCACACGGCTGGTGCCCCTTTTCCCCTTCAACCTTTTGAATTACGCTTTTGGTCTGACACCGATCCGGTTTCTGCCCTATGTGCTGACCTCGTTTGTGTGTATGTTGCCGGCCTGCATCGCCTTTATCGTGTTTTCCAGTTCCCTTCTGGATCTGATCAAGGGCAAGGTTTCCAAGGAGCTGATCATCGGAGCTTTGCTGATCGTCGCCGTGTCCATGATTCCCATGCTGGTCAGGAAAATAATGAAAAACACGGGAGACGAAAAATGACCATTCGTAAAACCGCGCAGCTCATATGGGCTGCCTGCCTTGTCCTCATGACGGCCGGATCTGTTTTCGCAGGGGCCTGGACTGCTGAAAAAGGATCAAGCTACCACCGTATCGCCGCCAATTACTATGCGGCCGATCAAACGTTCGATGAGGATGGAAACAGCCAGTCCATGGAGAGGAACGGCCAATACACCGACATCAACGCCAGTTACTACATGGAATACGGCCTCATCGATCCGCTGACGGTGATTCTGTCCCTTTATTACAAGAACATCGAGCGGGAGGATGATTACCGGACGAACGAAACCTCCGGGATGGGGGATGTGGATCTTGGCCTTCGATACCGGCTTCATACCAGTTCCATCGGGGTTTTTTCCGTCCAGGGTCTTGTCAAGGTCCCCGAATTCTACGACGAGGACGACGTCCTTCCTTTGGGCAACGGTCAGTACGACTATGAATGCCGCCTGCTTTACGGCAGATCCCTGTGGCCCCATATCCCCGGATATGTCAACCTTGAGGCGGGTTATCGTTTCAGAGCCGAGGCCCCTTCCGATGAATTTCGCTATCTGGTTGAAATCGGATCGAACCTTGGCAAAAATATTTACGCCCGCGCCAAATGGGACGCCATCATCAGCATGGACAACGCCGATGAAGAAACGGACGCTTTCGGCAATCCCACCAGTTCCATGGAATACGATCTGACGAAACTGGACCTGACCCTGGGCTGGCAGATGACTCCGAAAGTGGGTCTTGAAGTGGCCTACACCCCTGAGGTTTCAGGGAAAACCACGGCAAAAGGTGAGACCTGGACCCTGGCTGTCACCTGGCAGCCCAAGCGCTGATCATGATAGATTACCGCACCATTGCCCTGATCATCCCGGCCCACAATGAAGTGGAGTCCATCACCCGGGTCATTGAGGCCGTGCCCCATGAGGTGGACCGAATCCTTGTGGTGGACAACGGCTCCAGTGACGGAACAGGCCACAGGGCCCGGGCCGCCGGGGCGGAAGTCGTCCGTGAAGACCGTCTGGGATACGGAACGGCCTGTCTTGCAGGGATCGACGCCCTGAAGGAAAACCCCCCGGATATCGTGGCCTTTGCAGACGGCGACGGGAGTGACAATCATGCCTTTCTCGGAGATCTGCTGAGGCCCCTGATCAGAGACACTCTGGATCTTGTCCTGGCACGGCGGGTTCCAACATGTCCCGGTGCCCTTTCGCTTCAGCAACGGCTGGGTAACGGACTGGCCGTCGGGCTGATCCGGCTGCTCTGGGGTGGGGCCTACACGGACCTGGGGCCCATGCGGGTCTTGACATGGACAGCCTTGAAGAAACTCGACATGCGGGACCGCAACTTCGGGTGGACCATCGAAATGCAGATCAGGGCTCTTCAACTGGGATTTGACATTCGTGAAATCCCGGTGGTCTATCTTCCCAGGCTGGCCGGGAAATCCAAGATCAGCCGGACCCTTTCAGGGGTACTTTCGGCGGGGCGGAAGATACTGTGGATCGTGTTCCGGGAGGCGTGGCGTGACCGGCGCATGATACTCAAACGACACAGACACGCTGGATAAAACACATGATATCTCGAAAAAACATTCGAACGTTTCTTTCAACCCTTGGCATGGGATGCCTGGTGAGTCTCATGACATTTACCATATTCTATGGGAACGCCCAGGCCTTTGATCTGGGGCGCGTGACGGTCGATAAGGCGGCCGGCCTGAAGGGCTGGGTCATCCTGGATGCCCGTCCGCTGAAAAACATTCAGGACGGCCATCTGCCCGGCGCCTTGCCTTTTTGCTGGGAGACCTACACCCGGACTGACGATCATGGCGTCAAGTATCGAACCCTGCCCCCTGGCCAGCTTGCCCAGGCTCTGGGGGCCATGGGCGTTTCCCATACCGATCCCATTCTGGTCTACGGCGATGCGGACAGCAGCTGGGGCGGGGAAGGGTGGGTGGTCTGGGTTCTCGCCCTGCTGGGTCATCAGGGGCCCGTCCGTTTTCTGGATGGGGGAGTCAACGCCTGGCAGGCAAAGGGACTGGCCCTGACCAAGAAGCGGACCAAACCCCGTGATCCCGTTGTCTATCAACCGACGGTCAACAAGGATATGGTCTGGTCAGCTGATCGTGTGGCCGCCCGGCGACAGGAAGTCACCCTCGTCGACACCCGGGGTTATCTGACAGAATGGCTTCCCGGACATTTGCCCGGCGCGGTTCATATCCCCTGGGAAAAATTTTATCGGGGCAAAGACCGTACCAGCCTGTCACCGAAGGATCTCAAGGCCTTATTGATAAAAAACGGGGTGGACGTGACCCGGCCCGTTGTGTACTACTGTACGGGCGGGATACGTTCCGGTTATACCTGGCTGGTTCATGTTCTCAGCGGGTTGCCAGGCGCCGTCAATTTCGAGGGCGGGACTGAAGAGTGGAAGGCCGGCCGGGATCTGGTACGTTAACCAAGCGTTTTCAATGGATGATTACAGAGGACTATGATGATATTTCAGGATCTGATCAAAAAATTACAGGCCGCCGAGACCCTGACCCGGGATGAGATCGTGTTTCTTTTGTCCTTTCCCGCTGCGTCTGAGGAAAGTTTCAGGGTGATGGCCGAGGCCCGGCGCATTTCAGAAGAGGTGTCGGAAGGAAAGGCGGAAATTCATGGCCAGTTCGCCCTGGATCTGTCTCCCTGCGCCTGCAACTGCACCTGGTGCTCGTTTGCGGAAGTCAACAAGGTCTTTGACAGCAAGTGGCGCATGGCACAGGACGCGGCTGTTCACCATGCCCTGGAGTTTGAACGTCGCGGGGCCAATGCGGTTCTCCTGATGACCACGGCCGGCTACCCCTTCGGGATGCTGCTCGAGGTGGCCCGTGAAGTCCGTGGGCATCTGAAACCCGAAACCGTTCTGATCGCCAACACCGGGGACAAAACCCTTGCCCAGGCCCGTCAGTTGAAGGACGCCGGGTTTCACGGGGTGTACCATGCCCTTCGCCTGAGGGAAGGCATCGACAACCAGATCCGTCCTGAACTTCGTCTGGCCAGCATAAGGCATTGTCAGGAAGCGGGCCTCACCGTGGGGACCTGCGTGGAGCCCGTGGGCCCGGAACATGGCAATGATGAACTGGCCGATCTGATTTTGTTCACCGCATCCCTTCACCCGGCGTTCAGCGGGGCGGCGAGGCGCATCTCCATCCCTGGAACGGGCATCGCAAAGCGGGGGATGATTTCCGAGTTGCGCATGGCCCAGTGTGCGGCCGTCACCCGTCTTGCCATGCCGCGGGGAACCCGGGGCAACTGCATCCACGAGCCTTGTGTGATCGGGGCGGCTTCCGGCGCCAATATTCTCTGGGCCGAGATCGGGGCCAACCCCCGGGACAATCATGAGAAAACCGAAGAGAACCGGGGCATGACCGTGGAAACCATCCGAAGCATCTATCAGGAAGCGGACTGGCAGGTTCTCGACGGTCCGTCCGCCCATTACACAAAGGCCCCCGGGTCCCAGCCGGGCGCGGACCTTCACCCCTGATTCCATCGCGGGTTCGCGGGGCCATGACAGAATATCTTCTCAATACACTGACGATCATCCATTTCCTGGCCATCAGCGGGCTTGCCCTTTATGGTGTGCACCGGATATGGATGATCATCGGCTGGCTCAGGCACAGGTCCGCTCCATCACGGACGCGCCCCAGGGACCTGCCTCGGGTTCTTCCCAGGGTCACTGTCCAGATTCCCCTTTACAACGAGCCCCGGGTGGCCCGGCGGATCATCGACGCGGTGGCGGCCTTTGACTGGCCCACCGACCGGCTGGAAATTCAGGTGCTCGACGATTCCACCGACGACACCCGGATCACGGTCGATCAGGCGGCGGCGGTCTGGGCCGGACAAGGCAGGCCCATCACCGTGATTCGGCGGACGAAGCGGACCGGCTACAAGGCCGGGGCCCTTGCCAATGGCTTGACCCAGGCCCGGGGGGAGTTTATCGCAGTATTCGATGCGGATTTCGTGCCGAACCCCGATTTTCTGGTCAAGACCATGCCCCATTTTAATGACCCCGGCGTCGGCATGGTCCAGACCAAATGGACGTTTTTCAATGCCGGATCATCCTGGCTGACCCGGCTCCAGTCTCTGCTTCTTTCCGCCCATTTCAATGTGGAACACGAGGTTCGCTTCGCACGGAATCTTTTTTTCAATTTCAACGGCACCGCCGGAGTCTGGCGGAAAACCGCCATCACGTCCGCCGGAGGCTGGTCTTCCGACACGGTCACCGAAGACCTCGATCTGAGCTACCGGGCACAGATGGCAGGCTGGCGGTTCGTCTACCTGAATGACGTGGCGTCCCCCTCCGAACTGCCGGCCACCATGAGCGACTATCGCCGCCAGCAGGAACGCTGGGGCAAGGGGGCGATCCAGACGGCCCGGAAGCTTCTTCCCCGGCTTTTGTCCTCATCCCTGCCGCTGCCTGTGAAAATCGAAGCGGCGGCCCATCTCTTGTCCAATCTGTGCTGGGTGTTCGGCTTCCTGGCCACGGTCACCCTTTATCCTGTGCTCCTCAACCGCATCGGCATCGGCCTGTACCAGATCCTCTGGATCGATCTGCCCCTGTTCTGTTTGACCGGGGTCATCGTTCTGGTTTTCTACACGATTTTCGGCTGGAAATCCGGACAGTGGCGGGCTCTGCTGACCCTGCCGTTTCTTCCGGCCGCCAGCATCGGACTGGCCCCGTTTTTCGCCCTGGCCGTGGTGAAAGGGCTTTTCCAGAAGGGAGGGGAGTTCAAGCGCACGCCCAAGTCAGGCGTGCGGGACAACATCCCCATGAAACAGCGGTCAACCCGGCTGCATTCGGATGTCACGGTCAGTCTCCTGATGAACCTGCCTCTTTTGGTCTACACCCTGGTGCCCTTGTCCTTTGCCTGGCAACGGGGGACCTGGCCCGCCGTTCCATTTCTTTGCCTGTTTCCCCTGGGGTTCTGCCTGATTCTCAGCCATGATCTTCGGCATCTTCTGGACGTCATGACCGGACGATTCGGGCAACGGGGGCACGTGTGAAGGCCCATCCCGGGAACGCCATTCTGGTTGTTTTTACCCGCTACCCCGTGGCGGGTCAGGTGAAAACCCGCCTGATCAAGGCCCTGGGTCCTGAAGGGGCCGCGGACATGCACCGGCGCATGACCGTTTTCACGGTGGGTCAGGCCCGAAAGACAGGTTTTCCTGTCCAGATCCGTTACACCGGCGGCAGTGTCGATCAGATGCGGGAGTGGCTGGGGCCGGATCATCACTATGTGGACCAGGGTGAGGGGGATCTGGGGCAGCGTCTCGAAAGGGCCTTTGATGATTGTTTTGGTCAGGGGGCCCGGTCTGTCATGGTGATCGGGACAGACTGTCCGGACAACCGGGCCTCGTCCATGGTTCGGGGCCTGCGCCTGCTCGACACCCATCCCTGCGTCATTGGCCCGGCAGAGGACGGGGGCTATTACATGATCGGCCTGAGCCGCCCCCAGCCCCGCCTGTTTAGGAATATTCCCTGGGGAACCGGCGATGTTCTGGAGCGAACCCTTGAAGCGGCCGATTCGTTCATCATCATTGAAACGCTGAGCGATGTCGATGAACCCGAAGATCTTCCACCCAAAATCTCCGTCATCGTTCCAACCTTGAATGAATACAGGAATATGGGTTCATGCCTTCAGAAAGTGAACGAGGGGTTTCACGTCGAATGTCTTGTCGTGGACGGCGGAAGCTCGGACGAAACACGGATTGCCGCCTTGAAAAACGGCGCCCGGGTGTGTGTGACGGTGCCCGGCAGGGCAGGGCAGATGAACGCCGGCGCACGCGAGGCATCGGGGGATATCTTTCTGTTTCTCCATGCCGACTGCCTTCTTCCCGACGGTTGGGACATTGATCTTCGACGGGTGATGAAAGACCCCCGGACGGCACTGGGCTGTTTTTCTCTCCGCATTCGAGACTCTTTCCCGGGCAGGCCATGGGTCGAGCTGGGGATCAACCTCCGGACCCGGCTT
The DNA here is from genome assembly GCA_964637565.1 of uncultured Desulforapulum sp. Taxonomy (GTDB): domain Bacteria; phylum Desulfobacterota; class Desulfobacteria; order Desulfobacterales; family Desulfolunaceae; genus DYJE01. The sequence continues at coordinate 29,972 of CAZWTY010000047.1, forward strand.
CTGAAGCGGCCATACGGTGATCAGGGCCTGTTTGTCCGTCAAAAAACCTTTTTTGACCTGGGCGGCTATTGCGATCGTCCGATTCTCGAAGATGTGTGTTTTGTCAGGAGGGCAAGGAAATTCGGCCGGGTCGGCATCGTTTTGAAGCCCCTTGCGACCTCCGGCAGACGCTGGGAACGATTCGGTTTTTGGAAGACGCTTTTTCTCAATCAGCTGATTTTGCTGGGATCACGTCTCGATATTGACCCAAAGGTCTTGAAAACCCTCTACGCGGAAGGTCGATGGTTCTGGCCTTTTCATCTCATGAGAAAAAAGCGTTAAACGGCCGTTGCCATAAACGATGAAAACCCCCGCCGAATCCATTGAATTCAGAGGCGTTTCAGGTTTGTCAAGCGGCGCTCTGTTCAGAGTCAGGGCTATCGCATGTAAAATTGGCAAGGATCTGGACTCTCGGCCGCACGTCTTCGAAGGGGGGGGGACACCTGCCTCTTCGGGTCTGCGGAGCTACCCCGGGTTCCCGCCATTGTCATTCCGGGCGGCGCTGTTTTTTTGGTCGATCA
>CAZWTY010000048.1:0-30521 GCA_964637565.1 uncultured Desulforapulum sp.
GGGAGCTGCGGCTCAACATGACATGTCGGTAAAATTCTTACATGCGATGGCCCTGTCATCGATTGCCCCTCCGGCCGTTATTTCCAGTGGGATTCCCCGTGAAGTCGTGTTAGTATGGCCACAGTTGGTTTTCACCTGATCGAAATTCCCGATAGTTCAAACATTGCAACGGAACGAAACGATGACACCAGAACCATGCGACATGGCCGGCGTGATCCATGAAAACCGGCTGGCTTTCATGCGTTACACCATATCCCGGCTCAGGGAGCTTCTGAGAAACCTTCCCCAGAACCGCCTCGATCTGTTCCATCTGATCCCTTTCCTCCTCCATGTGAACGACAGCGCGTTTCCGGGTTATGTGGAGTCCCCTCTTCCGTTCTACGGGATTTTCCGCTTTGAGCGCTCGGGATTTTACCGAGCCGCGACCCGTCTGCTGAAGCTTTCTGACGAAAAGCTGAAACAGCTTGCGCCGGAAAAGGAACCGGTTCTTGGGCTTTACCTTATGGGCAGCGCCGGAACCCTGACCCAGACGGGGCGGTCCGATTTCGATTTCTGGGTGATCGTGAGAGAGGACCAGATGGGACCGGAAGCCATGGGCTTTCTGGCCCGCAAGCTGAAGGCCATCGAGGCCTGGTGCCATGAAAAGCACGGCCAGGAGGTCACGTTTTTCATCATGGACATCGAGAAACTCAGGCGGAACGAGTTCAGCACCGTGGACGGGGAAAGTTCGGGATCGGCCCAGAGAACTTTGCTGAAAGACGAATTTTACAGGACGTTCATCATGATCGCCGGGAAAATCCCCCTCTGGGCCGTGCTTCCCCCGGACATCACCGAAGACGGGCTGCCGGAATTCATGACCGCCATGGCCGACGCCTCGGTTCCCATGGAAGATTACATCGATACCGGCCATCTGGGGGATCTGGACCCCAGGGAATGCCTGGGAGCCCTGTTGTGGCAGGTTTACAAAGCCAGGAAAGACCCGGTGAAATCCCTGATCAAGGCGTCCCTCGCCGCGGCCTACGCTTTCATGGACGGCGACAGTTCGGGTCTTGTGTCGTCCCGGGTCAGGAACAATTTCGAGAATGCCCGGATCGACGATTACCAGGACGATCCCTACACCCTGGTTTTCGAGACGATCATGGCGTTCTACGAGGACATGAACGATGACGAAGGTCTGGAGCTGATCCGGCAGTGCATCTTTCTTCGGCTCATGAGTTACCCGCTGATCACCGAACCCGACAGCGGCAGCCCCAAAGGCCGTCTGATGGCCCGGTTTTTGGACGCCTGGAAACCGGAGCCCGGGATCATCGAACGGCTGAGTAGTTTCAACCTGCTCGATGAAAAGAGCAAAATCGCTTTCGAGGACAGGATTTTCGACAAGATTTCCTTCCTGTACGAACTGGTGCTTCGGAGTGTGGACGAAGGCCGGGTGACGCTTTTCATGAACAAGGAGGACATCACCATTCTCAAGAACAGGACCGCGGCTTTCCGCGGCAGGAAGCCGGGCAAGATTCCCCGCTGCTCCACCTGCCTCGCGGCCAGGACCGGAATGGTGACCCTGGACATGGCATCCATGACCGATGCAAAAGGCGGGGAAACCTGGCTGCTTTTTGAAGAAGGCAAAGGCCCCGGGAACCCTGTTTTTCAGGGCTCCAGCCGTGTGGAGCTTCTGGGGTTCCTTCTCGCCAACAGGCTTGAAAAGGCTCTGGCCGCAAGGCAGCCCCAGCCCCTGGACCAGATCCCGGTTTTTTTCAGCGGTGTTTTTCCCCGGCCTGACAAAGACTATGCGGACCCTGCTTTGCCGGACCGGCTTCTTGTTTTTCTTGAAGCCCCTTCCCGACATGGAGAACTGGCTTCGGCGAAAGTGCTTTTCAGCAATACCTGGGGAGAATTCTTCCACGGGTCTCTGGATGTTTCGACTATTGAAAGCCCCGAGGGGAAGTGCTATAGAATGTCAGAATTTCTGGCGTTCTTCCGGCAGGGAAAACAGGAAAAACGATTCGAATGCCTGGTGAACCCGCCCGGCGCCCTGGCCCATTTCCCCTATGCATTCACCCTGAAAAGCATGTCGGAGGGTGAGGAGGCCATGGAACGGGAAGACAAAGCGGATTCACCGTCAAGGACACCGGAAATCACGGAAAAATCCCAGAAAAAACCGAAACCTTTTCTCGATCTGATATAAGGGCAGCCTATGACGACCGATGCCTTTCTCCTGGTGGACGAAAACCAGGGGGCTTTAACGGAGCTTAAAACCCTGATGTCCGGCCTGGGCTTCAAGAACCTTCACACGGCGGAAAGCGCCAACAACGCCTGGGCCATGCTCCGCCTGAAACCTTACGGATGCGTGATTTCGGCCTGGGACATGGAAGACATGTCCGGGGTTGCCCTCCTGAAAATCCTGAGAAGTGACAGCGCCTTCAGGGATCTGCCTTTTTTTCTGGCCGACCACGCCTTTACCAAGGTCAAGGTGGTGAAGGCCGGTCTTTCCGGCGTCACGGGCCTTCTGGTGAAACCCTTTGACGGGAAATACCTGAAAATGAAAATGGGAGCCGTGATCAAGGCCCGGCCCGAGGCCACCTTCGTGAAAGAGGAAAAAGAGCTGGAAAAAGGCATGGATCTCATCGAAAAGGGCCGGTTCGAGGAAGCCCTGACGGTCCTGGACGATATGGTGAACAAGGGGGAAACAGCCGAGTACTATTACAACATCGGTTACATCAAAACCTCCGAGGGCAAATACTCCGAGGCCATCGAGGCCTTCAGGAAAGCCACCCAGCTGGACAGCCTGTTCGCCAAGGCCTACGAGGGCATGGGCAAGGCCTACCAGGCCATGGGCCAGCACGAGATGGCGGAAAAATGCCTCCAGAAAGCCGCCGACATCTACATGGACAAGGAAAACGTGGAGGACGCCGAGTCGGTGCTGAACGAAATTCTTGAAATCAGCAAAGATTCGGCCAACGTGTTCAACAGCCTGGGGGTTCTCTACAGGAAAAAGGGGGATTTCAGGAAAGCCCTCAAGAACTACGAAAAGGCCCTTCGGATTCATCCCGAGGAAACGTTCATCCTTTACAATGTGGGACGCTTGTTCCTGGACATGAAAGATCCCGGAAAAGCCGTGGAGTACTTTGAAAAAGCCCTGATCGTCGATCCGGATTTCAAGGAGGCGAAACAGGTTCTGGACGCCATCGAGCTGGGGACGATCTGACGTAAGGGAAAGTCATCCGCCCTGGATCAGCTTCAGGTTCGAATGAACCAGCTGGCGAGTTTTCTTCCGATAAAATTCCTTTAAAAAAAGAACCTGGAGGCCGGGGTCTTCCTGGTTCAGGATATGGGCGTTCACGCTCATCACCAGACAGTCGGTTTCGGCCCGGACCCTGGCCTGCCGTGGTTTCTGGAACAGGACCGCCGATTCTCCGAAACATTCACCCGGCGAAAAGGTGTCGCTGACCCTGTCCTTGATCACCAAAGAGGCCCTTCCGCTCACCAGGATGTAGATGTGGCTGTCGTGTTCGCAGGGTTCGATGATCATCGCGCCTTTCTTGTGGATCTGCCAGCTGGAGATGGTCAGCACCCGCTCCATGTGGTCGTTCTGGAAATGCTGGAAAAAGGTGAGTCTCCGGAGGATGTCGATTTTCCGCTTGTCCTCGTGGGACAGGGCCTTGTTTGTCCTGCCCTTCAGCACGGGGACCAGGGCATCGGCGAAATCCCGGGCCGTATTGAACCGGTCTTCGGGTTTTTTCCGCAGGGCCTTTTCCACCACGTCCAGAAGTTCGCCGGGAAGACCTGGAACCAGCTCGTCCAGGGCTTGAGGGGGGCTGTTCAGGATGTTGTAGATGATCTGGAAGGCGTTTTCCCCGGGAAAAGGGCGCTTTCCGGACAACAGTTCGTACAGCACCACCCCCAGGGAAAAGATGTCGCTCCGGTGGTCGCTTTCGTAGTTTGCCCCGGTCTGTTCGGGGCTCATGTAGGGAACGGAACCGGAACACTCGTCGGTGCTCCGCCGTGTGGCCAGGACCCGGGCGATGCCGAAGTCCATCAGTTTCACTTCCCCGATCCGGGTCAGCATGATGTTGGCCGGCTTCACGTCCAGGTGGACCAGGCCTTTCTCGTGGATGTAATGAAGGGCGTGGCAGACGTTGAACACAATTTCCGCCGCCTGGACCGGCTCCATGGGACCTTCTTTCACCCGGCTGTGGAGACCCGTGCCCTCGATGAATTCCAAAGCCATGAAGAACACGTTTTTCTCGAATCCCGCGTCGTAGGTGATGACGATGTTGGGGTGGATCAGCTGGGAGGAGAGACGGGCCTCGGCCAAGCCACGTGCCACGATCTGGTTCCGGGTGAGGTCGTCGGCAGGTCCTTCGATGGCCATGACCTTCAAGGCCACAAAACGGCCCAGCACCGGATCGAGGGCCCTGTACACCGTTCCCATGCCCCCTTTTCCGATCATGGCCTTGATTTCGTATCGTCCGATCCGGTCCATGGGCGTCACGCCATGCCTTTTTTGATTCGAATGGCTTTTTCAGCGAGGCTTCTCAGCTTTTTCATATTCTTCTGCTGGCCGAAAGGGGTGTGGTCGATGGCCGTTTCCCGGTCCGCGTAGAAAAATCCCAGGGGCACATGGTCGATGGTTAAGGCGAACAGGTCAAGGCCGCGGGCCAGGTCGAGCTGCCGGAACCAGCCAGGGACCAGGGCCTTGAACTTGGGGTCATCGATGTCGTGGATCGTGTAATCTTTTTCGCGGGTAAGGCAGAGCTGGAAAATATCGTCATTCCGGCCTGTCTGAAAGCGGAACAGTTTTTTCAGGTTGTCGATGTCCCTGCCAAGCCCGTGGCGCACGGCGACCTGGCCGGACCCCGCATCCCGGATGCAGATCGCGATCCGTGTGTAGTCGAAACAGCGGTTCATGGTTTTGAGAATGTCGAAGAGGATGTCGCTGATTTCGAATGGCCGCGTCAGGAGGTCTTCGAGCCGGGCGATTTCCTTTTCCGCATCGGCCATGATTTTTTCCCCCGCCTGCTTTTCCTTTTTATCGGATTTTTCTTCATACAGCAGGGTTCTGGTTTTTGACACCGGCTGGTCCATGTTGGCCAGAATGGGGTTCTGGGCCGTGGCGATGTTCATCAGGGAGGCGTGGGCTCGCATCCGGTCGGCCACCCGCTTTACCAGGCTGTCCAGGTCGGAAAGAGACAGGTCCACAAGACCTTTGAAATTTTTCAGGAGGTGACAGATGGCCGCGTCCCTTTCTTCCTGGAAAGGGTTCCTGTGGATATCGCAGAGACAGTTGCAGAACGACGAAATGGTCCCCAGTCTCTGGGTTCTTGTCAGTGACTCTCCCGGCCTGTGTTCTCCGGCCAGTTCTTCCGGGTCGAAATCCATGCTTTTCACGATGTTGTGTGGGAGTCCCCATTTTCTGGCGATTCCCGTTCCCAGGGTTCTGAAATCGATGCCCAGGATTTTCCGGGCCGCCTCATCGAGGCTTATCCCTTTGGAACGCTCGATTTCCTGGATCAGACGGAGCTTGTCCGGAAAGTAGAAGGCCACGAGGTTTTCCCCCAGTTTGTGGAACATGCCGCAGATCTGGAATTCCTCAGGGTCCCGGTATCCCTCGAGGGCCGCCAGGTCCTTGGCCATAAGGCCGCTCATATACGTCAGAAGGGTGGCATCCCTCAAGGCCTGGTTCTGGGCGTTGTTCTGCATGTGTTCGAACAGCATCAGGCTGGAGGCCGTGCGCTGGATCTGGTTGGTTCCCATGATGATCATGGCCGAGGCCACCGATGAGATGCCGTTCTGGTTGAACTGGCTGTACATGGCCGAGTTTACCAGCTTGAGGAGCTTGTTCGTCAGGGAAAAATCCTTCATGATCACATGGGATATTTCCTTGGCCGAGGACTTGTCCGTGGCGATGATCCGGTTCACGTCGATGATCTGGCGGGAGAAAGTTGGGAAATCCCCTTTTTTTTTCATTTTGAGGTACAGGGCCTCGAGGGTGCGCGTGTCTTCATCGACAGCATCCGGAAGGGAGGCTTCGGCCATGACCTGTTTTGCATCGTCACCCGCCACGTTCTTTGGCTGGGGAAGAATGCCTGAAAGGTCGATGGGATCGAAATCGAATCCTTTTTTGCTGTTGTCTGGTTCCATGGGCGATTGGACCTGTCGGTTTTAGGTGTTTTTTTCGCTGATTGAAGACTATATGACGAAAGTCATCGGATTGAAGGCGTCCGGTTATCCCCTGAAAAAACTATCGGCATCTGTCTTTCAAGTGTTTAGAAAATCCTTGGCCTTGCGCCATAAAAAAATGGACAGGAGGTCATGGAAAACCCAGGACCACGCCGGTGTAGAAAGCCACGTCCGGCTCGAGGCCGTGCCCCAGTCCCGGGATGTCTTCGCTGCAACTCAGGAAAAATTCCAGGGTCCGCCCTTCTTTGGTTCTGGTCCGGTACACCGGGCCGAAATGCACCACGTAGGAGGGGCCGGCGGAATCGGAATTGGCCCTGTACGAGATCCTTTCCGATGCCCAGCGCATCCCAAGCTGGCTGTACCACCCTTCGGGCTCTCCCATGTCCCAGACGATTCCGGAGAACAGATCGAAGGCGAAATGCCGGACCCGAAGGTTGTCCGCGTTGAAATCACGGGCGGTGAGATCCTGGAACAGCCATCCGGTCGAACCGATTAATGAGAAGGCCGGGGAAAGCTTTTTCGCAAGGCCCAGGGACAGGCCGATCCCCGGCGTATCGAAAGGCTTGCCGCTCAGGGGAATCCGGCCTGACAGCTTGACCGCCAGGTCTGGCAGGGCGCTTCCCGGTCTTTCCCTCAGGATCTGGGTTTTGGCGTAAACCTGGAGGGTGTTCAGGTACAATTCCCTGTTTTTCCCGATCACCCGTGTTTCGTTATCGCCGATGGCGCCGTAGTACTGTCCGTCGGGCGGAACCTCCCCGAAACCGTCGGAAAACAATTCATGGTAGTTCTTGACCAGTTCCGAGCCCCAGGTTTTTTTCATGTCCTGGTAGGAGCGGAGCACGCCTCCCGCTTCCAGCGGTCTTCCGAACAGGGTGGTCCCACAGGCCAGCGAAAGGCTGTATGTGTTGGTGTTGACGGTGAGCTCCCTGTCCCCCCTCGTTTCCACGAAGTGGACGTTGTAGTCCGTGGCCGAGCCGAAACTCACGGTGATCTCCGTGTTCTCACGAACCCGGTGGTCCCGGTCACCCAGCGGCTGGAGATAAAGACGGCCCCCCACGGCGTTCGGATTGGAAAGCTCCGGAAAACGGAAAGGATAGATGTCCTGGCCTGCCGGCGCTGTTCCGGTGAAACTCAGAAAAACCAGGCTGAAACCGAACCAGAGGACGGCCCACCGCCGGAAAATCAACATGCTGCAACCCTTTACCTGAGCTCTGGAAAGCTTATATTTTAATTGTGAATACGGGCAAAAAAGACATGCCGTGAACTCCGGATAATGGTGAAAGCCGGCCTTTGTGTCAAGAAAAATATGTGAACCGTGAGCGGAACCGGCGCCTGGACCGGGCTTGAAAAAATACGGTGGATTTTTTTTTGACAGGCTGCTATACACCCAGCGTATTCAGCGGGTTAATGATCTTTACCTTTCATCGAAGCAGGTGGACGACAAACCATGTGGCGACAACGGAAAATGATGGGCAGAATCTGGATGGCCGCCGTTTTCTGTGCGGCTTTGATCCTGGGATCCTGTTCGGAGTCCCTGGCTCTGGGAGAGGCCATGAGCCCCGTGGACAGTCTCGGTTTTCCCATACCGGCTGCCCATGGAAGCACGCGAAGCATCCATGCGTTTATCCGGGGTTTCAATTTCTCGAACCTCCCGGACTCCAGCCTGTACTCTTCGTCTTTTACCCTGTCCCAAAGCAGCCGGGATCTTTTCGGCCAGGAACGTTATGCTTTTTCCGATGCTACCGCCGCTTCCAGAAAGGATGTGTTCGATCAGGTCCGGGGAGATTCGGGGTCGATCCTCGCCCTGGCCGTGGGGACCATCGCCTTCCTGTACGTGATGCCGGAAAGCTTTTCCAAGTGGGGCGAGGAGGACAAGGTGCTCGATCCCCAGAAACTCTGGAAACGTTACGACAAAAATGTATCGGGGGGGCCTGTCTGGGACAAGGACGAATGGGAGGTCAACTACATCGGCCACCCGTATTTTGGCGCGGCTTACTATACCCATGCCATGAACAAGAACTACACACGGCTCGAATCTTTGACCTATTCATTCATGATGTCCGCCTGCCTTTACGAATACGGCCTGGAAGCGTTCTTCGAGGATCCGTCCATCCAGGACATTTTCGTCACACCCCTTGGGGGAGCGCTTTTCGGTGAAGCGTTCATTCTGATGAAAGACGGGATCAAATCCAACGGCGATAAAGTGCTCGGGTCGAAAATCCTGGGTTCCGTGTGCATGTTCATGCTGGATCCCATCAGCACCACCCTGGAGCCCATCAACCGGTTCAACGAAAAATACTCCAAACTCCGCATGGAAAGCCGGTACTACTCACGAAGCACCGTGACCTCGGAAAGCATTTCGAGCCCCGGCACTATCTACGATCACCGGATCGGCGTCGAGATCTCCATTTACACCCACGCTTTTTCACGGTGAGGAAGGACTCAGCGGATCTGGTGTCCGTTGACATCAGCGTCTTTCCAGCACACAGGGTCCTCCAGGGATTCCAGGTGGGTGAACACCGTCACATGGGGCAGTTCTTCCGTGACCGTCTTTTCCATTCTTTCCAGAAGGTCATGGCCTTTCTGAACGGTCCATGAACCGGGTACAAGAACATGGAAAGACACGAAAAGCCTGGAACCGGCCTGACGGGTTCTCATGGCGTGCCAGGCGATGCCTTCAGGCCGGAAGGTTGAAAGGATGGTTTCAATGGCCCCCAGATCTTCGGGGCTGCCCGCCGTGTCCATAAGCCCGAGAATGGAGTTTTTAACGATGCCGGCTCCAGAATACACGATATGGGCCGCCACCAGAATGGCCACCACAGGGTCGAGTTGCTGATATCCGCTGAACCATGCCGCCGAAACCCCCACCACGACTCCGGCGGAGGTCCACACATCGGTGAGGAGGTGCCGGGCGTTGGCCTCCAGGGTGATGGACCGGTAAGTCCGTCCGGCCCGGAGAAGCACCAGGGCTGTCAGGAGGTTGACCAGGGACGCGCCCACGGACACGGCCATTCCGATTCCGATCTGCTCCAGGGGTCTGGGTTCCAGCAGGCGGTGGATCGCGGTGGCTCCGATGCTCAGGGCTGCCACCAGGATCAGGGTGCCTTCCACGCCGCTTGAAAAATATTCGGCTTTGGTGTGGCCGTAAGGGTGGCTTTCATCGGCGGGCCTCGAGGCGATGGTGAGCATGGCCAGGGCAAGAAGGGCTCCGGCCAGGTTTACCAGGGATTCCATGGCATCTGATAGTAGGCCCACCGAGCCTGTGAGCTTGTAGGCCACGGCTTTCAGGACGATGGTGATGAGGGCGGCGGCGATGGAAAGAACGGCGTATCGTTTCAACGAAGTCATGGTTTTGTTTCTCCGTGTTGAACGTGTGTGCGAGCTGTTTTTTCATCCCCTACCATAAAAAAACAGGCAGGACAACGCCGGCCTTGCACCTTGCAAAACTGAATCGGACCGTGATAAGACTGTGCCGCGGATCTTATTGGAATGACAAGGTCATGGCTATGGGAAAAAGAAGCGGGTTTCCGGCCGTAATCCGGATCTCCTGACAAAAAACAATGTCTGAAGGGATTATTCATCCGATGGTCATGGAAACCGGCGCGTCGACAGGGCACAGCATACCCTTGAAGAGGTTTGTTCCCAGCGGTGTTTTTCTGATTTCAGGTCTTTTTCTCTCCTTTGTTTTCACCCTTTCCGCCTTCAACTGGGAAAAGGAAAACATCCGGCTGGAATTCGAAAGCCACGCCAAGCTTATGGACGAGGCCGTGCTGGAGCAGTTCGAAGACTACGTGAGCGCCCTCCATTTTATCGGGGATTTTTTCTACAGTTCCGATTTTGTCAGCCGTGACGAGTTTTCCCGTTTTACCCGGGGCGCACTGAAACGGTATCCTGCGGTCAAGGCCTTTGCCTGGGTTCAGACGGTCCGGAAAGAAGACCGTTCCGGGTTTGAAGCCATGATGAGACAAGAGGCGGGCCGTGATTTCATGATCACGGAAAGGAGTGAAGGATCCCGGTTGATTCGAGCCCGGATCCGTGATTATCACACGCCGATCCGTTACATCGAGCCCAGGGTTGACAACGACGGCGCCGTTGGTTTCGACGTCTCTTCGGAGGCCAGAAGAAAAGACGCGGTGATCCTGGCAGGGTATTCGGGTAAACCGGCCGTATCCGCCAGGATCGAGCTGGTGAAGGAGATGGGAGGCCAGGACGCGGTCCTGCTTCTTCTTCCTGTCTACAGGTCCCGTGATTCCCGGAACACAGGGCCGGAAGGATTCAGGAACCTTTCGGGTTTCGTCACGGGAATGCTGGTTCCAAGGGAGATTGCCAACAGCACCCTGGCCACGTTCAGCGAAAGTGGATTGACGTTGTCCTTGTTTGACGAATCCGCTTCGCCCGAGGATTCGCTCCTGGTTTCATTCCCCGGTCCGGTACCGGCTGAAATCCAAGGTGGCGGGAAGAAAGTCCTGAGGCGATACCACACCTTCTGCGGCCGTCAGTGGCAGGTCCGCGTCGTCCCGACGCCCGGCGGGGCATATGACGTGGAGCCCCGCCGCTACAGGCTGGTCTTTTTCGTTTCCGTGGTGTTCACACTGATGCTGTCCTTTTACACCTACCAGAAAATGGTCGCGGGATTCGAAAACGAGCGGCGCATGAAAGAGGAAATCAGGATCAAGGAAAGACTCGAGCAGGAAGTGACCCTGAGAGAGCAGGAGGAGCTGCGGTTGAGAACCACGAAGCAGAACCTCGAACGGGAAATCAAGGAAAAAATCAGCCTGGAAAGGCAGAGAGACAAATCCATTCTGGAGCTGACACAGGCCCTGGCCGAGGTGCGGAGCCTCCGGGGAATCCTGCCCCTCTGCTCCTACTGCAAGAAAATCAAGGACGACAAGGGCAACTGGGAACAGGTGGACGTGTATATCAACAAACATTCCCAGGCCGACGTCAGCCATGGAATCTGTCCCGAATGCCTGAAGAAACACCACCCTGAGGAATACGCAGACATCTTCGGCACCGGGGCGCCTGACTTTTAAGCCATGCCGGAACGTCAGGCGTACCGGCTTTCCATGAATTTGATCATCCCGTAAAGCACCCGGTTGACCGGAACATCCACGCCGTGCCGGTCGGCCAGGGCCACCACCGCCCCGGTCAGGGCGTCTATTTCCGTCTGTTTTTTCATACGGATATCCTGGAGGGTGGAAGATTCATGGCGGGCCGTGCCGGGGATCAGGATGTCAAGGAGAAAGGCGTAGTATTCATCCGGGCTGTCCCAGTAGCTTTGGTTGCCCGAGGCGTTAAGGACACGGAAGATCTCGTCGACGATGTCTTTCATGATGGCCCGGGTGTGTTCCGATGTCTTGAGTTCGCCGTAGGGCACGTCAAAAATCGCGCCCAAAGGATTCAGGGAACAGTTGAACAGCATTTTGGCCCAGAGATCCTTGCCGATGGTGTCGGTGACTTCCGAGGTGAGACCCCCGGTCCGGATGGCGTCACGCAGGGGGATGAGTTCCGGTGAGGGGCTGTGGTGGATGCTGCCCAGGTTCACGGGCTGGACATGGACGGTGATCTCCACATGGTTCGGCGCATGGCGGTGGAAGCCGGTGATCACCCGGGCGTTGTACACCTGTTTTTCAGGGAAATGGCGGATGAAAATTTCCCGGTTGCCCCAGCCGTTCTGGCAGAGAACAAGGCAGGTTTGGTCGCTGATCAAGCGGGGATAAGACGCGAGAATCCGGGCGGCGTTTTCCGAATCGTTACTTTTCGTGCATACCAGGATGAAGTCGTAGGGATCTTTGGGGGGAATCCGTTCCATGTCCGGGTAGGCGTTTACCTCTTGGCAAAAGACCTCCCCGATCAGGCCGGTCCGGTGAAGGCCCTGAGCCTTCAGGGCGTCAGCCGTGTCCTTTCGCGCCACGATATCCGGATCCCATCCCGCAATTTTCAGGCAGCTGGCCAGTCCAAGCCCCACGGCCCCTCCACCGAACACCAGAACGTTCATCGCATGGTCCCTCCTTGGGTTTGCCCGGTCTCAGCCGCCGGGATGGAAAGGCAAAACATTAACCTGAGATCCTGGCCAAGGTCAAGATATCATCAGGTTTGATGTTGAGATTTAAAAAAAAATTATGTAAGTTGTGTAAAATTATCGAAGGAATTTCTTATAAAGAGGTTTTGATCTCTGTAATTCAAGAAGGAGTATGGACATGGAAAAGTACGTCAACGAATATGTCACCGTGATCGTCAACTGGGTAAGCAATTACTCCATCAAGCTTGTCGCCGCCATCCTGGTGCTGGTCATCGGAAACTGGCTTTCCCACAAAATCGCCGGACTTCTCAAAGCCCTTCTCGAAAAAAACAAAATCGACGTCACCCTTGTCGGCTTTCTTTCGAACATCATCTATTACGCCCTGATGATCATGGTGGTGATCGCCGCCGCCGGACAGCTGGGGATCAACACCACCTCGTTTCTCACCATCGTGGGCGCCGCCGGTCTGGCCGTGGGCCTTGCCCTGAAAGACTCCCTGTCCAATTTCGCCTCGGGCGTCATGCTGATTCTTTTCAGGCCCTTCAAGGTGGGCGACGTGGTCACGGCAGGCGGAGTCTCTGGTAAAGTGGAAAGCATCAATATCTTCAATACCATTTTGAACACCGTGGACAACCAGCGGGTCATCGTTCCCAACAGCAGTATCACAAGCGGCGTCATCACCAATGTGACGGCCAATCCCATCCGGCGGGTGGATCTGCTGGTGGGCGTGGACTACAGCGACGACCTCTCCTTTGTCAAGGCGACACTTGCGGACATATTGGCCGCAGAACCCCGGATTCTCAAAGATCCCGCGCCGGTTATCGGTGTGGCCGAACTGGCTGAAAGCTGTGTGAACATGGCCGTGAGGCCCTGGGTGAACACAGGGGACTACGCTGCTGTTTTCTTTGATCTCAACGAGAAAATCAAGACGACCTTTGACGAAAAAGGCATCACCATACCCTTTCCCCAGCAGTACGTTCATTTCAAGAGATCGGCTGAAGACAGATAACCGCTGAATCCAACGGGCTCAAAAAGGCTGCTGCGGAGAGCGAACCAGGAGAACCACAGGAGATTCGAACCATGAAAATCAGAGCTGAAGAACCCAGGGACATTCCTGAGATCCATGCCGTAAACAAAAACTCGTTCAGCACGGAGGCGGAGGCTCAACTGGTGGATGTCCTCAGGAAGGAAGGCGTTCCCCTCATTTCTCTTGTGGCCGAAGACGACGGGAAGGTCTGTGGTCACATCGCCTTTACCCCTGTGACGATCAAAGGTGAAAACCCTGGAAAACGTCTGGCGGGTCTTGGCCCCATGGCCGTGGATCCTGAAAGAAGAAAAAAGGGCGTGGGCCGGATTCTGGTGGAGGAAGGTCTGAAAGCCTGTCAGAAAGCGGGCTACGATGCTGTGGTTGTCCTGGGCCTTGCCGATTACTATTCCCGTTTCGGCTTCGTGCCTTCGGTGGCTTACGGCATCGTATCGTCCTACGATGTGCCCGATGAGTTTTTCATGGTGATGGAGCTGAAAAAAGGGGGACTCAAAGGGGTTCAGGGAACGGTTTCGTATCACGACCTTTTCAAGGAGGTATGATCGTTTCCTGTTTGGGAAACGTAGAATCATGGGTTTTCTGCGATTAAAACACACGGCGGTTTTTACCGCCGTTCTTTTTATCCTCTGTTTCACCGCCTGTCTGGCCGCACCGAAGTCCGCAGACAAAGGGGACAACCGCTGCGGTGTCTGTGGAAAAAACATGGAGGGCCGGTATGTCCTGGCCGACGGAAAAAAATACCATCCCTCCTGCTTCAAGGAAAAAATCGAACTCCGCTGCGCCGTATGCGGCAAACCCATCCAGGGCGTCTATGCCAGGGACAACCAGGGAGTCTACCACGAATCCTGTTTCAAGGAGTTCCGCCTCGAGAAATGCGTGATCTGCCGTCTTCCCATCGAAGGAGAACATGTGGTGGACTCCTGGGGGCAGAGCGCCCATCCGTCACACCAGGGCCAGAAAGCGATGCTTTGTGATTCCTGCGGCCGGATCATCTGTTCCTCGTCCAAAGGAGGATTCCGTTACCCGGACGGACGTCTGACCTGCGGCATCTGCAAGGCGACGGCGGTGTCAGGTAAAATGAACCTTTCACCGCTTCAGAAGGAGCTGTCGAAAATGCTGGCCACGGTGGGAATCGGCCCGGTTTCTTCACAGATACCCGTCAAACTGGTGGACCGGACCACGCTGATCCGTGAGAGCAAGGGAAATGACAAGGAAAACACCCGGGGTTTCACAAAAACCGTGCGGCGCGTGGTGAACGGGAAAACCGTTTCATTCAGTCACACCATCTATATTCTTCACGGCCTTCCCCTCACGGAATTCAAAGGCGTCCTTGCCCATGAGATGATCCATGTCTGGCTGAACGAGGCGGGGATCAGGCTGTCTCCCAGGGAAACGGAGGGGTTCTGCAACCTGGGGATATGGCTGGTGAATGCAAAGGAGCGCTCGGATTTTTCCCGCGTTCTCCAGAACCAGCTGGAGCATGATGACGACGAGGTCTACGGTGAAGGCTACAGGATGATGAAAACCCGCCTGGACCAGCTGGGCTGGCGCGGTCTGATCACATGGGTCCGGTCCAGGACCGGACCCGGGTAAATATTGTCCGGTTATTTCGTTGTCCGCGTGACGGACACGGACGGGTTGAGGCTGTCACTGACCTTGATCCGGGTCTTTTTCCTCGACCAGTAATAACGGCTGCCCTGATTGGGGCCTGAGTCCACCTTTACGCCATCCATGGCAATGTCCACACCGGACGACCCGCCTTTCCAGGAGACCTTGACCTGTCTCAGGCTGAATATCCTTTTTGTGGAAACCGAGAGTTCAAGTCTGGAGGCTTTGAAGGAGTTTACGGTCACAGTTTTTGACGATTCCTTGCCTTTGCTGTCTTTTACTTTGGCCGTGATGGTATGGGTACCATGGGACAGGCGGGGCTTGACCACCTCGCCCTGACCAAGGCGTCCATCTATGCTCGACGTCCAGACGATCTGTCTTGAAAGAACGCCTTCCTCTCTGTCCGCAGCTTTTCCTTTCAGCTCGAACGCCTGCCCTTTCGTGTCCTGACGTGATCCGACCACAGAAACGATTTCAACGGAAGGCGGGTTGTTGAACGGGACCACCGTCACGGATCGAGACACGCTGGCGCAACCGCCCCTCTTGTCGCAGGCCCGGGCCGTGAGGGCGTGTGTTCCCGCACGGAGCGTGGCGACAACCGGGCTGCCCTGGCCAAGGGGACCGTCGAGGCTCGATGACCAGGCCAGGGTATGGGTCAGATTGCCGTCTTCCTCATCCAGGGCCGTTCCGGTCAGTTCAAAAAGCTGGCCTTCGGAGCCCGCGGCTCCGGGGCTGACCTGAAGAATCTGAACCGAGGGCAGGAGGTTCACCGACTCCACGGAAAGGGTCTTGGTGGCGCTGGCCGTTTTTCCCCCCTTGTCCGCAGCTTTGGCCGTCACCACATGGACGCCGGGCTTGAGAACGGCCTGGATGGAGGCACCCTTGCCGAGGGAGCCGGACAGGCTTGACGACCAGAGAATCGACGTGCTCAAGTCACCGTCCTCCCTGTCACTTGCGCTGCTTGCGAACGTGTAGGTCTGGCCGGTGCCCAGGGCGGCTCCTTTCAGAAAGGAGATGGGTGTGACCACGGGCGGGTGATTGAAGACGGCCACGGTGATGGTTTTTGACGCTTCGGCTGTTTTTCCGCCCTTGTCCGTGACCCGGGCTTTGATCAGGTGCTGCCCCGAACTCAGGGTGCGGGTCAGGGTCGCGCCGGTTCCAAGGGGGCCGTCAAGGCTGGATGTCCAGGCGATGACGCTGCCCAGATCGCCGTCTTCCGGATCCGTGGCCGAGCCCTTGAATATGCAGGGCTGGCCTGCGGCGGTGAGGGTTCCCTGGCTGATGGAAAGAATGCTCGCGGAAGGCGGGCTGTTCGAGGCGACGGCTGTGACTGTCCGGGAAGCTGTGGCTGTCTTGCCCTGACTGTCCGTGACGTTTGCCGTGATCGTGTGGGAACCTGGCGAAAGGGAAACGGTGACAGGGGAGCCTGTTCCCAGGGTTCCGCCCATGGAAGAGGTCCAGGTGATGGCGGTCCCGAGGTTTCCGTCCTCGCTATCGGTGGCGCTCGCCGTGAGGGTGAAGTTCTGGCCTTTGGAGTGGGAAAGGCCGGCGTTCAGGGCGCTGATCGAAATCTGGGGTGGGGCGTTGTAAAGGGCGGCCGTCACATGCCGGGCCGTATTGGCGCTTTTACCCTTGCTGTCCGAAACCGTGGCTGTGATGATGTGGCTTCCCGCCGACAGGGCGGCCTCTATGGAGGCACCCTTGCCCAGATAACCGTCATGGGTGGAAGTCCATGTGATCGCCTGGCTGAGGTCCCCGTCTTCGGAGTCGGAGGCGCTGCCTTTGAACGTGTGGTGATGGCCGGCCTGGTTCAGGGCTCCGGCTGTCACGGATTGAATGGTGACCGTCGGGGGTGTGTCGAAGACGGCCACCGTGACCTGGACCGATGCGGACACAGCCGAGCCCTGGCTGTCGCTCACAGAGGCGGTGATGGTGTGGACGCCGCTGGAAAGGGTGGGCGCTATGGAGGCTCCCTGGCCCAGGTTCCCGTCCCTGCTCGAGGCCCACAGGATGCTGTGGCTGATGTCTCCGTCTTCCTGGTCCGCAGCTTTGGCGCTGAAACTGTAGCTCTGGCCGCTGGCGTCAAGAACACCGGGGGTGGATCCCGTGATGGAGACGACAGGTGCTCCGTTGGGTGCGGCGACTGTTACGGCGAGGGTTTTTGATGCGGTTTTTCCCAGGCTGTCGTTGACGGATGCCGTGATGGTGTGGACACCCGGGCTGAGAGAGCAGGTGATGGCGGCTCCCGTGCCAAGATAGCCGTCTTTGTCCGAGCTCCAGATGATCAGGGAGTTCAGCGAACCGTCTTCCGCATCGGAGGCGCTGGCGGTGAAATTGTAGATTTTCCCCGTGGAATTTACACCTTTTTCAACTGGAGTTCCAAGGGTAAGGACCGGGGTCGTGTTGAACACGCCCACACTGATCTCCATGGTTCTTGATACCGTTTCTCCCCGGCTGTCCGTTACACTGGCCGTGATGGTGTGTTCGCCGGATGAAAGGCGTGTCATGACCTGGGCGCCTGTGCCCAGATACCCTCCGATATCGGAATTCCAGGTGATGAGGGCGCTGATGTCCCCATCTTCCACGTCGCTGGCTGTGGCCCTGAATGTGTGGCTCTGGCCGGTTTTTTCAAGAATTCCCGAGTCATGGACACCCGGAACCAGCTGGGGGGGATGGTTGTAGGCGGCCACAGTGACGGTGAGGGAGGCCTTGCCTTCCAGGCCTCCGCTGTCAAGAACCGAGGCGGTGATGATGTGGGTTCCTGGGGGAAGGGTGGCCAGGATCGAAGCCCCGGTTCCCAACCGCCCGCTTTTCGAGGACGTCCAGACGATTTTCGCTCCCAGATCCCCATCCGGCCTGTCCACTGCCGTGGCCTTGAAATTGAATGCCTGGCCCGATGTCCCGAGATCTCCACCTTGGGCCTGGACGATCCGGACGTCCGGGGCTGTGTTCGGTTCCTGAACATAAAGAAGGAGGGTGGCGGAAGCCGTATCCCCGGTTTCATCGGTGCTGGCGGCCATGACGATATGGACCCCCGGAGACAGAACCGCAGCTATGTCGAGTCCCGTTCCCAGATAGCCGTCGATGGACGAGGTCCATGTCACCATGTAATCTGTGTGGAGTGTGTCTCCTCTGAACACGTTGGCTGAAAATTCCAGGGACGTTCCGGCGGTGACGAAAGCCCCGTCTTCCGGCAGGATGATTTCAAGGCTGAGGGGTTCGGGCAGGGTGGGCGTTGTTCCGCTGTTTTTTGTTACAGGGACCGTGTTCATCAGGGGATCGTAGGGGATGTGGGCCGAAGGAATTTCGTCGGAGAAATCACTGGAGTTTCCACATGTGTTGAACGCCTTGACGGTAAAGTAATGAATGGCCCCGCCCGGTGACGGCATCAGTTTGAACGAGGTGGTTCCCGATGGAATGCGGCCGCTTACCAGGGTGTATTCTTTTTCCCCCTCCGATCTCATGTAAACCTGGTAATAATCCGCGTCTTCATTGGAATCCCAGCTGAGAACCGGTGATTCCGGAAAAGCCTGGACAGGGCCGAGCAGCAGATGGGCGGAGATTATCATGAATAAAACGGTCAGAATCCGGCCGGCATGAACCAGTTTCTGTGGAAGAATGGGGGAAGTGGCGGGGTGTTGTGTCATCATGTTCATCCAGTCTGAATCAAGTGCCTTTGTAGGGTTCCGAAATAACCGCACAAAAGAGAATGGCCTCTTCCATGTGGTCCATGGCGAAGAACGTGTGATGATTCTGGAAACTATGTTTAAGTCGCTGAAACGTATTTGGGGGTGCATACCACAGGATATAAAAAAAGGGAACAGTCTTTTTATAAAAAAGAACAGTTCCCTTTCACTTTTTCGAGCATAGCGGGCGACAGCCCATCAGCCTTATTTTTCCCCGAAAGGTGATGACCGGACGGAGGACATCATTCTCCTGATCTGATGAACCAGCGCCTTGACGAAAGGCCGCCTGATATGGATTTTCAGGTAAAGGTCGCCGGGCTCTCCCCCGTTCCGGCCCTGTTTTCCCTGGCCGGCCAGCCTGATTTTCTGGCCTTCTTTCACGTTCGGCGGGATTTTCACCAGGAGTCTGGCCCCGCTTTCCTTCACCAGGTAAGCGTAAGGCCCGCCTTCTTGTGCGTGTTCCTCTGTCAGGTTGATTTTGTCCATCACATCCTTCCCCATGGAGGGAGGTCGGAGCAGGGCGATTTTGCCTGCGATGGAACGGATGAGTTCCGCAGGTCCAGGAAATGAGGAGGCCCCTTTTTCAGTGACTCGGGACCGTTCACGATTGAAAAAACCAGGGCTGCTGAACATGAAACCTTTGACGGTGAATCCGTTCTTACGGAAATTGAACGCCTTGTAACCGGCACCGTAGAACTCCCGGAACAGCTCGTCAAATCCACGGAAACCGAAATCCCTGGCAAGCTCCTCGAAAATTTTGTTGATGTCCGAACCGCTGAAGATGTCGTTTTCCGTATAGCTGTCCCGGAAATGGGTGTAGGCCGTGTCTCCGTATTGTTCTTTCATGGAGTCGTACCGCCTTTTCTTTGTCTCGTCGGAAAGGACGGCGTAAGCCTCGTTGATCTGCTTCATTCGTTCCGCAGCGTCGGGGTTGTCCGCGTTACGGTCGGGGTGGTACTGGAAGGCCAGTCTTCTGTAAGCGACACGGATCTGGTCTTTGTCAGCGTCCCTGGATACGCCGAGGACGTTGTAATAATCGATCTGGCTCATGCTGTTCGAACTCCTTGCACGTCGTGGCCGGTGACCCCGGCGGTTGCCCTTCGTGCCGGATATTCCGGCCCGTTTCTGTCAAACGAGTCACCCTACCAAAAAAAGTGGGTGATGGCTCTTTTTTTTCACGGTTTGAAACGGTTTTCTTCCGATTTTTGGAAGTCTTCCAAGTCCAGTTCCCACCTTGTCTGGGTTTCCTGGTTTTTGACGCGGAATGGAAGGAATGGTTCGAAACAAAAACTGTAAAGCTATCCTTGCCCTTTGCCGATAAACAGGTTGAACAGCGAAAACTTACCTTTGCTTCGCGTTTTGAAAGACGCCATTATGATTGGGGAGGCCCGGCCGGATGAGTGACTCCGGAATTAAAATTCTCCTGGTGGACGACAACCCGTCCGCCCTTCGCCTGATGACCTGCTTTCTTGACAGGATGGGTTACCACATCCATACCGCCTGTTCGGGAGAAGAAGCGTTTGACGCCGCGATGAAGCATGATTTTGCACTGATCCTTATGGATGTGATTATGTCGGCGAACAACGGTTTTCAAACAGCGGAGAAAATCAGATCCCAGGGAATGAAAAGCAAAATCCCCATTATTTTCGTTACCGGTCTTGAAAAGGATTCGGCCTGGGAATTCAAGGGATACGAGGCCGGAGCCGTCGATTTTATTTACAAGCCGGTCAACCCTGTGATTCTCCGAAGCAAAGTCCGGGTTTTTACCGAGCTTTACCAGCGGGAAAAGAAACTCAGGGAGATGAACCAACACCTCCAGGAGACCCTTGACGCCCTTCAACGGGAAACGGGTGTTCGGAAGCAGGTGGAGGAAGATCTTCACCGTATCGAGGAGCAGTACAGGGATCTCTGCGACACGAGCAGGGATCTCGAAGGCCAGCTCAGGCAGGCTCAGAAAATGGAGGCCGTGGGCACGCTCGCCGGCGGCATCGCCCATGATTTCAACAATATCCTCGCCGCCATCATGGGCAATATCGAGCTGATCCTCTTCGATGTTCCTGAGACGAGCCCGATCCGGAACAACCTGGACCAGGTGCTCAAGGCTTCCCACAGGGCCAGGAAGCTGGTCCGTCACATCCTGTCTTTCAGCCGGCGGAACAGCCACGAGAAGAAGCCGGTCTTCATCCAGCAGATACTTGGGGAATCCATCGAGCTCCTCAGGGCCTCGATTCCAAGTACCGTGGCCATCGTCCAGGATATCTGTCCTGCCGTGAAGTGCGTCAAAGCCGACAACACCCAGATCCATCAGGTGGTGATGAACCTCTGTACCAATGCCTGTTACGCCATGCAGGGTGAAAGCGGCCGGATCACCATAACTCTTGCCCCGGCCCGGGTGGAGGAGGAGCAGGTCGGCCAGTTCATGATGGGACTGAGGCCGGGAGAGTACCTGAAACTCACGGTCAGCGATACAGGGCGGGGGATGGAAGAGCATGTGCGCAAAAGGGTGTTCGACCCTTACTTCACCACCAAACCCCAGGGAGAAGGCACGGGGATGGGGCTTGCTGTGGTTCTCGGCATTGTGAAGGCCCATGACGGGGCGATTTACGTGGAAAGCACCCCGGGTAAAGGCAGCACGTTCCATTTGTATTTCCCTGTCATCGATCTGGATGCCGATATGGC
This sequence comes from uncultured Desulforapulum sp., assembly GCA_964637565.1. Taxonomy (GTDB): domain Bacteria; phylum Desulfobacterota; class Desulfobacteria; order Desulfobacterales; family Desulfolunaceae; genus DYJE01. Next base: position 21,218 of record CAZWTY010000048.1, read on the forward strand.
GGGTAACTGTGTCCGCATGGTTCCCCAGGGAACGGAACGAATCCTTTTCGTGGACGACGAGGAAGCCCTGGTCGATATCGGTTCCAAGATGCTCCAGCGGCTGGGGTACAGGGTGGTTCCTGAAACCAGAAGTGTCAAGGCTCTTGAAACGTTCAAAAACGATCCGGGCGGTTTCGATCTCGTGGTGACGGACATGACCATGCCGGATTTGACGGGAATCCAGCTGGCCCGGAAGATAAGGATGATCGCACCGGACATCCCCATTATCCTGTGTACCGGTTACCACAGGGATATCAACACATCCATTGTCGACAGCTTCAAGATCAACCATCTGATGTTCAAACCCCTTAAAATCGCCGAACTGGCCGATGTGATCCGGAAGGTGATCGATTCCGGACAGGCGGAAAAGAAGGTGGGGCATGCCTGAACGTTTTCCATGGAAGTCTCTGCTGACAGCCGTTTTCGGTCTTGCCGTTTTCTCCATGCCGGCCCTGGCCTGGGCGGGGGATCTCCGAAATGTCCACTGGGGCATGAGCAGGTTCGATGTCATGGCAAGTGAAGATCTTTCCCCTGAAACCTTTGACGCTTTTCACGTCCATTACAAAACGGATATGGAAGGCCGGGAACAGGATCTGGTCTACGGTTTTTTCGAGAACACGCTGGTGGACGCGGTCTATGTGATCACGGTTCTGTCTGCGGACGAACACATGCTTTTCAGGAAAAATCTGGAGCGTCGTTACGGCAAGCCCGTTTCGGGTGAAAAAAAGGCAAACGGGGATTACCTGTACGTCTGGGAAAACAGGAGCACACGGATCGTGATGCGTCCAGGACGCCTGAAAGAGTGTAGGATTGAGTATATCAGCAAAAAATACAAATATTTAAAGGATAGATCCTCTCGTTTGGCCATGGAAAGACGGGAAAGGGAACTCGACTGGGCATACTGACCACAGCACAAAAGTCCTTGCGATAACAATGTTTACACACGTAAATTATCTTAAAGACAAAGAAAAATATTTGCTATTTAACCTGAAAATGATAAGGATTGGAGCTAAATGATGTGTTCCATTCCATATAACAGTTATATGTCTGCTGTTTTTTAAACACAAACAAGGAGAGAGGTATGAGGAAAAAGTGTTTGGTGGTATTATTGTTTCTGGCCATCGCCGGAATGGCTCTGTCATTTCCAGGGTTCACCGTGGCGGCTGATCTGGTCATGGTCGGCAACAGAAGCGTTCCTGTTTCGGAACTTTCCGCGTCGGATATTCAGAATATCTACCTTGGAAAGAAAAAAGTATGGGACAACGGCATGAAGATCGAGCTGGCCGTCCTTGGAGACGGGCCTGTCACCGACAAGTTTCTGAAGGATTACGTGAAAAAGAACTCCAACACCTTCGATACATACTGGAAAAAACAGGTGTTCACCGGCGGTGGAAAACCTCCGGTCAAGTTTGAGAAGGAAAAGGACCTTGTCGAATACGTATCGTCGAACAAAGGGGCTATGGGGTATGTCTCTTCCCAGTCCGTTTCTGAAAATGTCAAAATAATCTTGGTCAAGGGTCAGTAAATATAATTTGGGACGGATGGACAAGATCAACCATAACAAGCCCACAGGATCGAATAAGATCGTTTATACAGGAGGTCAAATGATGAAAAGAAAGCTTGCTACTCTGACGATACTGCTGCTCGGCATGGCTTTTTCCGGAAACGCCGGCGCGGTCGAGCTGGGACAGGGAAAAGTCGATATCCACGGTTTCATCACCCAGGGGTACCTGGTCACCGATGAGAACAACTTCATGGCCGATACGGAAGGAAACGGATCGTTTCAGTACAGTGAGGCCGGTGTCAACTTCGCCAGCGACGTCAGTGAACGTCTGAGACTCGGCGTTCAGTTTATCGCCCGAGACCTGGGTAAAATGGGGAACAAGGAAGTATCCATCGACTGGGCCGTCGCCGACTACAGCGTGAATGACTGGCTGAACTTCAGGGCCGGTAAAGGAAAACTGTCCCACGGTCTGTATAACTACGAGCGTGACGTGGATATGCTGCGCGCATCCGTTCTTCTCCCCCAGAGTGTTTACACTGAAGGCTGGCGTGACTCTGTGAACGCCATCAACGGCATCGGTGCCTATGGTTATCTTCCCATGGGCCCGGTGGGCAACCTCACCTACCATGTGGATCTGGGTAACACCAGCGTGAAAAATGACGGTGGCGAGATTCGTCAGCTTGAAGACACGATGCCGAAAGCCCTTGGGCTTGAAGTATCTGAAGCGGATACGAAAACCACGCTGGGTGGACAGCTGGCCTGGGATACCATATTCGGCATCGATGGTCTTAAAATTGCAGCCAGTGGATTCAACTTTGAAATGGATGCGGTTTCCAGTATCTACGATGGGACAGGGGCACCTTTGTTTGGAGGCACTCCCCCCGCCCAGGTTGGAGTCCTGAAGAACAGAGAAACGACCGTCTTCAATTTGAAGCTGCTTTCCACTGTAGGCTCTTTGGAGTTTGCCCGGGGAAATTTTGTTTTTGCAGCGGAGTATATGAACAACGACTATGAAATGACCCTTCCCACAACGGTCGCCGGAACCATCCACAGAAAATTCGACGCCATCGGGTATTATGGCAGCATTTCCTATCGTTTCAACGACTGGCTGGAGCTGGGCACCTATTACTCCGAGTACTACAGGGACAAGGATGACAAGGATGGCGACAAGGCTTTGGCAGCCGGACTTGTCGACCAGAAATACGCCATGTATCTGAAAGATCTTTGCCTTTCCGCACGTTTCGATATCACACCCAACTGGATTTTTAAACTGGAAGGCCACTTGATGGAAGGAACGGCGCTGCTCTACAGCAGTGACGACAACACCGTCACTCTGGGAGATGGAACCGTCCAAACGGATTACGAAAAAGACTGGTTCATGACAGCGGCCAAAGTTTCCTACAGTTTCTAAGGATAAAGACGATAATCGGAGCGGCGCATGGTGATCCATGCGCCGTTTTTTCGTAAAAACCATGAACGCGTGTCGACACAAGACCGCAGGTTTACCGTAAAGCCCAGGTATCCAGAATATTGAAGACCTTCAAGATCAAGGGATTTACCGGATAGGTCGGGTTTGCGGATTATTTGAATCCTATTTCAGGGGGGCATGCCATGCTAAGGAAGAAACACCTTTTCACTTATCTCGTCGCCACAGCGATCATTCTGGCCTTGTCAGGGCTGGCTTCGGCCAAGGAACTGAACAGCTTTGATGAACTCTACAAACAGATTCCCGGCGAAAACGTCGGTAACGCGGGCGTGATCGACGCCGCTCTCAAAAGCATCTCCAAGACCCAGGAACTCAGGGAAAATATCATTGTCTCCGTCGACAAACCCAAGGATCTTCTGATTATCAATCCCCGGTTCATCTCCATTTCTTTTGACGCCGGGGTGAAGAACAAGGGGGTCAGCGCCAAAGCCAAACCCACACCGGCCGTCTACGCCCTTCTGTTTGAAAAGGATGCCAAAAACGATCTGTCGTTTTACAAGGGGATCTATCTGGTCTGGCTGGGTGAAGGCGAAGTCGAAAAATACAAAGCCCTGATCCCGGAAAAGATCTGCGAGCTCTATCGGGAAAAGGGGGCGGAATACGTGTACATGGATCGTAAGACCGAAGCGCCCAAACCCGAAGAGATCGTCCTGAACGGTTCCCATGTGAAAACAGGCGTCATCGCCGAGGCGTTCATCGACCCTGCGATCACCAGGGACAGTGAGATGCGTGAGGCCCTGGAAGGTTACGTGAAAAAAGAAGTGGAGAAAGCCGCCAAACCCACTCCTGACGAAGCCTTGAGAATCCAGCAGCTTGAAGCCAGAATCAAGAAACTCGAAGCGATTCTTGACAACGTCACCCGGCGCGGAAACGATATCGTGATGAGCAACGTCAACCTGATCATCAACAATGGGACAGGCACGGTGGGCAGGACAAACGGCACCGGAAACCTGGTGGTCGGTTACGATGATCCGGGAGCGGGGTCCCATAACGTGCTGGTGGGCAGCAAGAACCGTTGCAGTTCTTTCGGAAGTATCGTGTCCGGTTCGGGTAACTCGGTGTCCGGAAGTTATTCCGCGGTGGTCGGTGGCCAGGGTAACGTGGCGTCCGGCGGCTCAAGCACCGTTCTCGGGGGTCGTAACAACGTGGCCAGCGGGGATTACTCGAGTGTCATGGGCGGCAGCGACAACAAGGCCAAGGGCGACTACACCGGCATCAACGGCATGAGAGGTCGGACCAAGGTCAACGAAGGGGACAACAAGCATTTTCAGAACGACTGATGTGTTCAAGACAGGACCTGGCCTTATGTCAGGCAGGTCCTGTCAACAGATACGGTAAAAAAGATCAAAGGATGATGTTATGCCGAAAAAACTAGGTTCAGCCATGGTGGTGATGGCGCTTTTTTTCACAGTCATGGTTCAGACGGGTTTTTGCGAGGTTGTGAAAATTGAGGACATGAGTCACAAGTCCGGAAAAATGGGTTCTTTTCACGCTCTTCTCATTGGGATTGACGATTACAGGGACAGTAAAATTCCCGGAGCCAGATCCGCGACACGGAACGCAGGCGAGCTCGGATCCGTTCTCAAGAGGAACTACGGGTTTTCAACCCAGTTTCTTCTGAACGGCAAAGCGACGAAAAACGCGATCACCAGCGCTATCAAATCCATGGGGGGCAAGGTGGGCCGTAACGGCTCCCTTCTGATCTATTTCGCGGGTCAGGGCTCCACCCAGGGCTCTGCCAAAGGATTCTGGTACCCGGTGGACGCCAAGGCCGGTGACGAATCCAGCTATCTGTCCAACGAGGAAATCCAGAGCATGGTGGCCGTACTGAAAACCAAGTCCATCCTCATCATTGCCGATTCGGCCTATGCGGATACCCATTTCGGTTCCGTTCACAAAATTCCAGGAACGGTCACCGACCGTTATTACCTGGACCTTCACAGAAAACAGGCCCGCTGGGGGTTTTCCTCAGGCAACGATTTCCCGAAAAACAGATTTTCATCGATTATAACGTCGGCCCTCGCGGAAAACGAACAACCCCACATGTCCCTCCAGGAACTGTATGAGAAGGTGAAAGGCGGGATTGCTGCGGGAGCCAGTCGTCCTCCCCGCTGCCGTTCCCTCAGGAACGCGGGGGACCAGGGCGGCCAGCCGGTTTTTGTCCTGACCCAGGCGATTCTGGACAAGATCGAGGAGAATAAACTTCTCGAAGCGAAAAAGGAAGGCTTTCTCAACGCCCCGGTTGAAGAAGGCGGGGTGATTAACCTGGTGGTCAACCTGCCTGACGCGGCCATCGTTCTTGATAACGCGGTCATGGGAAAAGGCGGGGTGGTGAAACTGGCCGTTACGCCGGGGAACCATGTGGTCGAGGTGAAAAAAGAAGGGTATGAACCCTTCAAGAGAACGGTGTTTGTCAAAAAAGAAGCCCAGGTCTCGGTGAATGCGGAGCTGAAGAAAATCGTGATCAAACCCACCAAGGGCAACCTGACCATCACAGCCGAGCCGGTGAACGCTGAAATCCGTCTGGTCAACGCCGGGGCTCCCTACAAACCAGGAATGCTTCTCGAGGGAGGCACTTACCAGGTGGAGATCTCTGCGCCATATTACGACAAGATCACCCAGGACGTGGTGGTGAACGTGGACACGAACAACACCTACGCCTTCAGTCTCAAACAGGTGAAAATCATTCAGCACAAGGAACTTGGGAATTTCATTCTGGTCAATCCGGGAACCTACACCATGGGGAGTCCGGAAAATGAGACCGGGCGGATGGTGAATGAAACACAGCACAAGGTCACCCTCACCAAGCCCGTGTACATGCAGGAACGTGAAATGACCGTGGGACAGTGGCGCTGGTACGTGAAATCGGCCTCTTACAAAACCGAGGCCGAGGTAAGCGGCGGAGCTTACGCCCTGGTGGATTACACCTGGGAAAAGGATTCGGACTACACCTGGCAGAAGCCGGGATTTGCCCAGAACGACAAGCATCCGGTGACCTGTGTCAGCTGGAACGACACCCAGGCCTTCATCACATGGCTGAACGCCAATGACAAAGGCGGGTATGCCTTCAGGCTGCCCACCGAGGCGGAGTGGGAGTATGTCTGCCGGGCGGGAACAAAGGACCGGTTCTACTTCGGCACCTGCCTTTCCAAGGAGAAATCCAATTTCGACGGAAGCTCGAGCTGGGGAGGATGCCCCCTGGGCGAAGCCGGAAAGGGAACCGTTGAAGTTGGGAAGTACCCTGCCAATGCCTGGGGCTTTTTCGATATGCACGGGAATGTGATGGAGTGGTGCCAGGACTGGATGGCCGATTATCCGGCAGGAGATGCCACCGATCCCCTGGGCCCACAGACCGGAACAGCCAAGGTGATCCGGGGGGGTGGCTGGGCCAGTTTCCCTTACAATGTTCGGTCCGCGAAGCGTTTCAGCCGCAGCGTCAACGACAGCTACAGCGATATGGGGTTCAGGCTGGTGATCGAACCCTGACGACCTGACCTGTTTAGATTAAAGAAGGCCGGAGTGGTTGACCGCTCCGGCCTTTTTCATTTTGAATCCGGCAAGAAGACCCAGGGGCTTTCAGCTTTCGAAGTAAACGTGGCCAATGGGCTCAGGAAAGATCCAGAAGGTTTGTGACTTCAGAGAAAACCCTGTCGGCTGTGACCCCGAACCACGGGTCATTTTTATCCGCCGAAGGGTTGTGGAGGTGGCGGTGGGTCGGGAATATCCCGGCCGGAGACCAGCACCGAGGGTCAGTTGGGCCGAACACCGCAACGGTCCTGACGCCCAGGGCCGCGGAGCTGTGACTGATGCCGTTGTCGTTGCAGACAAGGACTGTCACCTTTTTCATGATGGCTCCCGCTTTCTGGAAGGTGGTGGGGGGGGCGATGAACGCGGGGGTTTTCATCAGGGATCGCACACGGTCCGCATCCCGTTCTTCCCCAGGCCCCCAGAGGATCACCGTTTTGAAACCATGGGATTCCGCCATCAGGTCCGCCACCCGGGCAAAAGCCGGGGCGGGCCATTTCTTGAACGCGTACCGGCTTCCAGGGGATATGGCCAGGGTTTTGTCAGGGGAAAGCCCCTGTTCTTTCATCCACGCGTCCATGGCCAGCTGGTCGTCTTCGGGTATGGGCAGGATCAGGGAAACAGGCCTCTCTGTCATGCCCAGAGGTTTCAGCAAGTCTGCTTTCTGAACGGCGCTGTACCGGGGCGGGCCGAATTCAGAGTGGATGGTGTAGAGAAACTCGAGGTTCTTCCGTTCGGTCCGGTAGCCCAGCCGATGGGGTGAGCCCGAAAAGAAGGCCAGGATCTGGGAACTGGGCATGCCCTGATAGTCGATGACCAGATCGAACTTTTCTTTTCTAAGCTCCCCTATGATTCTCCGCCGTTCCCCCAGATACCTCAGCCCCTTTTCTTTCCTGATGCGGATGATCCGGTCGATGTACGGGTGATTCTCGACGATCTTCTGGTAGGGTTCCTTGGTCAGGTAGACCAGTCTGGCTCCGGAAAAATAATCCTTAAGCGCCTTGAAGCAGGACGTGGTGAGCAGAACGTCTCCAAAAGGCTGGAGCTGGATCACACAGATGTTCCGGATATCTTTCGGTCTGACTCTCATGATTTTTTCTTGTATTCCACGTATTCTTTTTCTTCCACCAGGTCCGAATTGAACTTCAGGTTGATTTCCTTTTTCACGGCGGCCCTGTCGTCGTTGGTGAAATACACGCTTCTGGCCAGGTCGATGAACTCGGCGTCAAAGGCTTTTTCAGTCTCCTTGACCCTGATTCTGTCTTCGATATCCCAGAGTGTGAGGTTGATGGCCTTGAGCCGGACAAATTCATCGGAATCCTCAAAGATCCCGGCATCGTTCATGGGGCCGACCAGCATGCCGTGTTCTTTTTTCACATTGGCCCGTTTTTCCGGGTCCGACATTTTTTCGAGTTTGATGGAAAGAATGGTGACTTTGTCCACCAGCTCTCCGATTGAAACGTCAATTTTCACGAATCGGTTCCTTGTGGTTGTGAATGGTTACCGGGGTAATCCTGTCATATCGGGCAATGCACTATAATGACACCGGAAACCCATGTCAAGCATCGTGCGCGCCCCTCTTAAAAACAGTTGATTCACGGATCGTTTGAACGTATGGTGCACCTTTGAATCAAGGGAAACGGCGTCATCTGAACACAAGGACTAAGACATATGAATCGTGAGCGTATCCTGATCATCCGGTTGTCGGCCATAGGGGACGTGGTCCACACCCTGGCTTTTGTCAATCGATTGAGAAAAGCGAAACCTTCGGCCCATATCACCTGGATTCTCCAGCCTCTGACCTACAACCTGGTGAAACACCAGGACACCGTGGACCGTTTCGTGGTGTTCGACCGCAAGGGCGGCCTGGAATCCTATAAAAAGCTGTACCGGGAGTTCAAGGGTGAGGTGTTCGACCTGGTGTTCATGATCCAGGTCAGTTTCAAGGCCAGTTTTATTTCACTATGCGCCAGGGCGAACGTCAAGCTGGGTTTTGATTTCAGGCGGTCCAGGGAACTTCAGTGGCTTTTTTCAAACCAAAGGATTCCCTACCGGAAACCCGGCCATGTGCTGGCCCAGTTTTTCGAATTCCTCGATTATTTGGGCCTGCCCGATACACCCCTGGACTGGGCTGTTCGTTTCACCGACGAAGAACTGGCCTGGAAAGAGGCCTATTTCAAAGATATCCCGAGGGATGTGGCGGTTTTCGTGGTGGCCTCGTCCAAGCCGGACAAAGACTGGAGCCCTGAAAACTACGCCCGGGTCATCGATGAGGTGGATCAGCGGCTGAACCTCCAGCCCCTGATTCTGGGCGGCCCTACGACCTATGAGCGGGAGCTTGCCGACAAAATCTGCGGACTGTGCCGATCCAAACCGGTGATGAGTCTGGGGGAACCCATCCGCACGGCATGGCTCCAGATCGCCGGGGCGCGGGTGGTGGTGGCTCCGGACACCGGCCCCATGCACATGGCCGTGGCCCTCAACGTGCCCACCGTGGCCCTTTACGGCCACACCGACCCCAGGCGCTGCGGTCCCTATGTCCGGTTCCAGGATCTTTTGATTGACGCCTACAACCGCCCCGGAGAGACCCGCGACAAGGTGACCCGGAAAACGAAGAAAGGCCGAATGGACGAAATCCGGCCCGAAGAAGTGTTGGAAAAAATCCGGGTCGCCCTGGAAACTTATTAAACCGGCAATTAATTTGACTTTGTAAAGATGTCTATTGATGTAACATAATGAATATAGTATTT
>CAZWTY010000049.1:0-30397 GCA_964637565.1 uncultured Desulforapulum sp.
TCATCGCCGTGTCGGCCCAGGGCATCACCCGGATCACGGAATTCGGCGATCACGAAGAAGCCTGGGACGAAACGACCGGGGAAGAATCCCCCGCAGTTCAAAACTCCCTGTTCAGAAACCTGCTGGCCCGGCTCACAGGGGAACCACCGGCCAGAGAGGGTAAAACGACACCCGCGGAGCAGGGACAACCCCTTCTTCCCAATGACGCTGACGAACAAGGAAAACCATGATCCTTTTCTCTGACATGCACGAAGGGTTCCAACGGACGACCGTCATGGAACCACACCGCAACACGCCAAGACATAGGTTTTTCCTGCTCATGGCCGCATGCCTGGCTGCGGCGCTCCTGGCGGCTCCCGTGGTCGCCGACGCGGCCAGCACCCTGCCCATTCCTTCGATCAAGGTGGGAATCGACCGGGCCCAGGACCCCGGGGACGTGGCCGTGGCCCTGGAGGTCATCGCCCTTCTCACCATTCTCAGCCTGGCGCCGTCCATCCTGATCCTGCTCACATCCTTCACCCGGATTCTCATCGTGTTCCATTTCCTGCGGCAGGCCATCGGAACCCAATCGGCCCCGCCCAACCAGGTGATGGTGAGTCTGGCCCTTTTCATCACGTTTTTCATCATGAAACCTGTCTGGCAGGATGTGTACGACAACGCCCTCTCCCCTTACCTGGACAAGCAGATCACCTATCAGGTCGCTTTTGACCGGGCCGTGGTTCCGGTGAAAAAATTCATGCTGGCCAACACACGGGAAAAGGACATCGCCCTGTTCGTCAAGGTCTCGGGAGACGCCAAACCCAGGACAAAAGACGACCTGTCCATGCTCCACCTCACCCCGGCTTTCGTGATCAGCGAGCTCCAGACCGCGTTCATCATCGGATTCGTGATCTACATCCCGTTCCTGATCCTGGACATGGTGGTGGCCAGCGTACTGTTGTCCATGGGTATGATGATGCTGCCCCCTGTGATGATCTCCCTGCCGTTCAAGCTGATGCTGTTCGTCCTGGTAGACGGCTGGAACCTGATCGTGGGTTCCCTGATCAAAAGCTTTTCAGGGGGAGGATAATCAAAACCGTTGTTCGATGTTGGACGTTCATTCGCCCATTTTGAACATCGAACACTGAACATCGAACATCGAATGGTGAATGAATGGCCATTCCATCATTCCCGCATGGGAAGAATCCTTTGCGTGAAATAAAAACTAAAAAATGGAGTCATCCTTTATTCGATGTTGGATGTTGGACGTTGGACGTTCATTCGTTCGTTTTTATACCATTTATCATTAATAGTAAGAAGGACTGCCCATGACCCCGGAACTCGTCGTATCCCTCGCCAAGGAAGGCATCATGCTGACGCTGATCATCTCCGCGCCCATGCTGCTTCTCGGCCTGGTGGTGGGTCTTGCCATTTCCGTGTTCCAGGCCGTCACCTCCATTTCCGAGATGACCCTGACCTTCATCCCGAAAATCGTGGCCGTGTTCATGGGCATGCTTTTCTTCGCCCCCTGGATGATGGAGAAGATCACGTCCTACACCATCAAGCTGATCAACAACCTTCCCATGTACATCAAGTGACGGGGCCGAGTTATGGAGATTCTTGACTTTTCAGCCGGTGAGTACAAAGTGTTCATCCTGATTCTCGTCAGGGTCAGCATCTTCCTGTTCATGTTCCCCGTGTTCAGCTCGCCGGTGGTGCCGGCCATCGCCAAGATCGGCCTGGCCCTGCTCATCACCTTCATCCTCTACCCGGTGGCCGGGGTCCGGCCCGAGCAGTTTCCCAACAGCAGTGTGGGGTTTGGGGCCCTGGTGGTGGGAGAGTTCATCGTGGGCATGGTGCTGGCCTACTCGGTGGAGATCTTTTTCAGCGCCGTCCAGCTGGCCGGGCAGATCGTGGGGTTCCAGATGGGGTTTTCCATGATCAACGTCATCGATCCCCAGAGCGGCACCGACCTTTCCATCATCAGCCAGATCGCCTATCTGGTGGTGATCCTGATCTTCATCATGCTGAACGGGCACCACACCATCATCCAGGCCCTGGTGGAAAGTTTCAGGATCATCAACATGGGTGAGCTTTCCCTTCATGAAAAGATGCACTGGAAGCTGATCGGCATGGTCACCAGCTTGTTCGCCCTGGGCATCAAGATGGCGGCCCCGGCCATGGCCGCCCTGTTTTTCACCAACGCGGCGTTCGGCATCTGCGCCAAATTCGTGCCCCAGATGAACATCATGATCGTGGCCTTTCCCGTCCAGATCGCCGTGGGCCTTTTCACCTTCGGCCTCACCCTCCAGGTGGTGCTGATCATGACCCGGAATTACATGGGCACCTTCAAGACCACCCTGGCCCTGCTGATGCGGTGGATGGGCGGATAGGGTTACGGCCCGGTAACAAAAAAACTGAACCGCCAGCAGGTCGGGCTTTCGCCCGACACAGATGCCGGGCGAAAGCCCGACCTGCTGGCCAAGCGACAAAACAGCTCAACAGCCCACCAGGATGGACGCATGGCCGAAGAGAGCATGCAGGAGAAGACCGAGCCGGCGTCGGACAAAAAGCGCCGGGAAGCCCGGGAGGAAGGCGACGTCGCCCGAAGCGCCGAGGTGCCCTCGGTTCTCGTGCTTCTCATCGGGGTCATCGTGATCCACATCTTCTGCGGGTTCATGTACGGCAACATGGTGGCCGTTCTACGGGATTGCCTTTCCTTCGACAAAATCCCCGACTTCACCGACGCCCAGAGCGTCAGTCTGTTCTACCGCTACGCCCTGAACTTCTTTCTGACCTTTTCACCGGTCATGGCCGCGGTCCTGCTCATCGCCCTGGTATCCAACATCTACATGGTCGGCTTCCAGATCTCCTGGAAAGCCCTGGGCTTCAAGTTCAACCGCATCGACCCCATCCAGGGCCTCAAGAAGAAATTCTCCATGAGTTCGGTGGTGGAGCTGATCAAGAACATCGCCAAACTGTCCCTCACCGGCTTTTTGGCCTGGCTGGCCGTCCGGGGGGAAATGCACCACATCGCGGTTCTCCACGACAGCAGCATCGCCATGATTCTCGCCTACATGATGAAAATCACCTACAAGATCTTCATCTGGGTGATCATCCCCATGACCGTGGTGGCCCTTCTCGACTACATGTACCAGAAGTGGCAGTTCGAGGAAAAACTCAAAATGACCAAGCAGGAGGTGAAAGAAGAACACAAGCAGACCGAAGGAAACCCCCAGATCAAGCAGCGCATCCGCACACTCCAGATGGAAGCCACCAGAAAACGTATGATGGCCGAAGTTCCCAAGGCCGACGTCATCGTCACCAACCCCACCCACCTGGCCGTGGCCATCGTCTACAACCCCATGGCGATGAAAGCCCCGAAAGTCGTGGCCAAAGGCGCGGGACTCATCGCCGCCAAAATCAGGGAGATCGCCACCGAAGCCCAGGTCCCCATCATCGAGAACAAGGAATTGGCCCGGAACTTGTATAAGACAGTGGACATCGGAAAGGAAATTCCCGGTGACCTGTACAGGGCTGTGGCTGAAATTCTCGCCTACGTTTACAGGATGAAGGGAAAACGGATCTGATCCGGCCTTTTCCCTGACCACCGTTCCTCGACACATCGCCGTCAGGGTTCCGACAATGCGCCAAAATACGGACAAGCAAGCAAAGGAGGCGACCCGTGGCAGGTTTTCAAGACATCATGACCGGGATGAGAAAAGAATCCGCCGACATCGGAATGGTGGTTTCGGTGATCGGTGTGCTGATCACCATGATTCTCCCCGTTCCTCCCATTCTACTGGACTTCCTCCTGGCCCTGAACATCACCTTGGCCGTGATCGTGCTGATCACCACGATGTACACGGTCAAACCCCTGGATTTCTCCATTTTCCCTCCCCTTCTGCTCGTCCTGACCCTGTTCCGCCTGTCCGTCAACGTGGCGTCCACCCGGCTGATCCTGCTCCGGGGAAGTGAAGGTCCGGAAGCCGCCGGAAGCGTGATCATGGCCTTCGGCAACTTCGTGGTGGGCGGCAACTACGCCGTGGGGCTCGTTATCTTCATCATCCTGGTGATCGTGAACTTCAAGGTCATCACCGCCGGTTCCGGCCGTATCGCCGAAGTGGCGGCCCGATTCACCCTGGACGCCATGCCCGGCAAACAGATGGCCATCGACGCCGACCTGAACGCCGGAATGATCGACGAAACCGAGGCCAAGGCCCGCCGTGAAAAAATCGCCCGTGAAGCGGAATTTTTCGGAGCCATGGACGGCGCCAGCAAATTCGTCCGTGGAGACGCCGTGGCCGGTATCATCATCACCGGCATCAACATCACCGGCGGGTTTTTCATCGGCGTGTTCCAGCAGGGCATGGAGATGATGGACGCGGCCAGCACCTACACCCTCCTGACCATCGGTGACGGCCTTGTCAGCCAGATTCCGGCCCTGATCATCTCCACGGCGGCCGGTATCCTGATCTCCCGGAGCAGCTCGGAAAAGAAAATGGGCGAAGAGTTCGCCAAACACATCTTCTCCCAGGACGTTCCCATCTACGTGGGTTCGGCCATCGTGTTCATGCTGGGCCTTGTTCCCGGTCTTCCGGCCATTCCCTTCATGGGCCTTGGCGCGGGGCTGGCGGCCAGTGTCTACTACCTGAGGAAAAACGCGGGGAAAATGGAAGAAGAGGAAAAAGCCCTGATCGAACGGGAGCAGGCCGAGCCCACCGAGGAAGCCGGTCCCGAAGACGTGGAGCACCTCCTGTCCCTGGACAGCATGGAGCTGGAAGTGGGCTACGGCCTGATTCCCCTGGTGGACAAGGCCCAGGACGGCACCCTCCTCGGGCGGATCCGGGCGATCCGGCGCCAGTTCGCCAGTGAAATGGGCATCATCATCCCGCCCATCCATATCCGGGATAACCTGAAGCTGAAACCCTCCGAGTACCGGATGCTGATCAAGGGCACGGACATGGCGGGCGGCGAGCTGATGATCAACCACCTCCTGGCCATGGACCCCGGCGACGTGATGCAGAAGATCGACGGGATCCCCACCACCGAGCCGGCCTTCAACCTCCCGGCCCTGTGGATTCCCCCGGACCGTGAAGAGGACGCCAAGTTCGCCGGGTACACCGTGGTGGACAACTCCACGGTCATGGCCACCCACATCACGGAGATCATCCGGAACAACGCCGCCGAACTCATGGGACGCCAGGAAGTGCAGCAGCTTTTGAACAACCTTTCCAAGACCAACCCCAAGGCCGTGGAAGAACTGGTCCCCAATGTCCTGTCCCTGGGCATGGTCCAGAAGGTGCTCCAGAACCTCCTCAGGGAGCGGGTGTCCATCCGGAACCTCCTGGGCATCGTGGAAACCCTGGCCGACTACGGCACCATGAGCAAGGACACGGACCTTCTCACCGAATACGTCCGCCAGAAACTGGGCCGTTTCATCCTGGGGCCGTTCATCCAGCCTGACGGAACCCTGCCGGTGTTGACCCTGGCCCCTGAAATCGAGGACATGCTGGCCAAACACATCCAGAAGACCGACCAGGGCTCTTACCTGGCCATGGACCCGGCCCGGGCCGAAGGCATCATCCGTGCCATCAAAACCGAGGTGGAAAAGATCATGATGATGAACATCCAGCCGGTGCTCCTGAGTTCCCCCAACATCCGCCGCCATCTGCGCCGGATGATCGAACAGTACGTGCCGTCGGTGATGGTGATCTCCCATGCCGAGATCGCCCCGAACATCAGTATCAAAGCCGTTGGAAAGGTAAAGTAAAGGTGTGATATGACCGTAAAAACCTATTCGGCCCACAGCATGCAGGCCGCCATGGCCCAGATCAAGGAAGACCTCGGGGAAGACGCCCTGATCATCAGGACCAGAAGGGTACCCAAAGCGCCCAGGGATCCCTACGGCAAGGATCTATTCCAGATCGAGGCTTCACCGCCGCCGGTGTCGCCGTCGGTCATGGCCATGGACGATCCGGCAGGCCTTGATTCTCCCTATCTGGAAGACGAACTGGGAAAAATCACAGGTCGCTTCTTCAACGGAGGCAGCGCCGCTCCCATCAAACAGAAAAACGGAAGCTGGGAAAGTGTCCAGGCTGACCTTGGAAACCTGCGGGACCTTCTCTGCTGGTCCCGTTTCAGCGACGACACCCAGGAACTCATGGGCGGCAACCGGGACGCGGTCAATGTCTACTCCCGACTGATCACCAGCGGCCTGTCCGAACGAAGGGCCCGGTTCTTTCTGAGAAAGGCCATGGAATCAACAGGAGACGCCGCCACCGAGCTTACCTTGAGCGTTTTCAAAGAGATGATCGCCACCGTGGACACATGGAACCCCTTCACCGACAGCCAGAAAAAAGGGCCGGTCCACGCGGCGTTCATAGGTCCCACCGGTGTGGGAAAAACCACCACCATCGCCAAGCTTGCGGCCTACATCGGGCTGAAACAGAAGAAAAAAGTCGGCCTGGTTTCCGTGGACAACTACAGGATCGGGGGGGTGGACCAGCTGAAAACCTATTCGGCCATCATCGGCCTGCCCTGCATTCCGGCCTTCACGGCGGAAGATCTGAAAAAGGCCCTGGCCAAGTTGTCGGGTATGGATGTGGTCCTCATCGACACCGCAGGCCAGAGCCCCCTGGACAGCCGGCGGATGACGGCCATGAAAGCCATGCTCGACGCCGCGCCGGGCATCGAAACCCACCTGGTGGTCAGCGCCTCCATGGAGCGCATGGACATGGGGGAAACGGTGAAAAGCTTCAGCGTTCTTTCCCCGTCGAGCTACGTGTTTTCCAAGGTAGACGAAACCCGGCGTGCGGGCCGCCTCATCGACCAGATGTTGGATCACCGTCTTCCCCTGTCGTTCATCACCAACGGCCAGGAAGTCCCCGAAGACCTGGTGGTGGCCACACGGAAACAGGTGCTGAACCTCCTGGTGGCCCCGGAATCTTTTAGAAAACAGGCTTTTTGACAAAAAACAGGGCTTTACTCTTTACAAGGAAACAGCTGAAAGGCTAATAGATAAGGTTGAAAAAGCGGCATCGCCGCCCAGCCGAGGGAGACAGGGTGAACGTGGATCAAGCCAGCCATCTGAGAAAAATCATGGAAAAGGAATCTCGGTTGCAGAACCGGAACATTCCCGAAATAAGCACCGGTAGTTCCGAAGAAGGCCCCCGGGTTTTCTCCATCACCAGCGGCAAGGGCGGGGTGGGAAAAACCAATCTCGTGGCCAACCTGGCCCTGGCGTTCAGTAAGCTGGGAAAGCGGGTGCTGATTTTCGATGGGGACCTGGGCCTTGCCAACATCGACATCGTGTTCGGGGTCCATCCCCAGTACACCATCAGTCATGTGGTTTCCGGCGAAAAAGAAATGATGGAAATCATCACCCCAATCCGGGACAAGATTTCCATCATCCCCGCCCTTTCGGGAGACGAGAGCATGAGCGAGCTCAGTGAAAGCCAGAAACTCACCCTGCTCAGCGAATTCGAAACCCTGGAGGACCGGTTCGACGTGGTGCTGGTCGATACGGCCGCAGGAATATCCACCAATGTTATTTACTTTAACTTGGCGGCGGAAGAGTGTATAGTTGTGGTCACAGGTGAACCCACGTCGATCACCGATGCTTACGGCATCATCAAGGTTCTCTACGGCCACGGCGCCAAGCGCTTCAAACTTCTGGTCAACATGGTCAGCGGTTCGGACGAGGCAAAAGCCGTTTATTACACGTTGAGCAAAGCGGCGGAACGTTTTCTCAAAGGGGCTATCACGGAATACATGGGCTTCATTCCCGCCGATACCCGGGTTCGGGAATCGGTAATCGCCCGTGCGCCTTTTCTTGAAAAATTCCCGGACGCTCCGGCTTCCAGGGCGGTGACCCAGCTGGCGGAGAAATTGCTTCGCTCACCCCGGAGAACGGACCTTGACGGCAACATCAAATTTTTCATGCAGAGGTTGTTGCGAGTCTGACCGAGGGCGGATATCCCGGTCATGAGCAAAGAGACTCAGGACCTTTCCGGTCCACCGCTTTTCAGACGACAACCTGCAACTGGACAGTCCGTTGAAAAGATCACCCGAAAGGCTCTTTGAATGATCATGATCCAGGAATACGAAAAAACTGAGACAAAAACGCAGAGCGGTTATTTCAGCCCGGCGGAACGGGAGAAGATGATTGCCAAATACGCCTATCTGGTGAAATACCTGGCCGGACGGGTGGCCTCCCGTATTCCCTCAAGCGTGGTTTTCGACGAACTGGTCAGCGCCGGTTCCCTGGGCCTGATCGACGCCGTGGACAAGTACGACCCCAAAAAAAACGTGGGCCTCAAAACCTACGCCCAGTACCGCATCAAAGGGGCGATCCTCGACGAACTCCGGAGCATGGACTGGTATTCCCGTTCCATGCGGAAAAAAATACAGGGCATCGAGAAAGCCGTCCAGGCCGTGGAGGCCCGGGAAGGGAGACCGGCCGCGGACATGGAAATCGCCGAGGAGATGGGCCAGTCTCTGGATTCCTACCTCAAGATGCTGTCGGACATTCACTGCGCCGCCCTTCTCAGCCTGGACGATTACATCAAGAACAACGACAACGGCGGAGAATCGACCTCGACGTTCCACGAAGGGATGAAGAGCGAGGACAACCCGGCGGACGAACTGATCCGAAAAGAGATGAAAGCGGTTCTGGCCCAGGCGATCCGAAGGTTGACGGAAAAAGAGCAGATGGTGATTTCTCTCTACTATTACGATGAGCTGACCCTCAAAGAAATCGGGAACGTCATGGAGCTGACCGAAAGCCGGATCTGCCAGATCCACACCATGGCCCTGATCAAGCTGAAATCGAGGATCAAGGATTATCGCGGAGCCTGATATGGGCCTATCGGACAGCAAATACAAAGACAGCTTCATCACCCAGGACGAACTGGACAACCTTCTGGAAGAATCCACCTCCATAGCCACGAACGACGCCGACGTTCCTCCCGACGAGCCGATCATCACCCAGGACGACATCGACGCCCTGCTCAACTTCGGAACCAATGACGAACCCAAACCTGATGATGCCGGGGAACTGGTGTCCCAGGAGGATATAGACGCCCTTCTCGCCGGAGCCGGCAACAGAGTCCGAAACGACGCGGCCAGCGACGGAAACGACGCGGCCAGCGACGGAAACGACGCGGCCAGCGACGGAGACAACGACCTTGTGTCCCAAGAGGACATCGACGCCCTTTTTTCCGGGAAGCCTTCCTCCTCTCCGAACACGGATGACCTCCTGCCCGATATCGACCTGGCTGGAGAAGGGGCCGACCTCGACCTGGTGACACCCGATGACATCCGAAAACTGCTGATGGCCGACGGTCCGGCGGCCGGATCTTCGAAAGATCCCTGGGGCGAGGAAGGACCGGAAGACCTGGAATCCATCAGCGACGACGATATCAGGACCCTGATTTCCGGCCTTGACTCGGAAGAAGGCGCCGCCCCCCCGGATGGCGGGACCCAGATTATCACCCAGGATGATATCGACGCCCTGCTTGCCGGGGTTGAGAAATCCGACGGCACAGACAGGCCGTCCATCGACACGGACAGCGTGGACGACCAGGTCAGCCTGGAAGACATCGACAGCCTTCTCAAGGGAGCCGCGGAACTTGACAGCACCCAGGGCGGCATGGGAACGGACACGGGGGACAACCTCATTTCCCAGGACGACATCGACAAACTCCTCATGGGGAAATACCAGGAGCCTGAGGAGGAAACGACCCTGATCGACCAGGAAGACATCGACCGGCTCCTCAGTTCCGCGAGACCCTTCGGTGATGACCAGCCCGCCAAGAAAAAAGAGCCTGAAAAACTGATTTCCCAGGAGGACATCGACCGGCTTCTCCAGGAGGATGAACGGGAGAAAGACAAAACCGAGGATGAGTACCACGACCAGGTCATTCTGGAAAAACTGGACAAGGAAAAAGATAAAAAGGCAAAGCCGGCCAAGCCAAAGAAAGACAAAAAACCGCTTCCTAAAAAACGTCTTTTCATGGCCCTTGCCGCCGTCTGCCTTCTTTGTGTGGCCGGTGCCGTGTCGTTTTTTCTTTTCAAGGGGAAAGCCGCCCCTCCCCCTTCGCCCCAAACAGACATCACCGCCGTCCACGATTCAACCGAGACGAATCATGGCACCGCTTCTTCCGGTGCGGGAACCGTCTCGGTGACCCTGAACGATTTTGTGGCTGTGGCCCCCCCGGGAATCAAGGGTATTTCCTACATCTCCCTGTCCCTGACGTTCCAGATCGAGGGCACTCCGGAAAATCCGGTTAAAGAATACGAGCCTTTTTTCCGAAATATGATATACGAGGCCATGAACAAGGCGTTGGCATCCCAGACCCAGGTCCCTGTGACCGAAGGGGATCTGAAGACCCTGATCATGGACACGCTGAACGGAGCGCTGAGCCAGGGTTCTGTCTCGGCTCTCGAATTCACCGGTTATGAAACCGGTTGATTCGAAACCGTGCCATATTCGGAAAAAGGGGGAACACCATGACAACCATTCCAAACCTGAATATCGTCATCCAGCAGGGAGACGCCGTGCGTGATTCCCACAACATCAGGAATCAGGTTCTGGAATCCTCACAGAACACGGTTTTCGAGCGTCTTGCCGACGATGACAGAAAACGGACGGTCGTTTCACAGACCGAAGAGGCCGACAAGGTCTTTCTGACCAACGAACGCCGGGGAAGCGGCCGGTTCAAACGGGACAGGAAGCAGGAAAGAAAAATGAAAATCAGGGCGACCCAGGAGGAGACCATCGATCCCGATGGACCGGGCCGGCTTCTCAACACCGTGGTATAACCTTAAGGGTACGTCGTTTGGTTCCAGGCTCCGCCCGCCTTCCCCAAAAAGGCGGGCGTTTTGTTGCGCCACGGGTGAAAAAGGATGAAAACCATGACGTTCAATCTGACCCCGGAGTTCTGGATTGTGTTTCACATGATGGTGACACTCGTTCTCGTCGCCGTCCTGTTTCACTTGGCAAGACAGCTGAAAATGTTGAAGGCCATCCTTCCCAGGGAAACCGCTGGCAAGGACATGGAGGACAAAACGGTCAAAAAGGCCGCCGACAAGGTTCTCACCCTTCTGGAGCCTCTTTTAAACGAAGCCGAATCCGCGGCCCGGATCTTCGAAAGCCAGATCATGGAAAAAAAAATCCTGATACGGGACCTGAACGACAAACTGGACAGCCGGATCATCAGCCTGAACCTGCTTCTCAACCGGGCCGACGCCTGCCTCTCTACCAAATCCTTCGGTGCGGGGCGCGAATCCTTCGAAGGCGCGGGAATCAGCGACATGCAGGAAGCCATTCTTTCCATGTTCGCCCAAGGCCTGGACGCCACGACCATCTCCGACACTCTGTCCGTGTCGCGCAAAGAGGTGGACCTGGTGATCTCCCTCAAACGGAAATTCATCGCCATGGAAAAGGAAACCTGACGCCATGAGCATTCTTTCGAGCCTGGGAGCCTCCACCGATATTCTCCTCGACATCCTCAAAGACAAATCAAGGGGACTGGGAAAAGGTGACGCCCTTGTGCTGAAAGACAACCAGCTTGTCGAAGCCAGGGTTTTGAAAGTGCTGTCCCAAACCCAGGCCATGCTCCTCATCGACGGCAAAAAACTCACGGCCACCACCCGGATGCCCCTTTCGGAAAACGAAACACTTCAGCTCAAGGTGACCCGAAACGAAGGGGGGCAGGTTCTCAAAATCATGGAACAGCAAGCCGCCGCCCCCGCCAACGAAGTTCTGGCTGAAATGAGGCGGCTGGGCCAGGAAGGCCCCTATGGAAAAATATCCGGCATGCTCAACACCTTGCCCCAGGTCGACATCGCCGAAACACCAGCTATAGTCACGCCCCTCCCCCCCCCGGCGACGGGGAGAGCCCTCCTTCAGGCGGGACATCCGGAGGCCCTGACCGACAAATCTTCCACAGCTCCACCGCTTGCCGGTTCCGGGCTGGAAAAAACTCCGGTCCAGGCCGGAGGTTCTGTCCAGACATTTGCCGCAGATCCCAGAATCCCCCAGTCCCTGAAAATCGCCCTGCTGATAACGGATCTCCCCGAAGGCGCCTTGCCGGAACTGAAGAATCAGCTCACGGATATGGCCCGGATCCTTTCCGGTCCCCTGGTTTCGGACAGCATTCCTGTAGAGATGGGGTCTGAAGCCACGCGAACGGCCATCAAGGAAAAACTTCTCGCCAGCCTTCCTCCGGAACAAAGACGGCTGGCTCTCCAGTTTCTGGACAACCCCGACCTTTCCTGGGAAGGCAAAATGAACCGGGTTCTTGCCGAAGGCGGCTTGAAAACTCTCAAGGAGGCCCTGCCCCAGCTGAACCCTGCGCCAAAGGAAACGGCTTTTGTCCCGTCTGGAAAACAGGCCGCGACCCTTTTTCCCGAGACGTCCGGTGCAACAGGAACCAAGGTTCCAAACGCCACCCCATCGCCTGCTCCCGTCGCTCCGTCAACAAGCCTATCCCCAGAGCCCCCTGGACTGCCAGGAGGGGCATCCCCGGCGGGCAGCGCCTTTCCGGACACCCCGAAGCCTCCCGCTGGACGTTTACCCTCCGATACCTCGGCCTTGCCGGGTCGGGAGGTCAGACTCCCTGTTTGGGGGGCGGAACAAGCCTCCCCGAATCCGGTTCTTGCCCCTGAAACCACACCCGGTCCGGAAAAGCCCGGGGTACCACGGCAAATCATCCCCGTTCCCGATGGGAGCCCCAAAACCGAACAACCTGCGGCAAATCAGGCCCAGGAAACGGTGCGGCGTTCCCTTGACCATCTGTTCAACCGGCTTGAGGCGGACGCCCTGAAACAGGCGGGCCTGCCCGACCGGGAATCCACCAGAACCCTTGCCCTGGTCAAAAAAATCAGGGATCTTGTGGATTCGTTCACCCTTTCCCCGGACCGGGATTACAACGGAACCACGGTCCGAAACCTGGTCCGGGACAGCGGCCTGATGTGGGAAAGCAAACTCCGGAACCTGATCACGGGTCAGGCGGAAAAAAACATAATCATCACCCGTGACACTGTGGACAGCCTCATCGAGGGAGACGTCAAGGCCCTTTCCATGAAAGGGGCCGAACAACCGGAAAACTTACGTCATAACGTGGCCGAAACCTTGAAAACCTTCAGCGAGAGCCTGGAAAAAATGCAGCTCCTGAACAGCCAGACGGCCGACGACTCGGGAAAATACCTGCTGCCCCTGCCCTACGTCCATGACGGAAACCTTCGCTTCGGCCAGCTTTTCATCGATCTGGACCGAAAAAAAGAAGCCCGGGAGGACGACAAAGACCGGATCATCCGGGTGGCCTTTCTCCTTTCCATGAGCCGTCTTGGTCCTGTTCAGGCCGGCGTGGCCATCTACAAGAAATCCATCACCGGAGAATTTCTGGTGGGTTCACAGGAGGTCAAGACCCTGGTGGATGACGCCCTGCCCGGTCTGGCCAGGGACCTTAGCGCCAAAGGGTACACGGTTCGCAAGCTGGAATGCCGGCTTACCGACCCGGACACCCTGTCCGGCGCAAGCCTTGTGGAAAAAATGTCCGCCCCTGACGAAGGGGGCCTGAACATCAGGATCTGACCGACGCCATGGAAAAAAAGCAGAAAAAAGCCGTCGCCCTGAAATACAAACCTGGAAAGGACCGGGCGCCGAAGATTGCGGCCAAAGGGGCGGGCCGGGTCGCGGACAAGATCATCGAGATCGCAAAAGAACACGATATTCCGGTCAAGGACGACGCCGACCTGGTGGAGGTCCTGGCCAAACTCGACATCGAACAGGAGATCCCCGCCGACGTCTACGTGGTGGTGGCGGAACTTCTGGCGTTCGTCTACTCGCTGAACAGCCGGAAGAAGGAGTCTCCCTGAGAGGATGGCGTTTCCCTT
Organism: uncultured Desulforapulum sp.; assembly: GCA_964637565.1. Classification (GTDB taxonomy): domain Bacteria; phylum Desulfobacterota; class Desulfobacteria; order Desulfobacterales; family Desulfolunaceae; genus DYJE01. Next base: position 13,882 of record CAZWTY010000049.1, read on the forward strand.
AAAATTTTTCACGGGAATTGTTGCCCGCGATCCTTGACGTTTGCAATCCTTGGATGTTTACGGTAAAATGGCGTCATTCGATCTGGGGAAAAGGTGTTTTTCGTTGCAGCCCCCGCCATCTTTATTTGAATTCCGACAATCAGACAGACGAAACCCAAACGACAGGTCTTTCCGGCTTCAGCTATGAAAACGCTTCTCGTCAGTGAAAATAAAATCGTGGCCAAGCTGATCGCCCATGAGCTCATGAGCAACAGCCGGGAGATTGCCGTCTTCGAGAACGGGGACACCATCGTCGAGGATATCAAGTCCTACGCCCCGGACATCGTCCTCGTGTACTCCGACGCCATGATCCCCCTGGTCCGAAAAATCAGGGCCGAGAAGATCTTCATGCCCGACAGCCAGGTTCCCCTTCCCATCCTGGCCATTGTGGAGGGCAACGAAACCGCGAAAATCGACGAGGCCTGGGAAGCCGACGTCACCCGGATTCTCAGGGCTCCTTTCGAAAAATCCGAACTGGTGGACTCGGTGTGCGGGCTGTACGAATCCAAACGAAACCTGGCCGGAGCCACGATCCTGGTGGTGGACGACGCGAAGTTCATACTGAAAATCGCCTCCGAAGCCTTGACCCAGGCCGGGTTCAACGTGCTGACCGCCGAAAACGGCCGCAAAGCCTGGGACATCCTGGACAGCGACCATGGCAGCCGCATCGACCTTGTTATCACCGACCTGCACATGCCGGAGATGAACGGGGAAGAGCTCTGTTCACGGATCAGGAAACACAAGCGGCTGGGCCGGATTCCCGTGATTTTTCTCACCTCCCAGGGCGGGGAAAGCACCGAAATCCGGATTCTCAAAGCCGGGGCCTCGGATTTTCTCACCAAACCCTTCACCCGGGATCTCCTTCTGGCCAGGGCCTCGGTGCACCTGGAAAGCTGGATACTCAACAAGAAACTCAACGACCTGGTGGCCGCAAGGACGGCCAACCTGGCCAAGGCCAAGGAAGACGCCGAAAAAGCCGACCGGGCCAAAAGCCAGTTCCTGGCCAACATGAGCCATGAGATCAGGACACCGATCAACGGGATCATCGGCTTCACGTCCATGGTTCTCGACATGGAACTGTCCCAGGAACAACGGGAGGCCCTGGTGACCGTGAACCAGTGTTCGGAAACCCTCCTGAACCTGATCAACGACATCCTCGATCTCACCAAGATCGAATCGGACAAAGTGGAGCTGGAATCCATTCCCTTCAATCTGGAAGACCTCCTCCACGAAGCCTGCGATATCGTCCGGACGAAAATTTCGGGCGGGAGGGTGGATCTTCTCGTGGAAATCGAGGACGACGTCCACGCTGTGGTGAAAGGCGATCCCACCCGGCTTCACCAGATTGTGATGAACCACCTGAGCAACGCCGTGAAATTCACCGAACAGGGCCACATCATCCTGAAGGCCGAACACGTGGGAGAAGACGACACCCGGCTGTTCGTCCGGATCTCCGTCATCGACACGGGCATCGGGCTCAACCAGGAACAGATGGTCAGGATATTCGAGCCCTTCACCCAGGCCGACGGCAGCACCACCCGGAAGTACGGGGGAACAGGCCTGGGCCTGACCATCACACGGCGTCTCGTGGGACTCATGGGCGGTACCCTTTCAGTTGAAAGCGAACCTTCCAAAGGCACCCGTTTCTTCTTCACCCTGCCTTTTGAAAAAGCGGAGCCTCTGGACCGTGAACAGAAAAACGGACCCATCACCGATATCGAGGGCCGGACCTGCCTGATCGTGGACGACAACCCCACGGCTCTCCGGATCGAGGCGGATATGGTAAAACGTCTCGGAATGACAGCGAAAACAGCCGGATCATCCGAAGAGGCCATGGCCCTCACGTCCGGTGACGACGCGGTGATCCTGCTCGATATCATGATGCCCGAGGTGGACGGCTACATGGTCATGGATCTTTTGAAGAAAAAATTCGGGGATCGCCTGCCGCCGGTGATCGCCGTGACTGCCGATACGCGTTCGGGCATCGTGAAACAGGTGGAGAGAAGCGGGTTTTCAGGCTACCTGTTCAAGCCTGTCCGGCGGAAATCCTTGATTTCCATGATCCAGAGGGCCCTTGGCCTTTCGGATAAAAACCAGGCGGCCCCCCTTCTGACCGAACAGATGGTGATCCATGAAAAACCCGTGGCCCTGGAAGTTCTGGTGGCCGAAGACAACAAGGTCAACCAGACCCTGGCCGTGAAAATGCTCATGAAAATGGGCCATCGGCCTGAAATCGCCGATGACGGGGTCGTGGCTGTGGACAAGGCGGGCAGGAAACGTTACGACATCATTTTCATGGACATGCAGATGCCCCGGATGGACGGCCTGGAGGCCACCCGCCTGATCCGGGAAAAAGGCATCGAGACCCCCGTGGTGGCCATGACCGCCAACGTGTTCGAATCGGACCGGGAAGCCTGCTTCGAGGCGGGGATGAACGATTTTATCGCCAAACCATTCAAACGAGAGGCGATCCGGGATATCCTGGCCGTTTATTGCGGCCAGAAAGCGGCGGCAAAAGACAAGGAAACGGAACACATCCGGGTTCTTATCGTGGAAGACGACGCCACCATCGCCAAGATCACCAGCCGGAACCTCCAGAAACACTATCCCGACTGGGCGATCCGGATCGCCCGTGACGGGCTCGAGGCCTCGGTTCTCCTGGGAAGCTTCCAGCCCAGGCTGGTCATATCCGATGTGCTGATGCCGAAAATGGACGGCCTCGCCCTGGTCCATTTCATCCGGTCCAATGAACGCTACACCGACACACGGATCATCATCCTGTCATCCCTTGCTCCCGATGATCCCCGGATCCATGAGCTTGAAAACCTTGGCGTTCATGGAATTCTCTTCAAACCCACGGGGTTTGAAGTCCTCAAGGACCGGATCGACCAGGCCCTGAAAGACAAACACCCCTGACGGGAACGGCGTCCGGACCGTTGAATGAATTTGTGTCTTAGGGCCTCGAAAAAAATGATTTGCCCGGAAAGGCCCCCTGATTTGCGTCGGATTTGGACGATCTGAGAACAAAAATCCGCAGGCATAGCAGAGCTATGTCGAGGACTTTTTAAACGAAGATCGTTCAAAGATGATGTGAAGCCGGGATGCATTTTGGGATAAAACATTTTTTCCGAGGCCCTTACCCTGTATGCAGAAAGAAAGGTTTCTTTTTATGAATTCCAAATGGGTGACACCCATCGCGGCGGTGCTTCTGACCGTTCTTTTTTTCACCATGTCGGCCCGGATCGACCGGCACATGGAAAACAACACCCGAACCCGGGTGGAAGAGCATTCCAGGGTCATTTCCGATGACGTGTGGAACTTCAACCAGAGAGGGCTCAAGGACTACCTGAACCTGGCCGCGGAATCCCACAGCTACGAAACACTCACGGTCACCGACCAGGACGGCGAGGTGTTCTTCCGTTCCGAACCGGCCAAACCCGGAAAAATCCGGAGACAGCTGGTGGATCTCCACCTGATCCCCAGGGAAAACATCACAAGTCCCATACGCCACAACGGGCAGGTCATCGGAACCCTGGAGGTGGTCTGGCTGAAAGAAACGATTTTCACCAAAGCCTACACGTTCTTCGCCCTGGTGCTCATCCTGATCGCCATCTTTCTCCATTCCCGGATCATGAAGGAAAAGGAGACCCTGGAGGAGAGCGTCAGGCGGCGGACACGCGAGCTGGAAGAATCGAACACCGCCCTCAAGCAGGAAATCCTGATCCGGTCCAAGGTCACCGAAGCTTTAAGGGAAAGCGAAGAAAAGCACCGGTTCCTGGCCGAAAACATCAACGACGTGATCTGGAGCATGGATCTCGAGATGAACTACACCTACGTCAGCCCGGTGTCCATGAAGCTCCACGGCTGGACCGACGAAGAATTGAAAAACCTCACCATCTATGACGCCCTCACCCCGGAATCCATTGAAACGGCGAGGAAAACCTTTGACGAGCAGCTTCGCCTGGGAGCCGAATCCGGGGATTACAACCGTTCGGTCGAGCTTATCCTGGAAATGAACTCCAAGGTGGGCCCGATCTGGTGCGAAGTGACCGCGTCGTTCATCCTGAACGAACAGAACCTGCCGGTGGGTATCATGGGCGTCACCCGGAACATCACCGAACGCATGAGGGTCCAGAGGGAGAAAGAGAAGCTCCAGAAACAGCTGGAACGTTCCAAGAAAATGGAATCCCTTGGCCTTCTGGCCGGAGGGGTGGCCCACGACCTGAACAACGTGCTTTCCGGCGTGGTGAGCTATCCGGAGCTCCTGCTCCTCGATCTTCCCAAGGACAGCCCCCTTTACAACCCCATCAAAGTCATCCGGGATTCGGGACTCAAAGCCGCCGCCATCGTGGAAGACCTTCTCACCCTGGCCCGAAGAGGCGTCATGGCCCAGACCACCCTCTGCCTCAACGACGTGGTCCGGGAGTACATCGAATCACCCGAGCACCAGAAACTCAAGGATCTCAACCCCCATGTGGACGTGGTGCAGAGGTTCGAACAGAACATCGCCGCCATCAGGGGCTCCGCCCACCATATCAAAAAAACCCTCATGAACCTGATCGCCAACGCCGCCGAAGCCCAGCCCGACGGCGGAACCATCACGGTCTCCACCCAGATCCGCTACCTGGACCGGCCCCTTCAGGGCTATTACACCGTGGATGAGGGGGAATACGTGGTTCTCGCCGTCTCGGACCAGGGGGAAGGCATCTCAGAAGCCGACATGCAGAGGATCTTCGAGCCCTTCTACACCAAAAAAATCATGGGCCGGAGCGGAACAGGCCTGGGGCTGGCCGTGGTCTGGGGAACGGTTCAGGACCACAAGGGGTACATCAACATCAGCAGCCGGATCGGTGAGGGAACCACCTTCGAGCTGTATTTCCCTCTGGTCCGGGATTCCGTGGACGACAAAGAAGAAAAGCCGACCCTGGAATCCATCATGGGCCGGGAGGAGGTGATTCTGGTGGTGGACGACATCCGGGAACAGCAGGACATCGCCACACGGATTCTGTCCCGCCTGAACTACCTGACCCATGCCGTGGGATCGGGCGAGGAAGCGGTGAGTTACCTGAAGAACCACCGGGCCGACCTGGTGGTACTGGACATGATCATGGGCGAGGGCATGGACGGCCTGGACACCTTCAAGGCGATCATCGCCACCCATCCGAGACAGAAAGCCATCATCGTCAGCGGCTATTCGGAAACCGAGCGGGTTCGGGAAGCCCAGAGACTGGGTGTCAGCGATTACGTGAAAAAGCCCTACATGCTGGAAAGCCTGGGCCGGGCGGTGAAAAAGGCCCTGATGCGGTAGCCACCCTTCTACCGGATATTGAACAGCTGGATAATCCCCAGACTCAGACCTGGAATGTAGGTGATGATCCCCAGGCTGAAAAGCAGGGCGATGATGAACGGGATCGAGGCCCTGTAAAGATCCAGGATCGGCCGTTCGAACCGGAGGGAGGCGATGAACAGGTTGAGGCCCACGGGGGGGGTCAGGTACCCGATCTCCAGGTTGGTGAGGAAAATGATGCCCAGATGGACCGGGTCCACCTGGTAATGGGCGGCCAGGGGAATGATCAGGGGAACCACCACGAAAATGGCCGAGTAGATGTCGAGAAAACAGCCCACGATAAGAAGAAACACGTTGAGAAACACAAGAAAAAGCCAGCGTGACGAAATGAACTGTTTGATGAAACCCAGGATGACCATGGGGATCTCGGCGTTCACCATGTAGTTGGTGAGGCTGTAGGCCGCCCCCATGATGATCAGCATTCCCCCGGTGAGGGTGATGCTCCGTTTCATCACAAGGGGCATCCGGTGAAGGGGGATGTCCCTGTAGATGAAAACTTCCACCACGAACACATAGGCCACAGTCAGGGTGGCCGCTTCCCCAAGGGTGACGAATCCGGTGAAAAGCCCTCCGATGATGATGAAGGGAATGGCGATCTCCCACTTGGCCACATAGGCGGCGTCCACGATCTGTTTCAGAGACGTGCTCGAAGGCCGGATCTTTTCTTTCACGGCCACGAATCCACTGAACAGGGCGAGAACCACGATCAGAAGCACCCCGGGGACAAGGCCGGCAGCGAACACCTGGGTCACACTGGTCTGGGACACCACGGCGTACATGATCAGGGGAAGGCTGGGCACGAAAAGAAGCCCCAGGCTGCCCGAGGCGGTGAGAAGCCCCAGCGAGAATTTTTCCGGGTAGCGCTCCTGGAGAAGGGCCGGCAGAAGAAGGCCGCCCAGAGCCACGATGGTCACCCCGGAAGCTCCGGTAAAAGCGGTGAAAAACGCGCAGCACACAAGCGCCACGATGGCGAGACCTCCGGGAACGAATCCCAGAAGGGCTCTGGACAGGTTCACCAGACGGGTCGACGCCCGGCTTTCGGCCAGGATGTAGCCGGCCAGGGTGAACAGGGGAATGGTGTAGAGCAGGGGGTTGTTGGCGAAATTGTCGTACACGTCGACGGTGACCGAAGGGAGCCCTTCCACGCCGGCGTCGCCCAGAAATCCGGCAATGGCGAAGGCGGAAAGGAAAATGAAAATCGGCGCCCCGAGAAAGGCCATGATGACGATGAGAACTATGAACCAGATCATGGCATTACTCCTTGCCCCTGTGGATAAACGAGACGACACCGGAAAAGGCCAGATAAACGGTGATCAGAAGATAACCTGCGGGGATAATGGCCTGGGCGATCCATACGGGCAGGTTGAACATGGTGAGGGTGATGCCGTCCCGGTACTCCTCACGGACAAAGGCGAAGGCCGCATAGGTCAGCACCAGTCCGATGGCCGTGGAAAACACCGTCACCACCGCGTCCACGTAACGTCCGACCCGGGGGGAAAACACCCTGGCCATCACATCGATCCTGATATGCCGGTTCTCCCGGGCCGCCACACCGGCCCCTAAGAACACCACCCAGAGCACCAGATGGCGGACCAGTTCGTCACCGAAGGACAGACCGCTGTGGAAGAAATTTCGCAGGATGATCTGACCGAGCACCACGAGGATCATGGCCGTCAGGCAGACTGCGGCAATGGCCATGTCCAGGTTCCGGACAAGGACCACCCAGGAAAAACGGGTTTCGGCCAGGACAGCGTGGCACATGGGACAGGTCTTGTCGTTTTCTTCCACAGGTGCCGAGCAGGAAGGGCAGGTGGTCACGGTATCAGATCCTTGTCATCGTTTGCGGGCGGCCGGTTTCGTCTTGCCGCCTGGATTTTTCTTCCTGTACTCTTCGACAAGGGCCAGGGTTTTGTTCATCAGATCCCGGGAATAGAGAACTCCCACCTGGGCCTCACGGGCCGCGTGACCGGCGTCCAGGAGAAACTTGATCTTCTCCGGCTCTTTTTTCGGGTCAACATGAACGAGTTTGACCCCCTGTTTCTGGAGGATCTTCATGCTTTCATGGTTGGCTTCGGTCAGGTCTTCCTTCTGACGGTCGCAGTACCTGTCGGCGATGAAAAGAATCTTTTCACGGCTCTGGGGCGTGATTTTCTCCCAGGCTTTCTTGGACACGATGTTGGCCCCCACCACGTTCACCAGGGGGTAGTCGGACAGGTACTTGAATTTGGTGTACCAACGGAAGGCCAGGGCGCCGAAAGGCGTCATGGCGGCGGAATCGATAAGGTTGGTGGACACCGAGGTCATCACGTCGTTGACTGAAAGAGGCACGGGCTGGATATCCATGGCCTTGAAAAAGGACTGGGCCAGGCTGTCCTCGCCAGGCACCCAGCACCTGAACTTTTTCATGGTATCAAGGGAGGTGGCTGGCTGTTTGGAAAACAGGTAGGTGAACCCGATATCGATGAAACTGCCCAGGATGACGTAGCCTTTCTTGTCGAAATAACCGAACATCTCGGGTTCCAGCTTGTCGCGGACGTATTTCACTTCGGCGTCGTTGGCGAAAAGGTAGGGCATTTCCGTGACACGAACTTCCGGCACGATGTGACCCAGGCTGTAACCTGAAAAGAATCCCCCCTGGAGCTGGCCCAGACGGATTTTACGGAAGATGTTGTTGTCGTCTCCCTGAACCCCGCCCCAGTAGATCTTGAACATCACCTCGTTGTTCGTGGCTTCCATGACATCGTGGTTGATATCCTCCATGCGCCGGGTCATGGCGTTGCCCTTGGGCGCCACGGTGGCCATCTTGAGAACAATCTTGGCTTCGGGCCGCTTTTCCGCGGCAACCGGATTTCCCGTCAGAAGCGCCAGAACCAGAAGCGCAACGGTCACTATCAGTCTGTTTGTCCGCATTGTCTCACATCCCGTGTCCTGATTGACAGAACCTTGATAAAACAGTTAGTTAGAATTGACTGTCCACATCCTTGAGATATCGCCACGCCCGCATCTTGCACATGTTCGTGGCCGCGCATTGCCCCGGAAGGATGTTTTCCGGAGCCTCCCTGATATGGGTGAGAAGCTTCACGTAAAGCTCCTTGTCCTGCTGGCGCACCGCGTAGAACTGGGCGTAGAGCAGGTAGTGGACCATGAACTTCTCTTCGGAAATCTCAATGGCCTTTTCGAAATGCTCTTTGGCCTTGACAGGATCTCCTCCGGAGATGTCCGGCTGGGCTGCGTAGTAGCATGCCATGATGGCGTGGGGGGTCCCGAAGTAATAGGTTTCGTCCAGTTCAAGCAGGCGTCTGGCCATGAGTTCGGCCCTTGGGACCTCCACATAGGTCCCAAGATCCCCCAGGTTGAGACGGATGTAGTTCAGCCAGGACAAGGTGGCCCAGAACAGGGCGGGAACCTGTTTTTTCCTGATCTTCTTCACCTCGGCCTCGAACTCCTCCAGGGGAAGGTCGATCTTTTCCTGGTACTTCTTTCCGAAAAGGGCCCGCATACCGTAATCCCTGGCCTTAAGGTACATTCCCCTGGCCCGGACCACGTCCCCGTGTTCCACAAAGGCGAAGGCATAGGCGAAATAGGCGTTGGAGCCGTTGATCAGAAAGGTTTTATTGTTGGGGGACGTATCGATGAGCCCCGTAATTCCGGCCAGGGTAAAGGGAAGGCTTTCCTTCACGATGGCGATATCGCAGTTGTCGTTGAACGAATCCCGCATTCTGTCCACCACCGGAGAACCCAGATCCACCGCCACACGGGTGTAGAGTCCGCAGCCCGAACAGACAGACATGAGAAGGGAAACGAGAATCAGCCGAAGAAAGGTACTGTGAAAACAGCGGTTCATGAAACTAACTCCTGCGACGGAAGACATAGAACGTGAAAGGCGAGCCGAATCACACCACATCACCGGCCCCACACCGGGACATGACCTGAAGGAAACCAGATCCACGGCGGCAGCTTACCGCCATCCGTACTGAACATGCGAACACTTTTACATCGCCCGCGAGACCTGTCAAGGCATTATCTCACGATGCTCCCGAATAATCATCCGGTGATCAGCGGTTGTCATGGACTGTCCCTGAGGTGTCAGCCAGCCCGCAACAACCGCCATGGAAAAGGTCTAAATCATCCCAGATAGTCGAGAATGATCCTGAGAATCCGTTTGATGGGCTCGGCCGCGCCCCAGAGAAGCTGGTCTCCCACGGTGAAGACGTTCAGGTACTCCGGTCCCAGGTTCATCTTCCGGACACGGCCCACGGGAATGGTGAGGGTCCCGGTCACCGCTGCGGGAGACAGGTGTTTCACCGACTCTTCCCGGGTGTTGGGAACCACGCGGACCCACTCGTTGGCACCCTGGATCAGGTCGAGAATGTCCGGGAGCGGAACGTCCTTTTTCAGCTTGATGGTGATGGCCTGGCTGTGGCAGCGCATGGTGCCGATCCGGACACAGGTCCCGTCCACGGGAATCGGGTCTTTTCTCATCAGGATCTTGTTGGTTTCGGCAAAGCCTTTCCATTCCTCCTTGGACTGACCGTTTTCAAGGGGCACATCGATCCAGGGAATCAGGCTTCCCGCAAGGGGCGCTCCGAAAAAACGGGTGGGGAACTCGTCTCCGCGCATGGTGGAGGTCACGATCCGGTCCAGTTCGGCGATGCTCGCCGCCGGATTGTCCAGGGTCAGCCGGGATTCGCCGTAAATGGCGCCCATCTGCTGCACCAGTTCCCGCATGTTGTTGGCCCCGGCGCCTGACGCCGCCTGATAGGTCATGGAGGTCATCCATTCCACCAGGTCCGCCGCAAACAGGCCGCCGAGCCCCATGAGCATCAGGCTCACGGTGCAGTTGCCGCCGATGTAGTCCTTCACGCCGTCTGCCAGTCCCTGGTCGATCACGGCCCGGTTCACCGGATCGAGAACGATGATGCTGTCCTTTTCCATACGCAGGGCCGAAGCGGCGTCCACCCAGTAGCCTTTCCAGCCGGCCTTGCGGATTTCAGGGTAGACCTTCTTGGTGTAGTCCCCACCCTGGCAGGTCACGATGATGTCCATGGCGCTCAGGGCATCGATGTCCATGGCGTCCTTGAGGGGCGGGGTTTCCCTGCCGATATCGGGGCCTTTCTGGCCCACCTGGGATGTGGTGAAAAACACGGCTTCGATACCCCTGAAGTCGTTGTCCGCCATCATCCGTTCCATAAGAACGGATCCCACCATGCCCCGCCACCCGACAAAACCCACTTTTTTCATGATTCACTCCTTATAAGATAAGCCCTTCCGCCACACTGGGACGGATAACATGTCAAACCCGGAAACCTTGCTCCGGCGTCCCGGATTGTCTACCGATTCGACTGGATATACTCCAGCAGGTCATTGGCCAGTTTCTCGTCCCGCTTCTTGAGAAACCGGTAGACCTCGTAAGCCTTGCTGAGATCCATGCACAGCGCGTGACTGATCCCGAGTCTGTGACGGGCTTTCAGGTTGTCCGGCTGGACCGCCACCACCTGCTCGTAGGCCGTGACCGCGTTGGCGTGATACTCGGCGTTGTTGTACACGATTCCGAGGTTGAATACCAGTTCCATGTTGTCAGGAGATTGCCTGATCAGATCCTTGTAGACATCTATCGCCTTCAAGTACTTGCGGCTTTCGTTGAGGGATTCGGCCAGAACAAGTCCGGCCCGGAGGTTGTCGGGCTGTTCTTTCAGCACCTTTTCCGCCATGCGGGCCGATTTACCGTATTCTTTCTTCACGAACAGGGCTTCAGCCTCCTCCAGCGTTTCAAGGGAGCCGGCCAGGGCGGAACCTGCCAGGAGGCACAGGGTCAGAAAAAGGCGGATCAGAAAACGTCCCATCACAGATCGGCCTTCCTCATTTCCTCTTCGTCCAGGATGTTCTCCGCCTCTTCGATGGTGGATGCCGGCCTCGCCCTGTAACCCAGGGCCCGACTTCCCTGCTCCATCTTCATCTGGGAGATCTTGTTCTTCTTGGACACGACCCGGACCACCCTGGACATGCCGGCATCGATCAAGCCGCCCATGATCAGTTCCATGGTGAACATCTGGCGCTCCGAGTAGGTGATGTCCATGTTGCGTATATCCACAAGACAGGTGAAACCCGGTTTGAGAGTGGACGCACAGTGGGTGATTTCCTTCACCAGGCCGCGGATATCCGGGTCCCCCATCTTGCCGAGGGTGATGTACAGTCTGTTTTTTTCTGCGTTTGCACGGATCATATACATTATTCGTTCAATCCTCATCACACCTTCTGCTGGTATCGGAAGCATATAATGAGATCTCAGGTCACTTCGCACCACCTGACCGCATATCTCGAAATGGGCCTGCGTGTCATGTCATGCCAGTCCACAGGGAAAATCTGTCATTCAATATGTAAATATATGAAGGATGCCACATTAGTATACTTTTTTTGTTTCTGTCAATCACCAATCTCTTTTCCCCCGTGAAATCAGAACGATCCACCACCCGAGACTATGGATTGACGCCTCTTTCCACATTTCGAAGGCGTGGACCGTTTACTTTTTTTTGACGATCCGAAGCACAATCCGCACCGAAAAAAACAGGATTCGACGGTCGATCCGGGCAGGCCGGGTTTATTTCCCGTTGCGGGCCGGACGATTTTCCTTTATATCTCGTAAAGATTCTCACGCATGAGACGCGCTTCAAGGACCGCGTTCTCCATGGGCGGCATGCCGTCCGGCCCGTACCCGCCTCGTTTATCACGCGACATGACAGGCGCCACCTGGACAAAACCATCGGCACCATCTATCGGAGGAACAACGTGGAATTGTTTGTCACGGATCAGAAAACACTGGAAGACGACGGCTGGCTTCCCGGCCCCTACCAGATCGAAGACGATCAGGACGAAGCCCCCAAAATCAGGAAATCCGCCGAGCGATACATCGAAACCCTTCTGGAATTCAACCCGGACGCCACAGAACAGCTGGATTTGAGGGACAGGCACCTCACCACCATGGAACAGCTGGGCGAAAAGGCCCGCAAGGGAAGCCTCCAGGTCATCGGCGAGATCCGCCACCATTTTCCCGTCATCGAGAAACAGCTGGACAAGGGTTCCTGGCTTTACGGGAATTTCACCGACATCGAAAACCTCTCCCGGAGCCTCAACCCCCAGCTCAACCAGGTGAGCGACGAGCCCATTCCCCGCCTTGTCGACAAGATTCTGTTTTTCCGTGCCACTCCGGTGAAGCGCCATCTGAGCCAGTTCGAATCACGGCGGAACGACGCGGTCCGGCTTGCGGACGCCCTTGTCAAGACCGCCGACGTCTTTGAAAAAGACATCGAACTGTTCAAATCCCAGATCAGGACGCTCGGTGAATTCTGCACATCCCTGGGCCGGAACATCTACCTGGGGCGGGCCATCGAGGACAACCTGGCCAGGGCCCTCGATCACGACGTCCTTCCCGAAGACCCCAGGCGGGATTTCATCGAAACCGAACAGATTCCAAGGGTCCGGAAGCGGGTGACCGGACTGAAGCACCAGCTCCAGCTGAACCGCGCCTTCATCACCGCCCTCACCGTGGCCCTGTTGAACACGGAAACCCTTTACAAAGCCCTGAAACGCCTCAACAGCGACCTCGTTTCCGCTTTCAGCATGGGAATCGCCATGGCCAGGGAACGGTTCGGCATGACCATGGAACCCCTTGCCGGAGAGGAACCGCCGCCATCGGACAACCCGATTTCCGCTCCCCTGCCCCTGACCGCTCTCACCGCCGCTTTCTCACGGATCACGGAGCTGACATCGTCGGCCAAGGCTTTCATGCCCCTTTCTCTCGAAGCGTTCAAAGCCGCCTCGGCAGGACTTCCCGAATTTCAGAAAAAAGTGGAAGAGGCTTCCAGAGGAAAACAGCCTGTGGATCTGGACATCACCCAGGAACATGCCCGGGGCGTTTGATGTCAGTCGATGTAAAAGCTCAGGAGCTGACGGATGGTTGACACGATAACCACCAGGGCCATGACGATCAGGAGCCCAGGAACCCACATGTGTGGGTGGAAGACCGGGTTCACGGCCGCCACATAAACGCCGGCCGCTCCAAACAGCATCACCAGGATCATGAACACGAGCAGTCCCCAGCAGATCCTTTTCGATTCATACCAGGGCACGATCGCCTTGCGGAAAACGGGATTGGGGCCGAGACTCATGGTGTGATCTCCTCCTGCTCATCGTCAGGTTTCGTTGCGTGGAATATTGAAGTCGTTTTGGAACCGCATTCTACGGGAAAACCTTCAAAATGCAACAGATCATTTTTCAGCTTCTCCCAGGGCCTTGGATACCACCCCGCCGGGCCTTTGGGGCATCCCGGGCTTCAGGACACATTTCCACCATATATTGAAAATCACACTTGACACACGCCAATATCTTGTGCCATTGTTAATCCACTTCAGGCGCTGTATGCGCCATCAAACCTGTGATCCGCCTGGCGGATTTCCATTTACGAACATGGACAGACCTTTTTTCACCCTGGAATGAAAACGGGTTTTTTGTTTTTTTGTGACAAACGTTTCCTGAGCCGCGGCCCGGCCGGAACAATGACAGAAGGGGGAAGAGCTTTGTTTGACACCATCATCAAACGCAACGGCAATGTGGCGGAATTCGATTCATCCAAAATCACCAACGCCATCAGCACCGCCGGCAAAGCCACCGGTGAATTCAGTGAACGGGAAGCCAAGAAACTGACCTTGCGCGTCCTCACCCTGGCCCACGAACTCAGGATCGGACCCCAACCCGAAGTGGAAGAGATCCAGGACATCGTGGAGCGCGTTCTTCTGGACTCCCCCTACCACCGGACAGCCAAGGCCTACATCCTGTACCGCGAACAACGGACCCAGATCCGGAACATCACCATCAAGGCCAACACGGACCTGATGGACAACTACATCAAGAAGCTGGACTGGAAGATCAAGGAAAACAGCAACATGAGCTACTCGCTCCAGGGGCTCAACAACTACATCTCCTCGGACATCACCTCCGAATACTGGCTGAACCGGATCTACCCCGGCGAGGTCCGGGACGCCCACAACACCGGCGACATCCATATCCACGACCTCAGCCTCCTTTCGGTGTACTGCGTGGGCTGGGACCTCCAGGACCTCCTGATGGTTGGGTTCAAGGGCGTTTCCGGCAAAGTGGAAAGCGCTCCCCCGATCCATCTAAGGTCCGCTCTGGGCCAGGTGGTGAACTTCTTCTACACCCTTCAGGGCGAAGCGGCCGGAGCCCAGGCCATTTCCAATTTCGACACCCTTCTCGCCCCCTTTGTCCGTTTCGACAACCTGACGTACAAGCAGGTGAAACAGGCCATGCAGGAATTCGTGTTCAACATCAACATCCCCACCCGGGTGGGTTTCCAGACGCCTTTCACCAACATCACCATGGACCTTTGCCCGCCGGCCATCCTGAAAGACCAGCCGATCATCATCGGCGGGGAGTACCGAAGCGAAACATACGGGGAGTTCCAGGCTGAAATGGACATCATCAACAAGGCCTTCGCCGAAGTGATGATGGAAGGCGACGCCAAGGGACGGGTGTTCACGTTTCCCATCCCCACCTACAACATCACCAAGGATTTCGACTGGGACAACCCCAACCTGGACAGCATCTGGAAGATGACCGGGAAATACGGTATCCCCTACTTCTCCAATTTCGTGAACTCGGACATGAACCCGGACGACGCCCGCTCCATGTGCTGCCGTCTCCGCCTGGACAACCGGGAGCTGAAAAAACGGGGCGGCGGGCTTTTCGGGGCCAACCCCCTCACGGGCTCCATCGGCGTGGTGACCCTGAACCTCCCGAGGATCGGCCACCTGGCCGTCACCGAAGACGATTTTTTCAAACGCCTCAACCGGATGATCAAGATCGCCGCCGACAGCCTGATCATCAAACGGAAAGTGCTCGAAGAGTTCACGGAAAAGAACCTGTACCCCTACTCCAAGTTCTACCTGCGCCACATCAAGGAGCGAACAGGGATCTACTGGAAAAACCATTTCTCCACCATCGGCATCATCGGCATGCACGAGGCCTGTCAGAATTTCATGGGCGAGGGCATCTCCTCTGAAAAGGGCTACGCTTTCGCGGTCAAGGTCATGGACCATATCCGCAGCCGCATGGAAGAGATCCAGGAGAAAACAGGCGACATCTTCAACCTGGAAGCCACGCCGGCCGAGGGCACAGGTTACCGCCTGGCCATGATGGACCGGCGGGAATTCCCCGACGCCGCCTTCGCCAACGGCGACAGCGACGTGCCGTTCTACACCAACTCCACCCACCTTCCGGTAAACTTCTCGGACGACGTGTTCGAGGTGCTGAACCTCCAGGACGAGCTTCAGACCAAGTACACCGGGGGAACGGTGCTTCACCTGTTTCTGGGAGAGGAGGTCACCGATGTGGAATCGGTGAAATCCTTCGTGCGGAAAGTTTCAGGGAACTTCCGCCTGCCCTACTTTACCCTGAGCCCCACATTCAGCGTATGTCCCACCCACGGGTATATCAAGGGCGAAGTCCGCGCCTGCGGGACCTGCGGCGAAGAGACGGAGGTCTATTCCCGTGTGGTGGGATATTTGCGTCCCGTGCAGCAGTGGAACGACGGGAAACGCTGTGAGTTCGGCATGAGAAAGACATTCAAGGTGGCGTGAGGTTTTTTTTAAAAGACGAACGTCGAACATCCAACGCCCAACGTCCAACATCGATGGACTCGTAAAAAGTCATGTTTCAGACGGCTTCGGAAAAAGTTCGAGGTCAAGGCTTGCGAATCCCGAGGAATGAGGCGTACTTAAGGTACGCCGCAGTGACGAGGGATGAAGCGTAACGCAGAGATCGGACTTTTTCCGAAGCCGTCAACATCGAATGAAAAAATGCATAACCGGGGCTGCCGCTATCACTCAGCAGCCCCGGTTCCACAGACCATTCACCAGATTCTTCCATGAACGGGTCATTGACCACTTTTTTTAATTCGGCCCTGTTCTGCTCAACTACCTGGGAACGCCGAGTTGCACTCGGCAATCCATGCCGAGTGCAACTCGGCGTTCCAAGAACCCTTACCTCACCGGACGCATGATCCATGAACATCGGCGGACTTATCAAGACATCCCTGATCGACTACCCCGGCATGGT
>CAZWTY010000050.1:0-29908 GCA_964637565.1 uncultured Desulforapulum sp.
TTGGCCCCCGGCAGGGCCGCCGGAGGCAAAAAAGAACAAAACCATGAAGGTCGTTTATATTAAGAGGTAAATCATGACGATGTACACAGTGAACCAGACGGGCGACACCGCGTCCGCCACCGCAACACGGCTGTTGAAAGACCTGCTCGATCAAGCTGTTGCAGATGCCGTTCTGGTGTCTGCCGAGAATCCCTGGTCCCGGCTTCCCATGCCCACGGTTTTCACCGATTCGGCGAACATGGACCGCGTCGTTCCCCTGGCTCCTTCGGCTGCGGTGAGCTACGCCCGGCAGGCGTCTCTGCTGGTCCGGGAACCTTCGGATAAAACCGTGGCCCTGGTCATGAAACCCTGCGAGGTCCGGGCCTTTATCGAGCTGGCCAAGCTGAACCAGTGCAGCCTGGATCACGCCATCCTGGTCAGTATGGACTGCCCCGGCCGTCTGGAAAACAAGGATTACCTGGCCCTGGCTGCTGAAAAGCAAAACCTCGGCGAAGCGTTTCCTTCCGATCTGTCCTTTCAGGAAAAACTCACCGCCACCTGCTTGTCCTGCAACGCCTTCATACCGGACAGCGCTGACCTCCAGTTCTGCGTCACCGGCATGGACGGACAGCTTGGCGTCAAGGCCGGAACAGCCAAGGGCCAAGATATCGCAGCACGGTTGAATCTGTCCAAAATCGAAGAACCCCGGGGCCGGGCCGAGGCCCTTTCCCAACTGGCCGAAAAGCGGAAACAACGTAAAACAGTGCTTTTCGAAGAAACCGCGTCCACACTGAAATCCGTCGAGGGTTTCCAGACGTACATCAGCCGCTGCATCAACTGCTACAACTGCCGGGCTGCCTGTCCGGTGTGCTACTGCCGGGAATGCGTGTTTCTGACCGACGTGTTCGCCTATCCTCCGGACATGATTCTCGAACGGGCGAAACGAAGGGGGCAGGTTAAGATGCCCATGGACACCACCATGTTCCACATGACGCGCCTGTCCCACATCGCCCACGCCTGTGTTGGCTGCGGCCAGTGCACCAGCGTCTGCCCGTCGGACATTCCCGTGGCGGACCTGTTCCGGACCGTGGCGGAGAAAACCCAAAGCTACTTCGGTTACATGCCGGGCCGGGACGTGTTGGAACCCATTCCCCAGCTTGCCGCGAAAAAAGGTCAACGTCAGGAGTAAGCCATGAACCAGGGAAACATCGAAACCGGAAACAGACGAATCCACGCGGTGATCGCCGGAGCCGGGGTGAGCGGCATGCGGGCCGCCTTTGACCTGGCCGAGCTGGGCCATGACGTGGTCCTCGTGGACAAGGCCCCTTACGCCGGGGGAATTTTAAGCAAACTCGACCACCAGTTTCCGGACAACCACTGCGGCATGTGCCAGATCCTCCCCATGATCGACCGGGACAAAGGCGTCCAAGTCTGCCTGAGGAAAGGCGTGTTTCATGACCACATCACCTTCCTTCCCCAGGCCGAAATCCTTTCTGTGGACGGCGCTCCGGGCCAGCTTAACGTCCGCATCTCGAAGAAGGGAAGCGGGGTGGATCACGGTCTCTGCACCGGCTGCGGGGTCTGCGAAGAGGTTTGTCCTGTCTCCGTGAAAGACGATTTCAACGAACGATATTCCGAACGAAAAGCGATTTACCTGGGCGATCCCCACCAGAACGGCCGCATGCGGGTCATCGATTTTACAGCCTGTACCCGCTGCGGGGCATGCGTCACGGCCTGCCCGGAAAAGGCGGTGAACCTGGACGCGCCGGATGCGGAAATCGCCTTGGAGAACGTGGGTTCGGTGATTCTGGCCACGGGAACGGGCCAGTACGATCCCGCCGCTTCGGATCTTTACGGGTTCGGTGTTCTTGAAAACGTGGTGACCTCCCAGGGTCTCGAGCGGATCATCAGCAGCAGCGGGCCTTACAAAGGCCAGTTTCTCCGGCCTTCGGACAAAAAACCTGTGACCCGCATCGCCTGGATTCAGTGCGTGGGGTCCCGGAACCTCGCCGAAAACGCCGACCACTGCTCCAGCGTGTGCTGCATGTTCGCCCTGAAAGAAGCGGTGCTGGCCCGGGAAAAAAGCGCCGGCACCGTGAAAACCACGATTTTCTACATGGACATGAGGACCTTTGGCCGGGATTTCCAGCGCTACCGGGACGAGGCTGTGGAAAAACACGGGGTGAACCTGGTCCGGTGCCGGGTCCACAGCGTGGAGCCCAGCGAAAACGACGGGGACCTCACCCTGGGATACGTGGATAAAAACGGACAGTTCCAGCAGGAAACCGTGGATCTGGTGGTGCTTTCCACGGGCCGAAAGCATGGCCTCACCCTGCCGGACTATGCCGCGAGTGACGGCGTTTTCGCCCTGAACCAAAGGTTCGAGTTCAAGGACATCGCCGAATCCCTGATCGCCGCGGATGTGACCGCAGGAAAAAGTCTGGCTTTTTCCAAAAAATCCGGAACGGTCGATGAAAATCCTCTCGGCCGCCCGGTGTGCGCCAACTCCCTGGTGCTGGGTTCAGGTCCTGCCGGGCTTTCTGCGGCCCTGACCATGGCGGCTGCCGGGGTGACGGTGGACCTGGTTGAACAAGCGCCTGAAATCGGCGGCAACGGCCCATGTATCACCACAATTCCGGAAAAGGAACGGTTCGAAAAACTCCTGAGGGATGTTTCGTCCCATGGGAAAATCACGGTGCACACACGAGCCCGGCTCACGGCCCACACCGGACTTCCCGGAGCTTTTGAAGGCCTGCTGGCCGTAGGTGACGACGGCAGGGAATCGGTTACGCCTTTGCGCTACGGCTCCGTGATCCTGGCCACCGGCGGAGGGAAAAAAGAGACGGACCGTTACGGCGCGGGTCAAAGTGAGCGGATCGTCACGGTGTTTGATCTGGACAAGCAGTTGAACGAAGGCACCGTGGATCTGTCGACCCTTTCCGACGTGGCGTTCATCCAGTGCGCCGGAACCCGGGAAGAGCCCTCCAACTATTGCAGCCGGGTCTGCTGCGCCAAGGCCCTTGCCGCCGCTGTCGCGATTCTTGAAAAGAACCCGCAGGCCAGGGTCCGAATCTTCTACCGGGACATCATGACTTACGGCGAATCGGAAAAACTGTACACGGCAGCCCGCCGCCTGGGGGCTCTGTTCATCGCCTTTGACCCGGACGCGAAACCTGAGGTCGCCGTGGACGGCGGCACGGTCACGGTCAAGGGCTTTGATCCGGTGATGCAGGAGCCTGTGGAACTCACGCCGGACCTTCTGGTTCTTGCAACCGGCCTTGCGCCGTCAAACACCGGCGAACTCCGGGACGTGATTCCGGTTTCCGTGACAGCGGACGGATTTCTCAAAGAGGCCAACAGCAAATGGCGTCCCGTGGATTCGGGCAAAGAGGGGGTCTTTCTCTGCGGCCTTGGCCGGGCCCCCATGAAAGCGGGTGAAGCCATGGACGAAGGCGCGGCCGCCGCCATGCGGGCCCTGCGGATTCTCTTACACCAGACCCTGCCCCTGCCCAAAGTCCGGGCCGTGGTGCGCCACAGTCTCTGCTCCCGCTGCGAAGCCTGCATTCCCGAATGCCCCTACGGCGCACGGTACCTGGATTTTGAAAGCGGCCGGATCATGGTGGACGACACCAGTTGCCAGGGCTGCGGCGCCTGCGCCAGCGTGTGCCCGAACAGCAGCGTCTATATCGGAGTGTTCGAGGAACCGCGGGTGATGCGGGAGATTGAGGAGTTTTTTTAGGATAAAGCCTCCGGCGGCCCTGCCGGGGGCCAAACTTTTGAAAAGTTTGACAAACATGTTTTTGTGGGACTGTGATACGAAACACGAATCCATGACAACCCGTTTGTCCAGATTTTTAAAATCTGGTCCCCCGGAAGGGCCGCCGGAGGCACAATCATATCTATTTCAGGAAAGTCCATATGACGGATATTGCACCCAACACCATCAAGGAAACCGCCCCGCTGAGGCCGTTCGGGATCGAACCTGCGGTCTGCATGGCCTGCGGCACCTGTTCGGCGGGCTGCCCCATCACGGGCATGGAGGGGTTTGATCCACGGAAGATCGTCCGCATGGTTCTTGAAGGCCGGGACGCTGAACTGGTGGAATCCAAACTGCCCTGGCTCTGCACCATGTGCGGGAAATGCGAACACGCCTGCCCCATGGGCATCAACATCGTCCACATGGTGAGGACGGCCCGGGGACTGGTGGAACGGGACGCCGTGCCCGGCCAGATCCACAAGGGCGTGGAACTTTGCCTTGAGACGGGCAACATCATCGGAATTCCTGCCGAGGATTTCACCTTCATCATCGAGGATGTGGCCACCGAGGTGGCGGAAACCGATGGCTTCGAGGATTTCGTGGCCCCCATCGACAAGGAGGGCGCGAGCCTTCTCCACACCCTGCACAACAAGCTGGTGAACACCCAGAACGAAGATCTGGTCCACTGGTGGAAGATCTTCCACGCGGCCAAAGAGGATTTCACCATGACCAGCGAAAACTGGGAAGGGGTGAACTGGGGGCTGTTCTCCGGCGACGACGAGTCCATGCGAATCATCGTGGGCCGCATTGTCGAGCACATGGAGAATTTCAAGATCAAACATCTGATGTACCCGGAATGAGGCCACGCATACATGGCAACCCGGTCAGGGTTGGAAAAGTGGTACCCCGAGTTTTTCACGAAACACAAAGCGTTTACGGTGTTCGATCTGCTGGTGGATTACATCAAAGACGGCAGGATCACCCTTGACAAGACGATGTTCACCGAAAAAATCGCCTACCATGACCCCTGCAACTACGGCAGGAAGTCGGAGGAGGCGTTCGGTCACGGCTACTACGAGGAGCCCCGCTGGATTTTGTCCCAGTTTGTGGAAAACTGGGTGGACCTCTATCCCAGGGAAGGCAACAACTACTGCTGCGGCGGCGGTGGCGGAACCATGCTCACTCCTTACAAGGAGGTGCGTTCCCATTACTCCCGGAAGAAGATCGAACAGATCCGGCGTGTGGATCCGGACATGATCGTGGTGCCCTGCCACAGCTGCCACGGCCAGATCAAGCAGGCCCTGGCCGAGCACAAGATGAATATCCCGGTGAAGTACCTCTGGGAGATCGTGGCGGAAGCCCTGATAGTGGAATGATGAAAGCAAAAGGCCCGTGACCGGTACTCCGGCCGCGGGCCTTCTCTCCTGTATCCGTCTGTCTTGAGAAAAAATCTGCCTGAACGTCAGACGCAAAATCCGATCACGGTGATGTCGTCTGTCAGGGCCTGGAGGCCCCGGTGGCGGGCCAGGGCTTTGATCAGGGATTCTTTCTGCCCGTCAAAGGGTTTGCCGTGGTTGGAAAGCAACAGATTCATGAAAGCTTTGCTTCCCAGCCTCCGGTTTCCCGCACCGCCCAGCTGATCCATGAAACCGTCTGTGGCCAGGTAAAACATCAGGGTGTCGGCCTGGGGCAGGGTGTGAACGGTGAAATCATAATCGGCGCGGGATTTGGAGTAACCGATGCTTTGCCTGTCCGGGGAAATCGTGTGCAGCGCACTGTCTTTGATGTAATACAGGGGGAGCCTCGCCCCCGCGTAGTGAAGGGTTTTTTCCTCCTGATCCCAGCGGATCACGGCGGCGTCGAGGCCTGCGTCGGACTGGCAGTCCGGCCTGTCCTGCCGTAGGGATGTCTTGATGAACCGGTTCAGCTTCTTCAGGATGGAAGCCGGGTGATGGTCTTTTTCATCCCGGATGATCTGCTTCAAACCTGACACGGCCAGCATGGTCATGATGGCTCCCGGAACCCCGTGGCCGGTGCAGTCCATCAGAACAAGCACCGTGTGACGGCCGGACTGCTCGATGTAGTACATATCCCCACCGATGATTTCACGAGGTTGCCAGAGCACGAAGCTCCTGGGCAGAACCTGGGCCACAAGCGTCGGGTCCGGAAGCAGGGACTGCTGGATCAGAGACGCATAGGCAATGCTGGCCATGGTCCGTTTGTTGATGTCTTCCACGTCTTTCAGGGTCCGGTCCAGTTCGGCGGTTCTGATCCGGACGTTTTCCTCCATCTTTTCGTACAGCCGGGAATTCTCGATGGCGATGGCGGCCTGGGACGCGAGGATTTTCACCAGTTCGATGCGTTCTTCACTGAAGGCCCGGGTGGTCTGGTTGTTTTCAAAGTAGATCACCGCGGACAACCGTCCCTGATTGAGGACCGGCAGACACAGAATGGATTTGGGAAGGTGCTTCAGGACATAGGGATCCCGGGTGAAGTCGCCGGAGGCTGCCGCGTTGTCCAGAAGGAGGATCTCCTTTGTCCTTGCCGTGTAGTTGACGATGGCATGGGAAAGCCCGTCATGGTCGTCCAGGGGGATGGACCTGAGCACGGGAATCTCATCGCAGCGGATATCCTTTTCCGCCTCCACGAAAAGGTTCCCGTTGTTTTCGAGAACCATGAATCCCCGTTCGGCCCCCGCGTTTTCCATGGACCTTTTCAACATGGTCGTCAGAAGTTTTCCAAGGTGGATTTCACCGGAAATGGCCTGGGACGCCGAGATAACCGTGGTCAGGTCCAGGGAATCGGATATGGTTCTGGCCGATTCGTCTGGGGCGGTCCGGGTTGTCCTGATCAGGCCTGGAAAGGCTTCTCTCAGTTGGCTCAGTTTGCCTTGGGCGCCGTATCGTTCGTAACACCGGCACGCTTCGGTGAAGTGGAAGCCGGCAATATCCCGGAAACCCGAGGAGAGCCAGTAATGGCCAAAACGTTCATTGGCTATGGCTTCGCTGTTTGTGTACCCCGATTCGCTGGCAGACTGGATGGCGTCGCGGTAAGCCTGGGCCGCCCGGCCGCTTCTGCCGCTGATCCGGTAACATTCCGCTTCCACGAGCAGGTATTTGTGACGGAAATTCATGGGGCTGTGTTTGGCCCAGGCTTTCATTTTTTTCTGATTCTGCCGGATGGCGGCCCTGGTTCTGATTTTGCCGGCTAACCTTTGGGACGGGTAAAGGGCGGCAAGGGTCAGGGAATGGATAAACAGGATGTCCCCGTAATGGAGGCAGCCCAGGGCGACTTTGCGTTTCATGAGCTTTTTCAATTCATTGGAAATCGACAGGGCGTCTTCGTAATGTCCGAACAGGTACCGGATATGCTGGAGATTCCAAAGGAAATAAAAAAGCCCGAGTTCGTTGCCCGATTCGATGTAGAACGCCCGGTTTTCCTTTTCACTGAAATCTTGGTCGTCCAGGCAATGACGTTCAGGAAGCAGGCCTTTGAGGCAGAGAAGAACCCTGCGGTTTTCCGTGAAACTCGATTTGACGAAGGGGTCTTTGCCCGAAAAAATGAAATCATGGTACCGGGTGTATTCTTCCAGGATCTCGTCCACGGGATGGCCCAGCATGATCCGGTACATGCCTGCGAGGTTGATGCTGTGGCTGGCAAACAGGCGGTCTCCGCATTCGATTCCGTAGGTGTAGGCTTTCCTGAAATACGGAATGGATTCTGCGGCGTGCCGTGTCCAGGGCAGGACCATCATGGCGAAAAGGAAGTTGATCCGGCACCGGTTGGTGTGCCCTGGTTTTCGGTCGCTCATGGCAAGGGCTGTCTGGCCGAGACGATACCCTAAAGGGTAAAGCCCGATGACGGAACCGAGGATACAGGCCAGGGCGGTGAGGCTGTAATCGGACATCTCCCAGTTGCCGTACTCGAAAGTGATCCGGTTGCCATCAATGATGGTGAGGGCGAAAAGATTGGGATTGCTGTAGTAAACCACGGTGCCGGTATTGATGAACAGGTTGCCGGAGGCGATGATTACCGGATTCTGGATGTCGGGCAGCTGGAGAAGGTCTTCCACTCGCTTGACCCTGAATGTCAGCCACAGACGGACAAGAGCCAGGCCGACCCGGATGTCGCTGGTTCTCTGGGGCAAGGGATGCCCCACGGCTCTGGACGCCTGGTAACCGATTTTCAAGGCTTTGTCAAAATTCCCCTGGCTTGTGTACAGGATGATCATCAACGATGACAGATTGGCGATATCGATGATGGACCGCGTTCTTTCCAGCGTGAATGTGAACAGCTCTTCCCCTTCTTCAAAGTGACCGGTCAGATAGAGGCATTCGAGCAGTTCACGGTGAAGCTCATAGGCCAGGGAATGATCCCGGTCCCAGGAATCCGGTTCCAGAAGGGCGATGCCTGTTTTCAGATAGCCGGTGGCCTGGACATAGGCCGTGGCCCGTTTGGCTTTTCGACCCGCTTCGAGACACAGGCGGATGAACTCTGTTTTTTCCGTTTGATCGGGGAAACAGTCCATGCCGAATTTGAGCTGGTCCACGATATAGAATATTTTTTTTCTCAGCTGCTCCGCATCGTTCCGGGCCAGTTCGATGCGGCCGATACGGTAATGACAGGCCGCCTTATCCTGGTCGGGAATCATGGAATAGGCCGCTTCCTGGATCCGGTCATGGAGAAATACGTAGTGCTGCGCTGTTTTTCCCACAAGACCTTCCCGGATCGCCTCGGTGATTCCGGGCAGCACCTGTTCCAGAGTCTGGCCGGTCACCAGGCTGACCATTTCCAGATCGAACCTGTTTCCGATGCATGAGCACAGGGTGAGCATGTCGATGGTGTGCCGGAAAAGCTGACGGATCTTGTCCACCAGGAGGTCCACCAGGTTGTCCGTGACCTGGAGACTTGAAAGGGTTTCCTGGTCCCACCGCCATCCCTGGTCCGGATCGAAAGAGATATATTTCATCTCAAACAGTTTTTTCAGAAACTGGTTGATGAAAAACGGATTGCCCCCTGTTTTTTCATGAACCAGTGACGAGAGATACGCCCCGCGTTCATGGGAGGATTTCAGGAAATCCACGATGATCTGTCGGACATCGAACTCCCTAAGAGGCTGGAGGGCCAGGGTGTGGACCGGAACCTCGTGTTGCTCGATGTGGGTGATCACGGCGGTCAGGGGGTGGCTGGAGTCCACGTCGTTGTCTCTGTAAGATCCGATGATGAACAGGTGCCGGATATCCGGATTGCCGCACAACCGCTCGAGCAGGTCGAAGCTGGCCAGGTCGGCCCACTGAAGGTCGTCCAGGAAAAGGATCACCGGATGGTCAGGTGTTGCAATGGCCTCCATGAACCGTTCGATCACGAAATTGAAACGGTTTTTTGTCTCTTCAGGGTTCAGCACGGCAAGGTCCGGCTGTCTGCCGATGATGAGCTCCACTTCGGGGATCACATCGGTGATCACACGGCCGTTGTTGCCCACGGCGTTCAGGATCATGTCTTTCCATGCGGTGATGTTTCTCTGGCTTTCGGACAGCATGTCCCGGACAAGGCCCATGATCGCCTGGATCAGGGCGCTGAGGGGCACATCCTTTCGGAGTTGTTCGTATTTCCCGCTGATGAAGTACCCGTTTTTCTCCACGATACCCTTGTCCAGTTCACGGATCAGGGCGGTTTTCCCGATGCCTGGAGGGCCGGTGATCAGCATGATCTCTTTTCCGCCCCGGCAGATCCGGTCATAGGCGGACAGGAGTTTTTGGATGTCCTCGTCACGGCCGTAGAGTTTCTGGGGGATATTGAACCGTTTGGAAATATCCTGGCGGCCGATGTGGAAAGGCGGGATGATTCCGTTTTTTTTCAGTCCCGACCGGCAGGTTTCCAAGTCTGCTTTAAGACCGAAGCTGTTCTGGTAACGCTCTTCAGGCGTTTTTTGGAGAAGTCTGAGGATGATTTCCGACAGGGGCCTGGGGATCGAAGGCATGATGTCCGAGGGTGAAACAGGATGCCGGGCGATGTGGGCATGAAACATCCTCATGGGGTGAAGGTCCATGAACGGCACCGAGCCGGTGAGCATGTGGTAGAAACAGATGCCGAGGGAATACAGGTCGGTTCTGTAATCGATGGCCCGGTTCATCCGGCCGGTCTGTTCGGGAGAGATATAGGCCAGGGTGTTTTTAATCACCTCACCGTCATGGATGGCCTCGTTTTCATGGGTGAACTGGGCGATGAACCCGAAGCCGCCCAGTTTGACATGGCCGCTGTTCATGTCGATGAAGATATGGTCCGGCGTGAGGGCTCCATGGGTGATGTCATCCTGGTGAAGCTCGCCAAGGGCCTGGGCCAGCTGGATGGCGATGTCCAGAAACACCTCGACCGAAAGGGGGGTGCTGGATACCAGGCCGGAAACGGGGAGCCCTTTGAAATCTTCGAGGATCAGGGCCGTGCCGTCTTTCAGGTCGAGGAGGTCGAGGTGTCGAAGGACATGGCTGTATTCTTTGCGTGAAAGCGAGCGGAATTCCTGTTTTAAAACAGCAAGCTCGGATGGATTGGCATGCTGGACCTTCAACCGCTGTATGACTGCGGTCCGGCCGGTTTTTTCGATACGGGTCCGGTAAAAAACAGAACCGCGTGTTTCATGGAGTTTCTCAAGGACAGGGTAACCGGAGATATGATCAGGCATGGTCACGATGCGATTCCTCCCGGCAATATAAAACATTGGTAGGTCGGGCTTTCGCCCGACCTACCGCGTTAGGGAAATGATATTCAGAATAATATACCGGTCTGGTTCAGCTGCCCCGTTCAATTTTGAACTGGCTCACCATCTGACCCAGCTTCTGGGTTTCCGTTTCGAGGATGCGGGCGGATTCCGCCGATTCTTTGGCGATGGAGGTGTTCAGGCGGGTGACCTGGTTGATCTGGTCCACGGCCTTGATGATTTCCCCGAGCCCCCGGGCCTGTTCCTGGCTTCCCGCGGAAATCTCTTCGGTGAGTCGGTTGATGATGTTGCCGCCTTCTACCGCTTCGGCCAGCTGACCGTCGATCTCCCGAGAGATCTCTTCCCCTTTGCGGGCGTTTTCCACAGACTCCCTGATCAGTTCTTCGGTGCGCCGGGCCGCGTCGGTGGATCGTTTGGCGAAACGGCGGATTTCCTCGGTCATGATTTCGAAACGGTCTCCGGTGACTTCCACGTGGGCTGCGGCCACCGAGGCGTTGAGGCCCAGGTAGTGGGACACTTTCGATACGTTGAGCAGATCCTCGATGATGGCCCTGAATTCCTTCTGCATGGTTTCGAGGGCGTCCTCCCCCTGTTCCCGGGACTGGGTTTTGAACTTTTCCCCGAATTCATCGAGGCGCCGGGCCGTATCCTGGGACCGTTTGGCCAGGGCGCGTATCTCCGTGGCCACCACGCCGAAACCGCCGGCTGAAGAGCGGATGATCACCGCCTTTTCAGCGGCGCTGGACGCCAGGGCGTCGGTCTCCTTGGCGATGGCGTCGATTTCCTGGATAATGGTGGTGGTGTTTTCGGCGGCTTTGCGGATCAGGTCCATGGCCGAGAGCATCCGCTCCATGGCTTTTTTGCTGGCGGTGATGGCCTGGACCGACTGCTGGGCTTTCTCACGGGCGTTTTCCGTGTTGCGTGCGGTGACGCTGGAACTGTCGGAAATGTGGGTCAGGTTCTTCGAGGCTTCGGAAACCTGACGGTTCTGCTCGGCGGCCCCCCGTTCCACGGTAAGACTGCTCATCGCGATGCGGTTTCCCACTTCCGTGACGCTTTCCACCGATTCGGCCACCTGGGCGATGGCGGAGTGGAGGGAGTTGGCCGTTCCGTTGATCACCCGTTTGATCATGGCGTGCTCACCCTTGTAACGGCCTTTCATCCGGGCCCTCAGATCGTAACCGGCCAGTTTTGAAAGGACGATCCCGGCTTCCTGGACCGGGTCGGTGATGGCATCCAGGGTTCCGTTCACCCCCCGGATCAGATCGCGCCAGATGCCGCTGAAATCCCAGTCGTTGCCCCGGGTCCTGAGCTGGCCTTCGTTGATTTTTTCGATCAGGTTGTTCGTTTCGTTGTGCAGTCCGTAAAGCGTGGCCAGAAGGGTGTTGAGGTTGAGCTTCAGGTCGTTGTACTCGCCTTTGTAATCGTCGATCAGAAAGGGGGGGATGGTGCCGTGGGAAATCTGGTCGATGGCGTTGGCCGCGATCCGAAGGGGTGTCACCAGGGTGTCCAGCATGCGGTTCACCAGGGTGATGAGACGGCGGTCCTCACCTTCGAAATCGTCGGGGTTTCCACGCACGTCCAGTTCTCCGTTGACCATGGCTTCGGCCAGGCGGAGGATTTCTTCGCTGGCACCTGACTTCGGGTCTTCGACTCGGTTCATGGTGTTTACAACGGTTTTCATAGCCTCATATCTCCTGTGTGATGCATGTCACGGGTGTTGTCCGATCATATCAAGGATGCGTTCCACCGCAGGTTTCAGGGCGGCGGCTGTCGCAGGTGTCATAAATTCGCGCATTTGGTTGAAACACCGCCCCTCGATCCCCACGAGATAAATCGAAGGCGGCATCTTTTCGGGATAAAGGGCCCGGCCGATGTCGATGGCTTCCTTCAGCCCCACGTCGTGCACGGAAATGGACGAGCGGCTGAACCGGGGGATCTCGTCCCAGGCGAGGCAGTGGACCGTGCCCGGATCCGCCCCGAATTCCACGGCGTCCACCACGATCAGGCGTTCTTCACCGCCGGTGAAAAGATCCAGCAACGACAGCCCGCATACGGCGGCGTATTCCAGCCTCACATGGTCTGGAAGGCGAAGGGTTCTTAACGTCTCATAGATGTCGTAGCCGATGGCGTCATCGGCCACCAGGTCGTTGCCGATGCAGACCACCAGGGTGGACGGTCTTCCGTCGGTCACTGGATTCTGACCCTGGTCCGGCATGTTTCCCCGCAGCGGTCGATGTCTGATTTCACGGGCCGGTTGATCAGTTCGTCCACCACCCCGTCCAGGTAGAAATGGAACAGGCGGCACAGGGCCTGACCCATGTCGAGGTTTCTCTGACGGCAGATGTCCCGGATGATGCAACGGTCAAACACCATGAAGGTGTCGTCGCCTTCGATTTCCAGAGTGATGCCGAACCCGGCCTTCATCCGTTTCGTCACCACGGCCACCGCATCCTCAAGGGAGGGGTTTTCCAGAAACACGGGGTATTTTCTGGCCGTGTCCCTTCCGGCCATGCGGCCCACCGACGAGGTGGCCCCGCCCATGATGTTGTCGATGGTGGCGGCGAAAATGTCCGTGAGAAAGGCCACTTCCGTGAACGCGGCCTTGTGGTCGTCCAGGGTCAGATCGTTAAGGGTTTGGCTGCTCATAGAAATTTCTCCATTTTTCCGCAGAACGCCTGGTCCCGGTAAAAGTTCTTCACCTCATGGTAGTTGTCATGGGTGATGGCCCCGGACGGGCAGATGTACGCGCAGGACAGGCAGGCGATGCAGTCCTCGGGATGACGGATATAGGCCAGGCTCTTTTCTTCGTCGTATTCGAAGACGAAGGTGGGGCAGATCTCAGAGCAGAGGCCGCAGCCCCGGCAGGACGGTTCGTGCAGGTGAATCTCCACCATTAGCGGTTCCTCCTTACGGTTCGAAGGATGGTGCCGCCCTGGGTCACGACGACGTCCAGGGGCATGGCCCCCACCGCGTGGGTGGCGCAGGACAGGCAAGGATCGTAGCAGCGGATGCCGAATTCGATGGCGTTCAGCAGCACGGCGTCGTCGGATTTCCCCAACACATGGGAAACGGCGGCCTTCTCGATGGTCTGGTTGATGGACACGTAGTTCTGCTGGGTGGCCACGATCAGGTTGGCACTTCGGACGATGCCGTTTTCATCAATCTCGTAGTCGTGGATCAGGGTACCCCGGGGGGCTTCCACATGGCCCACGCCCCGGCCGCCCCTGAACGTGACAGGCACCCGGGTTTCTCCGAGAATCTCGGGATCGGTGATGATCTGGAGCGCCCGTTCGGCGGCGTACAGGATTTCCACCACCCGGGCGTAGGCCTGGAAGGCCACGGCGTGGCAGGGATCGCCTCCGAGTTTACGTAACGAGGCCAGTTCGAAATCCGCCGCTTCGGTGCCGAATCCTTCGGACAGGTTCACCCGGGCCAGGGGACCCACCCGGTAATCGAATCGTTCCTCATTCTTGAGGATGCGGACCTCTTTCATGTACGACCAGTCCACCACCGTTTCTTCCAGATGCTTGTCATAGTCTCCGGTGGGAAACTCGGCCCGCACCTTGCCCTTTTCGTCCACGGCCCTCAGGTCTCCGTTCAACATGGCGGCTTTTCCGTCCTGGACTGTCCCCACATGCCAGGAGGGAATCACCCAGTCCGAAAGAAGCGAGGGATGCTGGTCAATCAGGCGGAGCAGCAGGTCCTTGGCGGCCACGGCCAGTTGGGGAACCAGCTCGTTGATTTCCATGATCCAGGTTTGGAACTGGTTTTTCTTTTCATTGTCCAGGACAAAGGAGATGCCTCCGGCCACCGAGGTCACGGGATGAATGCCCCGTCCGCCCACCATTTCTCCGATTTTCTGGCCCAGGGTCCGGCAGCGCAAGGCCTTTTTCGCCAGCTCGGGGTTGGCCCGGACAATGCCGGCCACGTTGCTTTCCGCCGGGTCCGAATCAAGGCCGAACACCAGGTCCGGGCCTTCGAGGACAAAGATCGACAGCACATGGGAGTGGATGAGATGCCCCAGGCACAACAATTCCCGGAGAAGCTGGGCTGCCTGCGGCGCCGTGACGCCCGCCGCGTTGTCCAGGGCCTTGGATGCGGCCAGATGGTGGGCCGCCGGACAGACGCCGCAGATCCGGGCCGTGATCAGGGGCATGCGGTCGGCCTCCATGCCCGCGAGAATCCGCTCGAAGCCCCGGAGTTCGTTGACCACGAGACCGGCCGAGGCCAGAGACCCGTCGTCACCGATGTTCAAAAACACCCGGGCGTGCCCTTCGATCCGGGTCACCGGGTCGATGGTGATGGTTTTATTCATAGCTGGCCTCCGCGTCTTTGAGCCATTTGTTGATGAGGAAGGTGGGTTTGTCGCCGATCATGGTGGACGCCATGGTGTAGGAGTAGTGGGATTTGGCGGTCCGCTCGATCTCCCGGATGATGGTCTGCCGGGGAATGTGGGTGAGGCGTGACATCCTGTCGGCGATTTCCGTGCGGATGTCACGGTTGGGTTCGGTCAAGACCTGCATGGTGGCTCCGGCGCAGCCTGTGCAGACCACCCCGTTGGTGGGACAGGGGGCCAGGCACCGGTCCAGGGTCACGCTGCCCATGCAGATGTAACCCTGGCTGAGAAAGCAGAGCCGGGGGTCCGGAATGCCTTCGGAACTGCTCTTGATCCGGTCTATCTCGGTTTTCTTCATGACCCGGTTGCAGCGTCCGCACACCGAGCGTTTGCCGGCCTTGGGCGTCCGTCCCTCCACCAGGGAGATCAGGGCGTCGAACACGAAGGCCGGGTGGGGCGGGCAGCCGGGAAGGTACATGTCCACGTCGATGACCTCGTCGATGGGCATCACCATCTTTTCAAGGGGAGACACCTCCACCGAAGGGCCGGTGTGCGTTGCCGTGGTTTTGCCGTGATGGTACACCGTGTCGAAAATCTCGCTGCGGTTGTGAACCGTGCCGGCACCCACGATGCCCCCGTACACGGCGCAGGAACCCCAGGCGATGACCAGGTCGCAGCTTTTTCGCATCTCCTCGGCGGCGTGACGGTCGTGTTCGTTGCGGATCGCGCCGGACACCAGTCCCACCCTGGCTTTGGGGTATCCTTTGATGTCCGTGAGCACAGGACAGCGCTGGATGGTCACCGCCTCCAGGACTTTTTCGATTTTCTCGTGAAGGTCCACCACGGCCACGTGGCAGCCCCCGCAGTCGCTCAGCCATTCCAGGTTCACGGTGACCGGTTGTTTCGCCTTGGTTTCGCTCATGGTGTCACCTCGTAATCTTCCCCGGGTTCGTCGGTGTCGGTGTTCCTGTTTACCACCAGTTTCTTCAGGCAGGCGTTTTCACCGGCGTGGAGGATCTGGAGGGTCGAGTCAACGCCCATGATGTTCCGGATGGCTCCTGAAAAGAACCCGTTCATCATGTTGCACAACGAGCCTTTCTGGCTGTGCCCGAATTTGAACAAAGACTGGCGGATCATGCAGTCGCTGAACGCGAGGAGGATTTCGTCCTCGTGGCCGCTGGAAAGAACAAGCGAGGGCCTGTCGTGGGGTTTGAACGGCTCGAAATGCCACAGGCAGTTGTACCGGACCAGGACATCACGGATTGTTTCAAGGGCCTGGACGATGTCGGTTGTGGCGGGGGCTCCTTCGGAAAACTGCATGCCCAGGCGTTTGCCCGCCAGGAAGGAAATGCTGTTGGCCGACTGGCCGATGGCCTGCTCGATCCCGCTGGCCAGGGCTCCTAAGAAATTCATGGCCTCCTGGAGAGAGGCCCGTGCTTCGGTGATGTCATTCACGATAGAATCATTCCTTTACGTTCCATGGAAACGGGCTGGGATATGGGCTTTGGGTTTGAACAGTCAAGACACGGCAAGGGTGGCCTGGTTTTGATCATCGATGTTGTTTTTCCGGGTCAGGATTCGGGTGTTGACGTATGGTTCATGTTTCGATTTTTTCAGCCATTATAAGGACGGACGGTTCTGTTTGTCAATTGAACTTTGATTTTTTCAGGTGCTGTGGTCACGGAGGCAACCTGTGTTCAAGATGTTGTTATTTCAAAAGGAACTTGGAGGTCGACCAGGTGGTGTCATGGCCGGTAACGCCGGGTTGCGTCCGGCATGTTTTTCGATAGCGATAGCGATCCCGGTTGTGCCGTCAATTCGATGGCCGTCGCTATCGGTATCGCTATCGGGATCGGCTTTTTTCGAATTTTACCGACATTGGCCGAAGGAAGAATATTTATTACAACGATGTGCTTCGTTCTGTTTTTTCGATAGCGAGATACCAAAACAGCTTTGGATTTTTAAACAAATATCAAAAGAAATCGGTATCTTTTTCACATACGATTGATTTGAATTCATATGCAACGGATTCTTCTTTAACACAATAGCCCCTCCCGCCCAACCGGGTAAGCATGGCCACAATGCGGTCCAGAAAGGCCTTTTGTTTTTTGCTTTCAGTTTCGGAAAGCGCTTTGCCAACAACCAAAACATCCTGTATGGCGGCGCATTCCAAGGAAGATCCCCGTGCAATTTCGAAATATCGTCTTCGATCCGCTTCAGCTGTTTTGCCGTTGCCTTCGGCGATATTTAGCGGTATCGACTGGCTGGCTCGAAGCCATTGATCCCGAGCCGAACGGTGCACACCGTTTAATCTGGCGGCTTTGGCGTAAACCCATGCGACGTATTCGATTGATAGGCGGTAAACATCAAGTTTTTCGTGTCCAAAAGACATATAAATTATTCTTTCATTTTTTTTGATTAAGATTTTTTTAGCTTTTCCGTCCTGTTTTTCGATAGCGATGGTGCCGTCAATTCGATGGTCGTCGCTATCGCTATCGGAATCTGTTTTTTTTGAATTTTATCGACATCGGTCGATGGAAATAGATTTTTTTACAGTGACGTGCTTTGTGTTTTTTTACGATCCCGATCCCGATTCCGATAGCGATACCGATACCGATTTGACTGTCAACCAAGGGCCTTCAGACGTTTTTCAGCGACCTTCCCTCTCACCCATTCCACCCAGGGCACGAGCCCCTCGCCGGTCCGGGCCGAGAGAGGAAACACCGGCATGCCCGGATGGATATGGGCGATGTGTTCCAGGGCCTTGTCCATGTCGTAGTCCAGGTGGGGGAGAAGGTCGGTCTTGTTGTAGACCGCCGCGTCGGCGACCCGGAACATCAGGGGGTATTTTTTGGGTTTGTCCTCGCCTTCGGTGACGCTGATCACCACGACCCGTGCGTCTTCCCCGATGTCGAATTCCGCCGGACACACCAGGTTTCCGATGTTTTCCACGATAAGGAGATCCACGGCATCAAGGGGTAGCGACGATGCCGCGTCCAGGATTCTCCGGGCCGACAAATGGCAGTCGCCTCCAAAGGCGTCGGTGTTGATCTGGGTCACGGGAACCCCTGTTTCCATAAGCCTTCTGGCGTCGTTGTCCGTGCTGATGTCTCCCACGATCACGGCGCAGCGGAGGTCTTTTTCAAGGTGTTTCAAGGTTTGGGAAAGAAGGGTGGTCTTGCCCGATCCGGGGGCGCTCATCACGTTCAGAACGAACAGGTTTTTGCTGGTAAAATAGGCCCGGTTCTCCCGGGCGTCGCCCTCGTTGGCCGCAAGGATGGTCTGGTTGATCTCAATTTCCACAATCGTTCTCCTTTATCTCGATGGACCGGATCAGCATCTCACGACCGGATGTGATGTGGATGTCCGGGCTCTGGCAGGCTTCGCAGAGAAACAGGGGGTCGTTCAGGGTCCAGGTGTGCTGGCAGGCCCGGCATGTGGCGGTGACGGGGATCTCTTCGATCACCAGTGCCGCCGATTCAAGAACCGTTCCCCGGCTGAGGATTTCCAGGCAGAACCTTAAGCTGTCCACGGTGACGCAGGCCATTTTTCCGATGGACAAGGTGAGCCGCGTCACAGGCTGGCCCGCGTGGGATGGCGGGATGCTTCGGATCACGGATTCGACGACCTCTGTGGCCAGACTCAGTTCGTGCATGGGAAAAACCTGTCAACCGGTGGAACGCAGAAAGTTTAGGGTTGTCTTTGAATGTATGTTCGGTTTATCGTATCCAAACATCGAAAAAGATGGAAATCCTTTTTAGAAACACCTCCGGAATTTCTTCAAAAACCCCCGGGGATATTCCTGTGTTCAAGGAGTTTTGCCATGTGCCTCGCCATCCCCATGCGGCTGACACAGATCGAGGGGACCGCCGGTTATGTCACATCCGACGGGCTCACCCAGAAGGTCAGCCTTCTTCTCATCGACGATCCGAAAGTCGGGGATTATCTGATCGTCCACGCCGGTTGCGCCATCAACCGGATCGACGAACGGGCGGCCCTTGAAACCCTGGAGATCCTGAACCGCTTGTACCGGCTGGGGCCATGACCCAGAAAACAGGACCCGGAAAAGAAGATCAAATCTGCCAGCGGATTCGGGTCCAGGGCGTGGTCCAGGCCGTGGGTTTCCGGCCCTTTGTCTGCACCACGGCCCGTGAGTTGGGGCTCACGGGAACCGTGACCAACACCCGGGACGGGGTGGACATTTTAATCCAGGGCCCGCTTTCTGCTTTAGCCCGTTTCACAGATCGTCTGACCCATGAACCGCCCGTCCTGGCCCGGATCACCGGCATAGATGTGGAATCCCGGCCCCTTGGAATTTTTACGGATTTTTCCATCGAAACAAGCCGGGAAACGTCGGCCCCGTCCACCCTGGTTCCCCCGGACGCGGCCCTGTGCGACACCTGCCGCCGGGAGCTGGGCGATCCCGGAAACAGGCGTTTCGCCTATCCCTTCATCGCCTGCACCGACTGCGGGCCCCGGTATACCGTGGTGAAATCCCTTCCCTTTGACCGGCAGACCAGCACCCTGGACGATTTTCCCATGTGCCCGGAATGCCGGGCCGAATACGGCGATTCCTCGAACCGTCGTTTCCACGCCCAGGGGATCTGTTGCCCGGCCTGTGGTCCTAAGCTTTCTTTGTTAGGCCCTGACGGTAAGCCAATTAACGGCGGCCCGGCCCTTGATCTGGCCCGGACGCTTCTTATCGAAGGAAAGATCCTGGCCGTGAAAGGCGTGGGCGGCTTTCATCTGGCCGTGGACGCCGCCAACCCCCACGCGGTAAAACGGCTGAGGACCTTCAAGGACCGGGGAGGCAAACCCTTTGCCGTGATGGCCGCATCCCTTGACCTGATCCACTGTTTTGCCCAGGTGAACGCCGGTGAGATGGAGGCCCTTCAATCCCCGGTCCGCCCGGTGGTGCTGCTTCGAAAACGGACCGATCCGAATTTTACCCTTGCCGAGGCCGTGGCCCCGGCCAATCCCCTGGTGGGTGTGATGCTGCCCTACACGGCTCTCCACCTGCTTCTTCTCCAAGAGCCCCTCACCGTTCTCGTCATGACCAGTGCCAACCGGAAAAGCGAGCCCATGGTCCGGGACACTGCCGAGGCCTTGGGCGCTTTGGCCGGTGTGGCTGATGCGTTTCTCACCCACAACCTGGCCATCCATGCCCGCTGCGACGATTCGGTGGGACGCTGGATCCACGGGCGCTTCCGGGTGTTCCGCCGCAGCCGTGGTTTTGCGCCTCTCCCCCTGGTCCTTGAGGACGGCGGGCCGCCCATTCTGGCCACCGGTGCTCTCATGAAAAACACCGTGTGCCTTTCCAAAGACGGCCGGGCCTTTGTAAGTCCCCATGTGGGAGATCTGGAAACACCGTCGGGGTTGGGCGCTTTGCTGGACACGGCCGGTCACATGGACCGGTTGTTCCAGGTGGCCCCGAACGTTCTCGTTCACGACAGCCATCCCGACGCGCCCACTGCCGGACTGAACCGTCAGTACCCCCAGGCCTCGGTGATGACGGCGCAGCATCACCATGCCCATATCGTGAGCTGCATGGTGGAGCACGAATTCAAAGATCCGGTGATCGGATTTGCCTTTGACGGCACGGGCTTCGGGGAGGACGGAACCCTCTGGGGCGGGGAAGTGCTGGTAACAACGCGCAGCGATTACCGCCGGGCCGCCCATCTGGCCCCGGTGCCCATGCCCGGCGGTTCTGCGGCGGTGAAAGAACCCTGGCGCATGGGCCTCAGCTACCTTTACCGGACGTTTGGGCCGTCCATGTGGGACCTCGATGTGCCGCTGATCCAACACAGCGCCGATGTTTTCGATTCGGCCTCGGCCCGGGCTCTGATCGCCATGATGAAAAGGGGAGTGAATGCGCCCCTGACCTCGGGCATGGGCCGCCTGTTCGACGCCGTGGCCGCCATCCTGGGATTGTGTTATGAGAACACCTTCGACGCCCAGGCCGCCATGGCCCTGGAATTTTGTGCGATAGATGAGCCGGAGAATGTGGACGGATACACGGTGGCCATGATTCAGGAAAAAGACGGGGTTTTGGTGGTGGACCCGGCCCCCCTGATCCGGGCCCTGGCCGCCGATCTGTCAACCGGAACACCGCCGTCTCAGGTCAGCGCCCGGTTCCACCAGACCCTGATCGATCAGTTCACCGCCATCGGTGTCCGTTTGGCAAAACAGACTGGAATCCAAGTGGCGGCCCTGTCCGGAGGCGTGTTTCAGAACGCCCGAATGCTCTTGGGCCTCACCCGTTCCCTTGAATTCCAGGGATTCACCGTCCTGACCCAGTCCCAGGTCCCTTCCGGCGACGGCGGCCTCTCCCTGGGGCAGACGGGTATCGCTGCGGCGAGGGAGGGGGTTTGATGTTTGTTTTATGCCTCCGGCGGCCCGCTTTTAAAAAGCGGGACAAATGGGTTGGGAATGGGCATCATAAAAAACTTATTTGTCCAGCTTTTCAAAAGCTGGCCCCCCGGGAGGCCGCCGGAGGCAAGATACATCAATTTAAGGGAAAACAATGGACATAAACTGGACCCAAGGCTACCGAAACCCCGACGCCTGCAAGGCTCTGTCGGATCATATCCACCACATCAGCCGGAAAAAGGTGACGGTGATGGAGGTTTGCGGCACCCACACGGTGGCCATGTTCAGGCACGGGATTCGGTCGTTGCTGCCGTCCCGTGTGGGGCTTCTTTCCGGGCCGGGGTGTCCGGTGTGTGTCACGCCCACCGGGGATCTCGACGCGCTGACGGGTGTCTGCGGGAATAAGGACGTGATCGTCGCCACCTTCGGGGATCTGATGCGGGTGCCCGGATCAAACGGTTCCTTCCAGGACCGGCGGGCCGAGGGCGCGGCCATCCGTGTCGTATACTCGGCCATGGACGCGGTGACGCTGGCCATGGACCACCCAAGGAAACAGGTGGTGTTTGCCGCTGTGGGGTTCGAGACCACGGCCCCCACCGTGGCCGCCGCCATCATCGAGGCCGAGCGGCTGAACGTCACGAATTTCTTTGTCTACTCGGCCCACAAGCTCACCCCGCCTGCCGTGGCCGCCGTGATGGGCCAGGGGGCCGCCACCGTTGACGGTCTGATCCTTCCGGGCCATGTGTGCGCCATGACCGGAGCCGATTATTTCCGGGATGTGGTGCAGGGAAGCGGCCGGCCGGCCGTGGTCACCGGCTTTGACCCCGTGGATCTTCTGCGGGGCCTCGCCGCTCTGATCGAGGCTTTGGAATCGGAACAAACCGGGCTTTACAACGCGTATGAACGGGCCGTGAGCGCCGGGGGGAACCGGTCGGCCATGGCCCTGATGAACCGGGTGTTCACGGTCTGCGATTCCAGGTGGCGGGGACTCGGGGTGATTGCTGCGAGCGGCCTTGCCCTTGCCGAACCTTACAGCCGTTTCGACGCAGCCCGGGAATTCGGACTGAGCCCCCTGGATGTTCCGGACCCGCCGGGCTGTGCCTGCGGGGACATTCTCACCGGAGCGATCCGGCCCCCGGACTGCCCCCTGTTCGGAAGGGCCTGCACCCCGTCCCATCCCGTGGGCCCCTGCATGGTGTCCGGCGAAGGGACCTGCGCGGCGTATTATCATTATGGGGAGGGATTGGGATGAAAGAAGAAAAAATGAACGGTGAACATCGACCATCGAACACTGAACATCCAACATCGAATCCGGGTGGTGACGAATCGGATGCTTTGAAAAAGAAGGACCGCGTCATCCTGATGGATCACGGCGGGGGAGGGCAGCGGTCCGACCTCTTGATCCGGGAGCGGATTCTTCCCCTGATCGGAAATCCGCTGCTGAACCGCCTGGGCGACGGGGCTGTTTTCGACATCGACCAGACCCGGCTGGCCTTCAGCACCGACGCCTACGTGGTGGACCCGATCTTTTTCCCCGGCGGCAGCATCGGCAGGCTGGCGGTCTGCGGCACGGTGAACGATCTATCCATGTGCGGGGCCCGTCCCCTTTACCTGAGCAGCAGCCTGATCATCGAGGAGGGCTTTTCACTGGATGACCTGGAACGGATTCTCGATGATATGGACAGAGCCGCCAATGAGGCGGGCGTCCGGATCGTCACCGGCGACACCAAGGTGGTTCCCAGAGGCGCGGCAGACCGGATCTTCATCACCACCTCCGGCATCGGGGTGGTGGACGGCATTCCTTTCACGGAAAAAACCGTCGAGCCCGGCGACCGGATCATCGTGAGCGGCACTCTGGCCGATCACGGGATGGCCATCCTGTCGGCCCGGAAAGCGTTGGGGGTCACCACGAGTATCGTCAGTGACACGGCCCCCCTGAACCATCTGACGGCGGCGATGCTGGAAAGCGGGGCTGACATCAAATTTTTGAGGGACCCCACCCGGGGAGGGCTGGCCTCGGTGCTGCACGAGATGAGCCGTGACGCCGGCGTGGCGGTTCGCCTCCATGAATCGGCGATTCCAATGAAACCGGAAGTCTCGGCATTATGCCGCCTTCTGGGATTCGATCCCCTTTACGTGGCCAACGAAGGCAAGCTGGTGGCCGTGGTGGCGGAAAAAGACGCGGACAATCTGCTTCGGACCATGAACCATCACGATCTGGGGCGGGATGCCGCGATCATCGGGGAAGTGATCAACCCTGGGCCCGCTGCCGTGAGCCTTAGGACCGCCATTGGGGGTGACAGGATCATACCCTGGCTTTCAGGCGAACAGCTGCCCCGGATCTGCTGATCAGTCGCCGCACCGGTCGCAGACCGTTCCCCGGTCATAGGGCCAGAAGGCCATCCACTCCCCGTCCCACCGGGCGGTGTAGAGAAGACCGGCGCTGTAGAACCAACCTTCGAGAAAATCGTCTTCGGCAACCGTCTGAATGCCCTCATCGTGCTTCAGGCTGTCCACGTAGTAGACGTCGCCGTTTTCAGGGTCGTACCCGATCAGGGTGATGTAGTGGCCGTAAAAGGGAATGGAGCTTTCGAGGTGGACCACCACGGGAATTCCCTGGGAGAGAATGTGTTCGCGGATGTAGGATAGCCGGAGTTCCCGCGCCGTGACCTCCTCGATTTCCGTGTAGGACGTGCAGGTGAACGCCCGGTACATCCGGTCCAGGATGTTCTTCGAGCGGTACAGGTTGGTCACTTTTTTCAGGTCGATCCAGCCCGAACCCAGGTCCGGATCTGGCTGGATGAACAGGGCGAATGCCGTATTGTCGATGAACATGGGATTGGCCGCGCTGATATCCGGGATGTGGAGACGCGTGCCGGCCCAGGTTTTTTCCGCAGTGATCCAGTCGTAATCTCCGGTGTCCCCGTAATAATGGATAATATGGTACAGGGACGCCGGTCCGCAATACCCCCCGCCATCGATGGGCGCGACCCAGTCCCAGTCGTCCGGGTCAAGGAACGGCTGTCTTTCAACGATCTCGAAAGGATCGCGCCGATCCGAGCCTCCGCTGTCCGACCCGCAGGCCCCAAAGGTCAGGAGCGCTGAAACGAGAAGAAGTGTCATGAAGGGTTTGATCATCATGGAACGGTCTCCGTGGTTAAAGTGAATTTATTTGTTACCCATGGTGGCACCTTCATGACGATAAGGCAAGCGCTTTGTTACGCAATTCAGTCCCGAGATTTTTTGATTCAAGATGTGTTACCAGACTGCGGATATGGGGTTGACAGTTCTCGGTTTTATCATCTGTCTTGTGGCTTGACAAAAGGGCATCCATAATAAGGAAGGGGCCACGTATGGCGTTTTCAAAGGATTGCCACCGAGAATTGCCGGGTACCTCTCAAGGCTGTTGCAAACCGGC
The DNA here is from genome assembly GCA_964637565.1 of uncultured Desulforapulum sp. Taxonomy (GTDB): domain Bacteria; phylum Desulfobacterota; class Desulfobacteria; order Desulfobacterales; family Desulfolunaceae; genus DYJE01. The sequence continues at coordinate 24,578 of CAZWTY010000050.1, forward strand.
CCGGGATATGGAAATATGGGCCTTTCATTTTTTAAGAGGAAACACCATGACATCCCGCGTTGAATCATTGGACCTGCCTTCGGGCCGTCCGGAACGAATCGGCCTCAGAATCCTCGGGGCCATCAGTCTCTCCCATTTCATGAACGACATGCTCCAGAGTCTGCTTCCGGCCATGTACCCCATGCTGAAAAGCAGTTTGTCCCTGTCGTTCACCCAGATCGGCCTGATCACCCTGACCTACCAGACCACGGCGTCCCTGTTGCAGCCCGCCGTGGGGATCTATACCGATATCCATCCCAAACCCTATTCCCTAGTGTTCGGCATGGGCAGCACCCTTCTGGGACTGATCGGCCTGGCTTTCGCCCCGGGTTTTTTTCCCCTGCTCTGCGCGGTGGTTCTGGTGGGCATGGGTTCGTCGGTGTTCCATCCCGAATCGTCCCGGGTGGCCCGGATGGCCTCGGGCGGTAAATTCGGTCTGGCCCAGTCGATTTTCCAGGTGGGCGGAAACGCGGGAACGGCCATGGGCCCCCTTCTCGCCGCCCTGATCGTCCTCCCCTACGGGCGTCACAGCGTGGCCTGGTTCGCCCTGGTGGCCCTGTTTGGCATGGTGGTTCTCGGCCGTGTGGGCGGATGGTACGGCCGGAAACTCTGCCAGGAAAAACAGCGGGCAGCCGGTCTTGTGTCTGAAAAACGGAAGATGAAAGACACCGTGTACCCCCTTGCGGTGCTCCTGGTCCTGATCTTTTCCAAGTTTTTCTACATGGCCAGCCTGAACAGCTACTACACCTTTTACCTGATCAGCCGCTTCCATGTGTCCAAACAGGCGGCCCTGTACCACCTGTTCGTGTTTCTGGCCGGGGTGGCCCTGGGGACCATCGTGGGCGGGCACGCCGGGGACCGGTTCGGCAGGAAACGGGTGATCCTCCTGTCCATCCTGGGCGTGGCTCCTTTCACCCTGGCGCTGCCCTACGTCAGCCTTTTCTGGACAGGCCCCCTGACCTTTGTCATCGGTTTCATTCTCAGCTCGGCCTTTCCAGCCATTCTGGTCTACGCCCAGGAGCTGTTTCCCGGCAAGGTGGGCATGATCTCCGGCATGTTTTTCGGGCTGGCCTTCGGCATGGCGGGAATCGGCGCGGCCGTTCTCGGGAAAATGGCCGATGTCCACGGCATCTACGCCGTGTACCGGGTCTGTTCGGTGCTGCCCCTTCTCGGCCTGTTCGCTGTGCTGCTGCCCGATGTGAGGCGGAAGAAGGTAGGGTAGTTGCTGGCTGGCCCCGGGCCATCTCCGGCGCAGACGCCGGAGATGGCGGGCCTATCTCGAAAAACGGGCGGAGATATGAGAGGGAATCATATCGCTCCGGATGAAGAAAGGGCGCATACCACGACTTTCTGCATGAGTTTTTCCTTCATGGATGTGGGGACATGGAGGCCCAGTCTTTCAAGATAGGGTGCCGCTGTCCCGGGAACGGGGCGTACCAGATAACGGGACAGGCCTTTGAGGGTGGCCAGTTTCCGGGTTCCCAGGGAGGCTTTGAAGGTTTTAAGGGCCTTTCCGATGGTCAGTTCCTGATCCGTCAGCTCGGTTCCAAAGGGGAAGGGTTTGAAATACCCTTCTTTACGGAAAGGGGCCAGCAGGGATTCGAGTTTTTCCGGGGTGTTGTTCCTGAATGGCGCCGGAATCTCGTAATCCCCCGGGATTTTTCCCGCTTTTTTCGCCTGCTCCAGAAGGCCGTTCTGGAACCTTGAATCGGTGATGTTGAGAATCGCGGCAACCACATCCTTGTCGGATTTTCCCAGAAGGTCGGCGATGCCGTATTCGGTGACCACGATGTCCCGGAGGTGTCTTGGAACAGTGGTGTGACCGTAGTTGAACACGATGTTCGACAGGGTTTCCGCCCCTTTTTCACGGGTGCTGCGGATCATCATGATCAGCCGGGCGTCGGGCAGGGCGTGGGCCATGGACACGAAGTTGTACTGGCCTCCCACACCCGAGATCACCGTGCCGTTTTCCAGGCCGTCGGAACAGACGTTGCCCAGGATGGAAAGGATCATGCCGGCGTTGACGAAACGGGCGTCTTTTCGCTGGAGCGTCCGGAGTTTCTCGTCGCCGTAGAGCTGGTTCACGGTGTTTACCCCGGTCATTTCGAACTGGCGGCGCTCCTCTTCGTCCATGGATCTCAATTCGTCGTAGAAGCCGTTGGAGCCGATGAAGAAACCTCCGTGGATCAGGACGCCGTTTTTCAGGCGCTGACCCAGGCATTCTTCAGCCACTTTCCGCCTGTTTTCAGGGTCCCTGAAATCGGCGGACCAGCTGGCCTTGCCGTTCACGATCCGGTAATCCCTGTAATCCAGGTCGTTTCGGAAAATCCCGAATTGTTTCAGTTTCCTGAAGCCGTTTTCCGTGAGCACCGGGCTGTAGGACGGCTCCTGGAGCAGGGTGTCCACGGCCTCCGGAGTGAGGTTCTCCTCAAGGATTCCGCGGTTTACAAGTTTCTGGATGGCCTCGTCCCCGTAAACTTTCCGCCGGATGATACCGGCTTTGTAGAGGTCGATGAACACTTCCACCAGCATTTCCGTGGCGCCGTAAAGCCCTTCGCTGAAAGGCTCCCGGCCGCCGATCCGGTCGATGAGAGAGCCTGATTTTTCCTCGATGCCCGACTGCTGGAGAAAATTCCTGTAAGCCGAGGGGGCTTTGTGCCGCATGATCAGGCCGCCGGCGATGGCGTCTCCCAAGCTTCCGATGCCGATCTGGATCGTGCCGCCGTCTTTGATCAGGCTGCTGACATGGACTCCGATCATGTGGTCCTGGGAGTCCACAGCGGCCCGGGGCACGCTGAACAGGGGGTAATGGTAGGCCTCGTCTTCCAGGATCAGGTGGTAGCGTTCCGGCCCGTTCACCGCGTCACCGAACATGAAGGGCAGGTTGCGGTTCACGTGGCCCACATGGACCACGTTTTTACCCTTGGCGCTTTCCTCCATCAGGTAGTCCACCAGTTCGCCGATGTCGGCGTTGCAGCTGTCGCTGTAGAGAACCTTTCCGTTTTCCTCTTTTTTGGAGATCAGGTGGCAGTAGACGTTGATGCCGTGGGTGATCAGGTCGCGGACCACATGGGTGTAATTGGAACTGACGTATTCCTGCTGGGCGTGGGGCACGTTGATGAAGCCCCCGGCCTTGCAGAAGAATTCTCGGACCTTGACATTGGGCGGCAGGCATTTGCTGCGGAGATCGGCCATGTAATCCAGGTCGGGAACACCGTCCCAGATCCGCTCCACCAAAGGCTGCATCATGCGGCGTTCCAGATCGCTGGCCCAGCCCGGTTTTTCAAGGGCAAGGGCCGTGATGATGGTGAGGTCGAGGGACGGATCTTCCTTGGCCCTGCGGTAAAGTTCGTTGACCACGGGATGGGATTTCCCCAGTGCCAGGGGCATGCCGAAAACGATGGTTTTTCCCACGCGGCGGATGATCTCGTCCACACAGGCCGCCACATCGCTGTAATAAAGAGGTACGGATCGGTTCATCTTTTCTGGTCCTTTCTTTCGGTTATCAAATCCTTGAATCCACCTCCTGAAACACATGTTCCAGAGTGTAACGATGTTTCGGAGTGTACCTGGATCACGGTCGGGAAAAAATCCGGCGATGGCCGGAATGGATCAGGGTGAAGGACTGGAAGAAGGATAGGTCAAAGACCTATGAATCCGGAGACAAAATACAGTGTCTGTCATTCCGGGCGGCGCTGGTTTTTTTCGTAAGGACATGTTTTGCGGGGCATCTCATGCAGGCGGGGTGTCCACTATGAAAGCAGACCCGGAATCCATACCCGCGAACAATTTGACGCATAAATTTTCGAAATCTTATGCCCATGCCGGTGTGGATTCCGGGTCGGTTTTGGAACTCGAGCCCATGGTTTTTGCCGGGGCCGAAGATGTTTCAGGCGTTCCATCGTGTTGGAGACCGCCCGGAATGACAGGGTTGGGAACTGTTGGGTTAAGTTACGAAGTCAAATGAGGTCATTGTGGAGACTCTGGCAATGGCCACCTGCTCAGGGCATCGGTGGCAGGACGTCTCCACAGATTTTACAGAAGCGGGCGTCGTCGTCGTGCACCCCGTGGCCGCAGCCGGCGCAGATCCTGAAAGCGTGGGGCCGTTCACCCATGGCCCGGGTGATTTCGGCGGTAACGATGCCGGTGGGAATGGCGATGATGCCGAAACCCAGGATCATCACACAGGATGCCAGGGCCTGGCCCAGACTGGTCTGGGGGGAAATGTCCCCGTAAGCCCACGGTGGTCAGGGTGACCACGGCCCAGTAGATGCTTTTGGGAATGCTGGTGAACCCGTTTTTCTGGCCTTCGATCATGTACATCAGGGCACCGAGGAGGGTGACCAGGGTGAGGACCGTGAAAATGAACACCAGGATTTTCCTGCGGCTGGCCTTGAGGGCCTTCATCAGAAGATCGGCTTCCCCCACGTAATGGGCCAGTTTGAGAATCCTGAATATCCGGAGAACCCGCAGGACCCGGACCACCAGCAGGTATTTTCCGGCGGGAATGACGAGGCCGATGTAGGTGGGGACCACGGCCAGGAAATCGATGATTCCGAAAAAACTGAAGGCGTATTTCAGGGGTTTTTCCACGGTGGCCAGCCGGGTGAGGTACTCCAGGGTGAACAACACGGTGAAGACCCATTCGGCCACGGTAAAATAACTGCCGTAAGCGATGGAAAAGGACTCGATGCTGTCCAGCATGACCACGGCGATGCTGGCGACAATGAAGAGGATCAGGAGAATATCGAACAGCTTTCCGTAAAAGGTGTCGGCCTCGAAGATGATCTGTTCAATCTGTTTTCTGGTGAGTTTCATAATCATCGGTTCCTGAAGTGGTTTTTTTCAGGGTAAACGCATGTAAGAATTTTACCGACATGTCATGTTGAACCACAGCTCCCAACCTTGTCATTCCGGGCGGCCTCCGATATCACGGAGTGATAGAAACATCTTCAGAATTTGGCAAAACGAAACCATTCGAGATCCGAAGCCGACCCGGAATCCACGCCGGCATGGGCTAAGTCCCCAATGCAAATCGAGGGTTACCTCTTCCTCGGGCATGGTTTCCGGTTAATCGGTATTGGTATCGCTATCGGGTTCGATAGTCAGAACATTACGATAGCGATACCGATCCCGATAGCGATGGTTAAGATCCATGCCAATGTTACATGCGTTTGCCCTGTGGTTTTTTTGTGGAATGGTAATCCCAAGGGCGTTAAAACGTCAAGACCATTCCTGGTTTAAATTTTCTTGACTTATTTTTAGGATAATTATAGTTTGCATGCGAAAGGT
>CAZWTY010000051.1:0-29628 GCA_964637565.1 uncultured Desulforapulum sp.
CAGGCCGGAATGGCGTTTTTGCCGGAATGCAGGTAAAGCTGTTGCCGTAAGTCGTGCCCTGGTCCGACTCTTCCAGTTCCTTCAGCACCTGGGGCTGGCGGCCCTGATGGGCCACGGCCGAGACCATGAATTCCGCGTTGCACTCCGGGTTGCTGTGACCGGCCAGGGCGAAGGTGTGGCCCGGGGCGAGGGTTCGGCAGACGCCTTCTCCCCGGAAGATCCGTTTTTTCCAGGTTTCGCGCTGGAGCCTGACCTCGGCCAGGCGACGGGCCGAGGTTTCGTCGTCCAGATAGCCGGGATAGTCGTAAATGGCGTAGGGGACTTTTTTTTCTTCGGCTTCCGCGCGGGCGCCGGGCGGGTGGGACGGACGTTTGAAATGGTAGTCGGTCAGGTGAACCGCTTCCACGGTCAGGCGGTCCGTGGCGTCAAAGGCCGTGATGTGGTCTTCGAAGTTCACCAGCTGGCCTTTTCGTGAATAGACCAGCACCGGAGATCCGGGAATGGCCTTGAGAAAGGCCGGGGTGTCGGTGAACACGCACACAGCGGCTGTTTCGCCAAACTCATGGTAAAAGTAGATGCCTTCTTCAGCCATGATCCGTTGGATGAAATCCCAGTTGGTTTCGCGGTACTGGACACAGTATTCCCTTTTCGGGTACCTGGCCTGAAAGCTCATCTTGTAACGTTCCGGGAAAATACGACCTTCCTTCAGGATGCTATCAAGGATCTCCGGTACACTCATGTCCTGAAAAATCCGGATGTTACGCGTCTGGGTGAGATGCCACAGTTCCGGAACCAGGGTCAGGGCGTAGAGATGAGACGTGCGCCTTGCCGGCAGCTCTTCACATTGGCTTACGATGCCGTGGAAAAATCTTTGGGAGGTGCGGCCCTTCAGGCGGATCGTGGTTGTTTTGCCCAGAAAACCGGATCGTTCCAGCGGCCTGTCCGACACCAGGGTGACGGTGACCGCATACAAAGAAAAAAGTTCCTCGGATGCGTAAAACTCGTAAACATCGTAAGGTTTACCGTCCACACGGCATTCGAATTGACGGGCGTTTTTGAAAAGATCAGACGGGTCACAGGCTGCAAGCGCAGCGTCTGGTTCAAATCCCATGGGGACCTCCGCGAAAATGAAAAAGGTGTGGTGATGGCGCTGTGGCTAAATCAAAAAATCATTCGGCAGCGGATTTGCCGGCAAAAGTTACCTGTGGGAATACAATAAGAAGATGGGTGTTTTCAAGGAATAATTTTATTTTTTTAAAAAATAAACTAAAAGTTACTTGATCAAGCATCTGGAATGGAACGGCGCACATGATCATGCCATGATCCTTCCAACCTCGTAAGCCATTGCCCTGAGTGGAGCCAACCTTTGCTTGACACAGGTGGGGTTATCGCATACTTTCGGTTTCTGGAGATTTAAACCATGTTTCGGGAGCAGGTACAGCCTATGAACAGGATAATAAGTCTGGGGGGAATCGTTCTTTCCCTTCTTATGCTGATAATCGTCGCGCTCAGCGCCGTGGTGTTTTTCTGTCTGTCCCTGGTCCTCTGGGCGTTCACCGCACCGTTTGACAGAAAAAGAAAGGCGCTTCACATGTTTTCCTGCGTCTGTCTGGCTTTCTGGGCCTATATCATGCCGACCTGGAAAATTCGGGTGGAAGGGCGGGAAAAGATTGACAAAAACAAGGTCTACGTGATCGTCGCCAACCATCAGTCCCAGCTGGACATCGTCATGACGGCCCTTCTTTTCACTCACTTCAAATGGGTGTCCAAAGCGGAGATTCTCAAGGTTCCCTTCGTGGGGTGGCAGATGGCTCTGAACAGGTACATTCTGATCAAGCGCGGCTATGTGAACAGCATCGGGCGGATGATGGAAGACTGTGAACGGGCCTTGTCCGAAGGATCGTCGGTCCTTCTTTTTCCCGAAGGGACCCGGAGCCTTGACGGGCAGATCGGACCTTTCAAACCCGGTGCGTTCATTCTTGCTGAGAAACAGAAGATAGGCGTTCTTCCCGTGGTGATCTCCGGGACCTTGAACGCCCTGCCGAAAAACAGCCTGATGTCATTTGGCGTGCATCAGATCCGGGTCAAGGTCCTGGACGAGATTCCTTACGAGGAATATTCAGTGAACAGCCTTGAGGAGAACCGCGAGAAAACCAGGGAGCTGATGGCAAAGCACCTGAAAATCATGGAAAAACGGCTGGAACTCGGTCTGTACTGAAACCTCGCGTCAATCCCGGATCTGGATTCCGGACAGCAGGTTGGCGGGTATTTTCTTCCTGGCCCTGGTATGGTAGGGGCTCACCGCAAGGGGAAGGCCGTGGGCCTTGTCCTTTTCTTCCCGGTTGATTTCAAGGTTCATCATCAGTTCGAAGGGGTTCAGTTTCTTCACGTCGATTTCAGGTGGTTTCGCCGGTTGCTGAATCACGTCACGAAGGCTTTTCTCCCCGCCGATCTCGCCGATGGAATAGGTCGAGATTTCCCTGTTGAAGGATCGTGCCGAGTGGGGAAAGGCCCCGTAGTGAACAGGGCTGCACTCTCCGAAGGGCGTGATGAACATCTTGAACCCGGACTGGGGAAGAATGTCGCAGGTCCCGTTCCAGTTTTCCCAGTACATATCCTGCCTGGACAGGGAACCGGTGAAGTGGATCACCATGTGGCTGTATGAGGGGTGGGCGGCCACGGTACGGACTTCACGGATCGAATCTTCCATCCTTTCCACGGTTTTTTCATCGTAACTCGAAAAGTAGTCGGGTTTGAAATCCACATAATCCAGGCCCAGGTTCCTGGCCATTTCAAGCAGGCTGACAAGACGGTCGTGATTTTCGGGCAGGATGAGGCAGTTCAGGCCGATTTTGCAGTAATGACGGTTCTTTTCGCGTTCTGATACCAGGTCCCGGATGCTTTGCTTCAGTCGTGCGAGGCTGTGCCCCTTGTAGGGATCTTCCGGGGGGAAGCAGATTTTTTTGTACTGGGCATCGTCTGCGGTGCTGAGGCTGATGCGGATGTCGTCGGTCTGAAGGGCTGCGGTGCGCCTCAGGGGGTCGGTAAACAGAAGGCCGTTGGTGAACAGTTTGACGGGAATCCGTGTGTTTCTTGCGTGATGGACAATGGCGCTCACGGTGATGATGTCTGTCAGGGGCTCAAGCCCCCCTGAAATTTTCACGAGAATTCCCGAGCCTTTTTTCTTCATGGCGCTTAAATCGTCGAACACCTTTTCAAGGGCTGTTTCGTCGATGGGCCGCTTCTTTTTGTGGCCGTAGCTTTTCAGGCTTCGATGACCGTCTTTACCGACTTTCACGCTGGGACAGAAGATGCACCGGGTGGGGCATGTGTTGCCCACAAAAAAGACAAGGGTGAACAGTCTGTGGTTGAAGTAGTGGTTCACCACGCTGAAATAGTCCCTGTTTTTCGATGTACTGAAAGAACTCTGGCACATTTTGGATCTCTGGATCATTTTATAGATCAGGGCCAGATGGTCCCGTGAGAGGTTCTGGGACCGTTCGATCTCCTCGGCCGTCAGGTAGGGTTTTTCCTTCAGGCGTTCTGTCACCTGGAAAGCGGCTTCCACCATGACGTTTTCACTGACCTTTACCGGCCTTGTTTTTTCCGGTGTTTTTTCAGTTTGACGGACCTCGTTTTTCAGGCTGAGAAGTTCGGCGTGGAGATCGTTTTTAAGAGCATGTTCCATGGGTGTGCCTCCCGTGGTTCTGATGAACTAGCTGGAATGACGATGAATTCCATGTGAAGGCATGGCAGGTTCGGAGGGTGAAGCCCTGGGGCCGGGTCGTTTTCAAACGGTCATGCCGTTCACGATGGGGTTGAAAAAGATTAGCCGATTTGTCAGAGGCTGTCAATCGGAAGTTGTTTTTGTGGTAACACGAACAAGCAACTGAAAGAAGGTTTGAACCCGGTGACTCATGGCCTTGCCGTCGTGGATTCCGGGTCGGTTTCGTGTCCTGTTTACCGTCACAGGACGAACGATGGTGATATGGCAAACTCTGAACCGCTGCGTGCGCCGCCCGGAATGACATTCGCGGGAACGGGAATCAAAACGTCACAGATTGACCCGTCTTTCATATCACGCTGGAAAAGACACCCGAACCCACCCGAAACTCACCTGGTCAGGCTGAAAAATCGATCTGCTGAACCGTGCCGGCTCCGCCGTTTTCCTTGAGGTACACCCCTGTTTTCCGGATCTGGGCCAGAAGGTCGTTGTTCTCGTCTTTCAGGGCGAAGGAGGTTCCCACGTTACCCAGATAGATGGCTCCCACGTTGGCTGATTTCAGATTGGTCAGGTAATCTTTGTCATCTTCACGTCTCCAGAGGGAGAGGTCCTTGTAGATCGCGTCGTTTTCGTCGATCCAGTTGTTGCCGTCCTCGTCATAGGCCGCAAGTTCCTCGAAACCGTCGCCTGTTTTGGGACCGAACAGTTCGCTGCCGTCGTTCACCTTGCCGTCCTTGTTTTTGTCAAACACCAGGAAACCGCTGCCCGGGGCAAGCTGACGAAGCGTTTCGTTCTGGCCGTCCATGGTCAGGTCGAATTCAAAGCTCATGTCGGTAAGTTCAGCGGCCGTGCCGGCGTAGTTGATCACCAGAGGATCGATGAGAGGGGCTCCGGCCTTGATTTCCAGGCGTTCTTCCCTGAAATACTCCCGGCTCATGGCAAGATCCAGTGAAAAGGCGATTTCCTTGCCATCGGCTGTTTTCACCAGGCCCTGGGCTGAGAAAGAGGTCTGTTCCGATTCGTAGTGGGATTCGTAACGGGTGTAGCTCATGCCCCATTCCTGTTCCCGGGGCTGCTCTGCCTGCTCAGACGAGGCTTCGCTACGGGGATTCGTGGTCTGGGAGCGTGATTCCGGTGCCGAAGAACTGATTCTGGCGATCTTGATTTCCCGGCCGGTGATGGATTCGATCATGCGTTTCAGGGTGAGGAGCCTGGAGTCTACACCCTGTTCGCTTTCGTCCAGGGCTGGCTGTTCCTTGGATGGAGCCGACACACTGACGGCTGTCTGCTCGATGGACATGCTGAAGGCCGATCGGGCTTCCAGGGAGAGACTGACCCTGTCCGCTGTCGGGGAAGAAGACGGCGTCACATTCGCCGGCTCAGGTTTCTGGCCTCTTTTTTTTCCCCATTCCCTAAGTTCTTCCGTTTCCTGCTTTTTTTCTTCATAGACCCTGGATGACGAAAGATCGATACTGAAATTGTCAATTTTCATGGTGACCATCCCTTGTTTTTGCTGCGTGTCAGGCGTCCTTGCCCTGATTTCTGAAAAGGTGTGTCAAGACCTTCTCCCATGACCGCCGGATCATGGGAAAACCAGAAATCCTGTTTAGGGTATCGGCTGGTTTCCCTTTTTTCTTTAAGGTTTTACCGAACATTTCAACCCATGGGGCAACAACGCCTGACCGCCGCGTCATTCAGGGATGAACAGGGTTTTGTCTTTGAAGACGATCCGGTCTTTCCGGGACGGTTCCTGGAGGATGTCGGGAAGATCCGTGAAAGGCGGCGCGGGCCGGACCACCTGGCTTGGGGGAAGAGCGGTTCCTTGTTCAAGATGATCGACCACAAGGTCCAGGGCCCTGGTGTACACCACGTGGAGCGGCGCGAAATCCATGGGTTTGTCGCAGGTCTCGGGGTTCCGGAACAGCATGTTGAGGGCGTCCACATGGTGGGCCTCTGTGACCTCGTAATACCTGAGGCCGCTTTTCTTTTTTTCCACCATGGCGTTCAGTCCCACGTAGGGCCGGGAGGTGTGGTTGACCGGAAGAACGGCGTCGGAACGGCCGGTGACGATCACGGCAGGACAGCCTTTGAGGTTGCCTTTGACCTTGACCGTTTCCATGGCTTTGACAAGTCTCAGGTTCAGGGTCCGTTCGTCCACGGAAAGGGGGTTCTTTTTTCCGTCGTGGCCGGTGACAAGACGTCTGAGCATCAGGGCTCCGTCGAGGTTCATGTCTTTCCGTCCGGTGGAAGGCGATGAGGACCGCCTGTCCTCGTGAGGACCCTCAGGGTCCAGGTCGTTGATCAGCTTGACGATGCCGAAAGGCGGGATGCCGCTCTGGTCGGAAAACAATGTGGCCGTTTCCTCAACCGTCAGGGTCCGGGGACGGCCCTCGCCGTTGACGGCGGCGAAGCTGAAACCTCCGAGGTGTTCGAGAACCCCGGATTCGGTGAGCTGGCTGATGTAGGTCAGGGCGATGCTCCGTGTCACGTCCAGGGCGTAATGGGCGGGAAGGAGGATTTCCTGCTCCTTGTTCACACCGTAAGCGCGAAGCCGGGCCAGGGCGTGAGCGGCGATCTCTTCAACAGTGTCTCCCTGGAGAAGGCCTTTTTCCTTCATGGAAAGACAGCGCTCCTCGCACATGGCCCGTGTCATGCCAAAGGCGTCGAAACGCAAAGGGGCATTTTCCAGTTCAGGACTAAGGGCCGCGCAGGGAAGGAGGACGTTGAACAGGGTCATGTAGTCCACCAAGCTTTTCGAATGATCGGAAAAAGGGGGCTGGCTTCCCTGGACAATGGAAAATCCCTGTGAACCGACAGGGGTGACGTTGGGTTCGGATACGGCCAGGGCGTGGATCAGGCCGTCGCGGTCCTGTTCCCGGGCCATGATCGAGGCCAGTCCGCCGTTGGAGATTCCGCCGGCGATAACCCGGAGTTTCTTTTCTATGCCTGAAAACCGGGTGGACAAGACGGTCCGGGCGAAGACAATGGCTTCGAGAACGTAACGGCCCCAGTTTTTCTGGATGTTTTCCCCCGCATGGGCGTGTTTCACGGCGATTCGGTGGGGCAGGACCCGGTTGTGGGCCGTGAGGATCTCCTCCCGGTCTCCGGTGTAGCCGGCCACGGCGTCAAAGGGTGTCCGGTTGCCGGCCTGATCGGAAGGCATGGCCCTTCCATCCATGAGGATCACCGTGTCGTTGTCTAAGATGTGGTAGCCCACACCCGTTCCCTTGTCGGTGTAGACCACGGCGAATCCGCGTTTCAGCGCCCATTCGCCGACCACGCCGATGCCGCCGTAGACGCCCCTGGAGCCGGAAGAGGGCACCGCCACCAGAACAGGCCGGGTGGGATCGAAATGCCGGGGAATCTGGAACATCATCGTGACTCCGTCGTTTGACAGGGCCATGATTTCAAGCCCCGGGATAAGTTCCGGTGCATCGTAACCCGCGCCGGGACCGTAGGTTTTTCCGTAGCAGGCTGATTCCAGGTCCATCAGGGCCCTGTAGTTGTACCAGATCGTTCGTCTCCTGATCTCGAAGACCGTGGGATTTTCAGGGTTTTCGAAGGAAGGAGGCGTTTTGGCGCGAAGTCCGGTGAGACCGAGTCCTCCTGAAAGAAGGTCGTCGGTGATTCCGTCGTATTCCATGACTTCGGCTTTTTCGTCGCGAACAAAAGACAGGGGGACACTCATCGTCGTTTTCATGATGTTTCTCCTGTGTCGGGGTTGGGATGCGATGGCTCCTGTCTGGCAGGCGTTCCATGGCTTACTGTACTTGTATCAGATTCCTGAATTCTTCGGCAAGACGCTTTCGTGTCGCCAGGGTGGTTTCCCTGGAATCGTCCTGTGTTTCAAGAGGGTCGGCCTTCAGGTTTTCCCCCATCTCGTTGTCGATCATCCACTGCCACTGGTTCATCACGGAAAAACGGGAATGGAGAACGTTTCTGTATTCCGTCCCGGTTTTTCCTGCCTGGGCAGCCTGTTTTTCCAGGTCTTTCACAGCCCGGGTGATGCCCTGGTTGAGCTGGTTTTTAAATACGGAAACATAGTAATCGTCGTAGCTGAACCCGAACAGGGCCATGGACGGCAGGGGAACCTTGTATTTGTCCTTGAGCCCCATTTTCCCAAAAGGAAAGCCCTTGGCCAGATCCATGTGATAGCCGATCAGTTTCTTTTTCGGGTTGATGGACGTCAGGCCGTGGGTGACACAGTTCTTTTCGTCGATGCGGTACGTGTACCGCAGCCAGTCGGTGAGTTCCCTGGCGGATTTTACCTGGACCTCGGTGATGCTGGTGTGAGTTTTCGCGGCCAGTCCGTTGGCCTGGGGTTCGAAATCCCTGCCTTCGAAACAGATACCGAGAAAGGCGTGGTTGAGGTTCAGGTAAATGGTGCGGCCGTCGGACCAGATGGAATTTCCGGCGTGGAAACCGGCCTGGTCTTCGGCCACCACCCGGTAGACCCGTCCGTAACGGTCGATGAAATAATGGTAGCTTCGGATCTTCTTGATGTACCTGAGAAGCAGGCGGCTCGATTTTTTGATGGAGGCGTTCTGCTGTTCCGACAGGGGCAGGATGTCGCTTTCCGACGAATGGTAGAGGATTCCCGCGATTTTATCCGTCATGTCTTTGGCCTCGGGCAGGGTTTTCGAGCCGACGGCAAAAGGGAGATACCTTCGTGGTACGTTGGTGACGGTTTCGGTGGTGATGATTCTCAGACGGTTGCTGTAGATCTCCAGGCCTGGTGATTCTTCCACCAGCCAGATCGACTCTTTCAGCTCCCCTGTTTCCTCGGGCTGGGGAGCCTCGCGGCGGATGGGGGTCGCCTGGGTTTTGTCCGGCGCCGGGATGTACGAGGCCACGGTGCTTACACCCCAGAATGTCAGGCAGAAGAAGATGGCCACAAACACTGAGAATACCGGCAGCCGGTAGGGATAGAAATGCCAGAGCAGTCCTTTGTAAAAGCCGAGGTTTTTTCCGCCGGCCGTTGTTTTGGGATCGCTGTTTTCATCGGGGCAGAGCCGCTGGAGTTCGGAGGTGATCAGCCGTCTTGCGATGATTTCGTCAAAATGGGGGATGAGCCGGTAGTGTGCCTTGCACTGCCGGCCGTAACTCTCGACGACCCGGTTTAAAAGCTTGAGTTTGAGGGAGGGATTCTTGAGACGGCCGGTGTATTCACCGACGATGTCCATGATTTTTCCCGAGGGCAGGGTTTTGGGTGAAAGTTCATTCATACTGCGTTATCTCACAGGGAGACGGGAAAAGGGCTTCGGATCAGACCTTCGATTCCGTAAGCCCTTTTCCATGGATACAAGACAACTGACGTCACCCGGCCCTGGGTTCGGTTCTTCGTTATTCCTCGGACATGGCGGCGATCAGGGCGCCTTTGGCCGTGGCGTTCAGGGGATCTGCCGCCAGACGGATCTGGCTGATGTCGATGGGCAGTTTTTCTTTGGTCAGAAAGCTCTGGAACCTTTCAAGAAAACCGGCCGGTTTCACGGTGCCGCCGCTCAGGATGATGGGAATGGCCTTGTCCATCTTGGGGATTTTCGAGGTTTTGCCGATGGTGGTTTTCAGCTTCTGGACCAGGGTCTTGATCAGGTCATCGTAGTAGATGCACAGGGCGTCCTCGATTTCGTTCCGGGGGCTTCTCCTGAAATCGAACTCCTCTTCCTTGATATGACGGACCCGGGTGCTGACCTCGCCGGTGACAGCCGCCACCGAATCATCGATGTAGTCGCCGCCTTTGATGATGCTGAACGAGAACACGGGAACGGACAGGAAGGCCAGGCAGACGTTGCACATGCCGCCGCCCGCGCTGATGCCGATGCCTGTGAAGTTTTCCTCTTCCAGCTCACTGAACACCACGGCCAGTCCTTCGTTGATGCTCCGGGAGTTGTAGCCTTTCTCGTCCAGGTGGCGTTTCAGGACCGCTTCGTGGTAGATGATGCTGGTTTCCGAATCCTGGGTGGCTCCGGGAATGGAGAAGCACAGGGGCGTTCCCTGTTTCGGCGCGTCGGGAACCAGGTCGTCCAGGATGCCCTTGATGATCTCGATGGCGCTGGACTCTTTGGGGTTCAGCACGCCGTGACGCATGGGCCGCCTTGTTTCGGCGTTCAGCATGTTGCCGAACACTTCCGCCCCGTCGCCGTAGACGATGAGGTTGTCACCGGCCACATAGTGGTTGATCTTGTTCTGTTTCAAAATACCCCGGGTGAACTTGGAGTTCTGAACGGTGATGAAGGCGTTGGTCTGGGACGTGAATTTCTGGCGCGGGCCCGAAGGTTCGGCAAGAACGATTTTGGAGGTGCCCACGTCGATGCCCAGGGCAAGGCCGTCTGCGGTCTCATCCGATTCATCGTCGTCCGAATGCCTGGACTGGTGGGTCAGAATCTGGGCTGCGGCCTCTTCCAGCTCTTTTTCACGTTTTTTTGAATTTTTATCGATCGTCATCGTTTCTCCTTATGGGGTGAGGTTTCTCGCACAACTCAGGATATCCGTCAGTCGGGGCAATCTTCAATTTCAGGTTTGTGGTTCGGACACAACGCCGATTCAACCGGCTGAATACAACAATGAAATGTAAGCAACGAAAATTTTTTGCCAATGTTACCAACCTAACCCTGGCCCGTCAATAAAAAAGACATGTCTCAAGACCACAGAAACCCTGATTTGACAGACATTACAGGCCGGATTGACAAGACGCGAAACACGGGTTGAAGGCCGGATCGTTCCCGGTCATTCCGGCAATTCTCGTTAAACACTTCTTTATCTATGTAACAGGGCCGTTTCCTATGTCCTACGACGCACTCTCGCAGGTCGGCTTGAGGCACGACCAAGCTCCTGTCCGCTGCTCAATCACCAAAATATAAAATGTTTTCCTTCTGCACGGGCTCCCGATTCTTCTGTGGATCGGGCCATTGGTCGGGTTTGAAGAACCCGACATAGGAATTACAGCGATTTTCACTGAGAATTGCTGCGGTCGTTCGCCTTCGGTTGACAGATAAAGCCGATCCATCTATCTTTGACGGACAACATCGACAACGCATCGTCCATTCCCATGATCCTTAAGAAAGGAAACCCATGGCCCTTCATGAAGAAGTCAGCACAGGCTGGGACAGCCTGGACACGATCATCGACAACCTGAGGCGCGGTGACAATGTGGTCTGGCAGGTTGACAGCATCGACGACTACCAGAGGATGGTGGTTCATTTCGTCAACAGCGTCACGGCCAGGAACGAGAGGGTGGTGTACATCCGCTTCGGACGCCACAGTCCCTTGCTTGAAGAACGCCCCAACATCACGGTGTACAGCCTGAAATCGGAAAACAGCTTCGAGGCCTTTTCCGCCGAGATCCACCGGATCATCACCCGGGAGGGCAGGGACGTGCTCTACGTGTTCGATTCCCTGTCCGACCTCCTCCATATCTGGGCCACGGACCTGATGATCGGGGACTTCTTCTTCATCACCTGCCCCTACCTCTATCAGTTGAACACCATCGCCTATTTCGCCCTGATGCGGAACAGCCATTCCTTCAAGTCCATCGCCAGAATCCGAGAAACCACCCAGCTTCTGATCGACATCCACAGCTCTGGCGGCAAACTCTGCATCCATCCCTTAAAGGTCCAGCACCGGTATTCGCCCACCATGTTCTTTCCCCACGTCAAGGAAAAGGACCAGCTGGTTCCCGTGATCAACAGCGTGGAAGCCACCCAGCTTTTCTCCCATCTTTTCCGGTTCGGAAGCTCCGGAGAACAGCGGTATCTTGATTACTGGGACCGCCTGTTCATGGACGCCAGACAGCTGCTCCAGTCCGAGGCCGGGGAGGCGGAAAAAAAAGACATGGTGCAGCAGCTCAGCCGGCTGATGCTGACCCGGGACAAGCGTATTCTTGACATGATCCGCAACTATTTCAGCCTGGAAGACATGCTGGCCATCAAGGAACGGCTGATCGGCACGGGGTTTATCGGCGGGAAATCCGTGGGCATGCTTCTGGCGCGGAAAATCCTGAAACATGACGAAAGCTTCGACTGGAACGACACCCTGGAGCACCACGATTCCTTTTATATCGGCTCCGATGTGTTTTATTCCTTTATGGTTCAGAACGGATGGTGGCAGACCTACATGGCCCACAAGACCCGGGACGGGTATTTTACCAAGGCCCGGGAGCTGAAGGACAAGATGGAGCAGGGCGTGTTTCCCGAGGAAATCGTGGAGCGCTTCAAGCTGATGCTCGAGTATTTCGGCCAGTCCCCGATTATCGTCAGGTCCAGCAGCCTTCTCGAAGATGCCTTTGGCAGCGCGTTTGCCGGAAAGTACGACAGTTTTTTCTGCGTGAACCAGGAAAACCCCGAGAAACGCTACGAGCTGTTCGAAAAGGCCGTGCTGAAGATCTTCGCCTGCACCATGAGCGAGGACGCCCTGGCCTACCGCCTCCAGAGGGGACTGGACCAGACCGACGAACAGATGGCCCTTCTGGTGATGCGCGTGTCCGGGTCCCACAGGACCACCCGCTTCTATCCCGACCTCGCCGGGGTGGGGCTTTCCAGGAATCCCTTTGTGTGGAAAAAGGGCATGAACGCCAAAGAAGGCATGGTCCGCCTTGTGCTGGGGCTGGGGACACGGGCCGTGAACCGTGTGGAAAACGACTATCCCCGGATCGTGGCCATGGACGATCCCCAGGCCAAGCCCCTGTTCGGCATGAAGGACATCAGGAAGTACAGCCAGCGTTTTGTGGATCTTTTGAACCTTGAGGACAACCGCCTGGAAACCATGCCCCTGTCGGACCTGCTTGACCGGGACATACCCCCCAATTTCGATCTTATGGGCGTCCGGGACAACGAGGCCATCCAGGCTTTAAGGGACATGGGCCGTCCTGAAAAGGACTACAGGATTCTCACCTTCGATCCGTTTCTGGCCGAGACCCCGTTCATCGACATGATGCGGTGGATGCTTTCAAAACTGGAAACCACTTACGACAATCCGGTGGAGGTGGAGTTCACGGTGAACTTCGACCAGAAGGGGGCGCTTAAAATCAACCTCCTGCAATGCCGTCCCCTGAAAACCATGACCTGGAACGAGGACGAACCCCTGATAGACACGGGAAAGATCGAGCGGGTGATTCTCCGCATGGAAGGGAACTCCATGGGCGGGTCCATCGCCAAGCACATTTCCCGGATCATCCTGGTGGACCCGGAAGCGTACCCGGATCTTGCCATGCAGGACAAGTACGCCATCGCCCGGCTGGTGGGCCAGCTCAACAAGACCATCACGGACCGGGACCAGGAGCCCACCCTGCTCATGGGGCCGGGGCGCTGGGGAACCCATACGCCCACCATGGGCATTCCCGTGACGTTTTCCGAAATCAACCAGGTTTCCGCCATCGCCGAGATCAGCCACCAGACAGGCAGCCTTGTTCCGGATCTTAGTTTCGGAACCCATTTTTTTCACGATCTGGTGGAAACGGGCATCGTGTACCTGGCCGTGTACCCGGAAGAACCGGGTGTGGAATGCGACCTGGACTGGATCAGGTCACAGCCCAACATACTGAAAACCCTGGTGCCCGAGGCGGAACGGTTCGATAGGGTGATCCGTGTGGCCGACACCCGGGGCCTGAACCTCAGAATCCAGTCCGATGTGGAAAACCAGAAGGTGATCTGTTATCTGGCCACAGAATAAATGCCGCACAGGATGTCCATGCTTTTCATCAAGTGAGGTAGGTTGTCGAATGGCCGCAGTGGAGCAGCCCTGAATGGCCGGGTCCACTGCGGTGTTATTTTCAATGGTCGTGTTCATCCGGCGTAGACTTGCCGGCTTTGTTTTCAGTCCTGTCATACTTGCAGCAGGGGGGAAGCTGGTTGTACACCTCGTCTTTGGCTTTGTACAGGGGGGTGTCGTGACCGGCTCCGGCAATGGCCGACTGGATCTTGTCCACCGTTGTTTTCGAGGGATCGAATGTCACGTCGATCAGGGACGTTTTCATGTTCCAGTCCGCCTTGACCACGCCTTTGACAGACTGGGCCGCTTTCTCGATGCGGTTTTCGCACATGCTGCAGTTGCCTTTGACGTCAAATTGTTCTGTTTTGGCAGCCTGGGCATAGACTGTGGCTGCTGTCAGAACGAAGATTGCCATAACAAAAGATAGAGTTGTTTTCATATCTTGCCTCCTTTAAGAATCAATGAACGCTGATGCATTGCCCTGAACCCCCCTGTCATTTCAGGGTGTCCGTCACTTCGCCGCAGGTGAGCATGGAATTTCCGAAAAAGGGGTTTCTGATCTCCTTGTCGCGGCTCAGCCAGTCCGCCCCCTTGTCCTGGTCAGCCATGGGACAGTGCTGGATGTACAGGGGGCTGTCCATGGGTTTGAAGGTCCTGGCCAGGTCGATCATGATGACCGAAGCGGACTGGAAAGTTTTTCTCACGTCTTCGATGGTTTGTTTTTGCGGGACAGGGCCCATGAGTCCGGCAAGCTCTCCTTTCATCTTCAACCACCGGTCCTTTTTATTTTCGGGAAAAGAGCCTGTGTCTATCTTGCCGAGAAGGGCTGTCAGATGGCCGGCCGCTTTTTTCGCGGCCTGAAGGTCGTCACGGACAAGGGCGTCTTTGAACACAAGGTACCCGTCAATAAGAGGGGACAGAGATGGGCTTGCCCCATGATCAGAAGGCAGGACAGGGCTTTCCGCCGAAGTGGATGTCCCATGGTCGTGGCTCGACGGAGGCTTTTCACCTCCTTTGGGGCTCATCATGCTGGGTTTTCCGGAAAGCTGGGCTGCGGCGTCGATGCTGAACGTGCCGCTTACCGCGATTTCCTCGCCTTTTTCCAGGCCTTTCAGGACCACGACGCTGTCTCCAAGGGCCGGTCCCAGGGTCACCTCACGCATGGTGAAGGAAAGACCGCGTTCCGACCGGCCGGCCACATAGACCAGGGACCGTTCGCCTGTCCACATCACCGCGGATCTGGGAATGTTAAGGGCTTCCGCTTTTCCGGGGAGACGGGATTCGATCCGGCCCTGAACGAACATTTCAGGTTTCAGGTGATAGCCGGTATTCGTGATGTCCACCCGGGCCCTGGCCACCCGGGTCTGGGGATCGATCACCGGGTCCAGCCATGCGATGGAACCGTGAAAAACCTGACCCGGAAGAGCGGGAACCGTGAATGCCACAGTGTTCCCTTTTTTCACCCAGGGAAGATCGGATTCGTACACATCGAAAAACACCCAGACCCTGGAAAGGTCGGTGATGTCCAGAAGCACCTGACCCCTTTCAATGTAGTCGCCTGGATTGACCCGCTTGCCGGCCACGAATCCCGTCACGTCCGAAGCCACAGGAAAACGGGTCAGGACTGAGCCGGATTTGAGAATGGTGTCGATCCGGGAATCGGCAAGTTTCCAGTTTTTGAGTTTTTCCCTGGCCGCCTTGAACAGCTCCGGCTGGGTGTCCATGGATTTACGGGCGAGGAACAGCTCTTCCTGGGCCGTCACCAGTTCCGGAGAGTAGACAAGGGCCAGGGTCTGGCCACGGGTCACCCGGTCTCCGGTGAAATTCACGAGAAGCTTTTCGATCCGTCCCGGGATGTGCGAAGTCTGGGAAAAGACAAGGCGCTGGTCGGCCTGGACTTTTCCGTTCAGGCGGACGGATTTCACGGGTGCAGATTCAGAGACCCGGGCTGTGGCCACCCGGGCCAGTTCCATGGCCGCAGGAGACATGGTGACGGCCGCGGGATTCTCGTCCGCCTGGCCTTGGCTTTCCAGGACGATCAGGTCCATGCCGCAGATCGGGCAGTCGCCCGGTTCGTTCTGGCGGATCTGGGGGTGCATGGAGCAGGTCCATACCGTCGCTCCGGAATTTGCGGCGACAAATCCGTCCGGGGTTTTGACGCCCCGTTCCCCAAAGATCAGCCAGCCGGCGAACAGGCCGGCCAGCAAGGCCACCGCGACCAGTATCCCTGTTTTACGGTCAGTTTTCATCCCCATAGGTTCTCCCTGTCAAGGTGTTGAGCCGGGCCAGCTCCATCCTGAAACGGATTTCAGCCGAAACCCTCATTTTTTCGTAATCCAGAAGCTGGCTCCGGGTGTCCAGCAGGTCCTCAAATCCTTTCCCCGTGTTGGCGTAACCAGAAACACGAAGGTCGAGGGCCTGGGAAAGGGTCCGGATCTGCCGGTCGTAAAGAGAGACCATCCGCCGCTGCTGCTCCAGGTCGAACCGTGTCATCGCGTAACGGGTCGCAAGGGTGTTGAGCAGATCCTCCTTCTCAAGGGCCGAGCTCTGACGCATGAACCGGGCCTCTTTGATCGAAGCCCTGTATTTCTTCCTGAAAACAGGAAGACTCATGGAGAACTCGGCCATCACTTCGTCTCCGTCGTCGCGGTTCTCCACGGCCCGTTCATAGGAAAGCCCCACCCCGAACCGGGGGTAGCTCTGTTTTTCGGCGACCCGTTCCCTGGCTTCACCGGCTTTGACGAAAAGGTCCAGGGCTTTGAGGGAAGGGTTCCCTGGAAACGGGGATTCCTCTGCCGGGATATCGGGCAGGGGCTCCGAACCGGGCTCGCTGTCAAAGGCCACCGGTTCGTCCGGGTTTCTGTTCAGGAGCTTGTTGAAGGTTGTAAGAAGGGCGGTCTCCTTCATGTCCAGGATGTCCAGGGCTGTTTCCGTGTCTTTCAGCCGGATGTCGGCGAGAAGGACATCCACCATGGAACCGGTTCCGTTTTCGAAACGTTTCAAGGCCATGGCCTTGTAGGTGTCAAGAAGCCCTTTGTTTTGCCGTTCGAGTTTACGGATGACCATCAGTTCCAGGAGCGGGTAGTAGGCGGCGGCCACCTCGTAATACAAACTGTCACGGGCCGCGAGGTACTGGTTGCGGCCGGCCTGGGCCGTGAGTGAGGCGGCCTGGTTTTCCGCTTTCAGGGTGCCGATCCAGGGAAACATCTGTGAAACGCCGAAGCGGAGTTTCATGGGATCGGTTTTGCTGTCGTCCGGTGCGATCACATACCCGAAGGAAAAATCCGGATCGGGCAAAACCCCGCTCTGGTCGACGCGCTGAAGGGCCGCCTCGTAGCCGGCGTGTCGGGCTTTGAGGCCGGGGTTGTTTTCCATGGCGATGCGGGTGTAGTCCTCCAGCATCCCTCCGTGGGCCTGGGAGCATATCAGAACAAACATCGCTGTCAGCAGGCATTTACGTGTCATGATTTTCCTTTTCAAGCCGTCTTTCTTCCCTGAGGCTGTAAAGCACGGGGACGATGAAACAGGTGATGGCCGCCGCAAGCATGCCTCCGAACTGGGGAATGGCCATGGGCGCCATGATGTCCGAACCCCTTCCTGTGGAAGTGAGCACCGGAAGCAGGGCAATGATGGTGGTGGCCGAGGTCATCACCGCCGGACGAATCCGGCGGAGTCCCGCCTCGATCACGGTGTTCCGGATGTCTTCACGGCTTGTGGGCCGTTTTTTTCCGAAACTCTGGTCGATGTAGGTGCCCATCAGGACCCCGTCATCGGTGGCGAGGCCGAAAAGGGCGATGAAACCCACCCACACCGCCACACTGAGGTTGATGGTTTTCATCTGGAACAGGTCCCTGACGTTGGCCCCGAACAGGTCCATGTCGGCGAACCATCCCTGGCCGTAAAGCCAGATCATGGTGAACCCGCCGCTGAACGCCACGGCGATTCCGCTGAAGATCATCAGGGACGTGGTGATCGAGCGGAACTGGAAATAGAGGATCAGGAAAACCACGCCGAGAACCAGGGGAATGATGATGGAAAGTCTTTTTTCAGCCCGCACCTGGTTTTCGTAGCTGCCTGAAAACGTGTAGCTCACCCCGGGCGGAACGGCGAGGTCGCCTTTGGCGATGCGGCTTGCGATGGCGTCCCTGGCCGCATGGACCACATCCACTTCCGCGTGGCCGTCTTTTTTGTCGAAAAGCACGTAACTCACCAGGAAGGTGTCCTCGCTTTTGATCATCTCGGGACCTTTGGCATAGTCCATGTCCACCACCTGGGACAGGGGGATCTGGGCTCCCGTGGGGGTGGGCATCCAGATTTTGCCCAGGCTTTCAGGGGTCTCGCGGAGCTCCCTGGGGTATCTCACGCGAACGGGGAACCGCATCCGGCCTTCCACGGTGGAGGTCAGGGTCATGCCTCCCACGGCCGTTTCGATGACCTGCTGCACATCCTCGATGGTGAGGCCGTACCGGGCGATGTTCTCCCGGTTGATCCTGAGGTGAAGATAGGGTTTCCCGATCACCCGGTCCGCGAAAACAGCTTCGGTTTTGACCTGGGGCACGTCCTTGAGGATTTTTTCCAGTTCGAAGCCGAAGCGTTCGATGGTGGCCAGATCCGGGCCGTACACCTTGATCCCCATGGGCGCCCGCATGCCTGTCTGGAGCATGACAAGCCGTGTCTCTATGGGTTGAAGCTTCGGGGCCGAGGTCACGCCGGGAATCCGTGTGGCCCGGACGATCTCGTCCCAGATATCGTCCGGTGAGGTGATATGGGGCCGCCAGTTCCTGAAATACTGACCGTTTTCGGACGGGATCAGGTCTGTCCGGCCAAGGCCTTGGGCAAGGGCTTCCTCCTGGGTCAGGGATCGGCCTGACACCGTGACGAACCGGTTGTCATTGTCGGTTTCGAACCGCATGCGGTGACCCTTTTGGTCAAGGATGTACTCGGGTTTGGTGTTGATCACGTTTTCGTACATGAACACGGGGGCCGGGTCCAGGGCCGATTCGGCCCGGCCGGCTTTGCCCACCGTAAGTTCCACTTCGGGAATGCGGGTAACGAGCATGTCCAGCTGGCCCAGCACCTGCCGGTTGTACTCCGTTCCGGAGTGGGGCATGGCCGTGGGCATGAGCAGGAATGTGCCCTCGGACAGAGTTGGCATGAACTCCTTGCCCGTTCCCGGAAACGTGTGGGCGAGCTCCGACCAGATGCGGGTGGTCCTTATGTTCCACCCAACAGTGTCAAACCCTTTGGCGATGAATCCGAACACGCTTTGAAAACCCAGGAAAACCGTGAGCCCGAAAAGGACCATACACACGGGAATGGCCAGAAATTTTTTTTTGTTGTCAAGGCACCAGCGGAGGATGGGCGCGTAAAAACGGGTCAGGCAGGCGAAGAAGCCCAGGACAAGGGCCACGGGCAAGGCCACGAAGAAGGCGTTTGAAACAAGACTCCGCGAGGGACCCAGGGGAAGCCAGAGGGAGGCCAGGAGGAAAACCACGGCGCAGACGGTGATGAGGGTGTCCAGGTGGGCCTGGACGTGGTGCAGGGGTTTTCTGTCCGGCTTTTCCGGCAGAGGGCGGAACTGGTTCAAAAAACCCGACCCGGCGAAAAGAACAAGGACCGTTCCTCCCAGGATATGACCGAAAACCAGGCCCGTCACACCGGCGGTTAGGAGACCTGCGTTGACGGCTGTCTTCACCCGTTTCGACCGGGCTTTGAAACCGAAGAACACGTGGGCGATGGAAGGCAGGATCAAAAGGGTGGTGACAAGGGCCGCCACCAGGGCGAAGGTCTTGGTCCAGGCCAGGGGGCCGAACAGTTTGCCCTCGGCGGCTTCCAGGGTGAACACGGGAATGAAGCTCACGATGGTGGTGGAAACCGCGGTGATGATGGCCGACGACACCTCCGCCGAAGCCTGGTAGACTGTGGTGACAAGCGGCCGGTCAGCCGGGGCCTCGTCCATGTGCTTCATGACGTTTTCGGAAAGGATGATCCCGAGGTCCACCATGGTCCCGATGGCGATGGCGATTCCCGAAAGGGCCACGATGTTGGCGTCGACCCCCGCGTACCGCATGGCGATGAACACCATGAGCACCGAAACGGGCAGCAGGGCCGAGATCATCAGGGAAGCCCTGAGCTTGAAGATCATCACAATGATCACCAGGATGGTGATCAGGATCTGGAGAGAAATGGCCTCTTCAAGGGTGCCCAGGGTTTCACGGATCAGGACGGAGCGGTCGTAGAACGGCACGATGGTCAGCTGGCTTTCCACGCCGTTTTCCAGGGTTTTTTTCGGGAGACCGTCTGATACGGCCCTTATTTTCTCTTTGACCGCCTCGATGACCTCAAGGGGGTTTGCCCCGTGTCTCGCCACCACCACTCCGCCCACCACCTCGGCGCCGTCCTTGTCGAGGATGCCCATCCGGGCTGCCGGTCCCAATGTCACCACCGCGATGTCGCCAATGCGAACCGGGACATTGTCTTGTACGGAAACAACGGCTTTTTCAATGTCTACCACGGATCGGACGTAGCCAAGGCCCCGGACCAGGTATTCGGCCTGGTTGATTTCAATGGTTTTGGCCCCCGTGTCCCTGTTGGATTTCTGAACAGCCATCATCACCTGATCCAGGCCGATGTTGTAAGCTTTCAGGGCCTCGGGGTTCACGTCGATCTGGTATTCGCGGACAAACCCCCCGATGGACGCCACCTCCGAAACACCTTGTACCGCGTTGAGGGCGTATTTCACATAGAAGTCCTGAACCGCCCTGATCTCATGGAGGTCCCAACCTCCGACTGGCCTGCCGTTACGGTCCCGTCCTTCGATGGTGTACCAGAAAACCTGCCCCAGGGCTGTGGCGTCCGGGCCCAGGGTGGGTTTGACGCCTTCGGGGAGAAGGCCGGGGGGCACGGCGGCCAGTTTTTCAAGAATCCGGGACCGCGACCAGTAGAACTCGATTTTCTCCTCGAAGATCACATAGATGCTGGAAAATCCGAAAACCGAACTGCTTCGGATGGTTTTCACGCCAGGGATGCCCAGGAGGTAGGCGGTGAGGGGATAGGTGATCTGGTCTTCGATGTCCTGGGGCGAACGACCGGCCCAGTCGGTGAAGACGATCTGCTGGTTTTCACCGATATCGGGAATGGCGTCCACGGGAACAGGGCTTGTGGGCAGGGCGGTTTTCCATCCAAAGGGTGCGGTGACCATACCCCAGGCCACAAGGCCCGCCAGGGTGAGGACCGTGACCAGTTTGTTTTCGAGAAAATATTTGATGATGCCGTTGACCATGCCGTCCATCCGAATGTCGATAAGCGAAGAGAGCCACGTCCCGAACCGGTGGGGAAATCCAGAGTCCCCTGATATCAAAGGGCCGGAACGTCATGGGTAAACAAAACAGGGGTGAACAAGAGCAAGGAACTGGTGACAAAGAAAATCATATGAAATCTGTCAACAATTTAAATATTCAACCTCATCGTGTCAAGCCCGGGATTGGGTGGACAGAACCGGCCTTCCATTGGCACAGCCCGCAACGATCCATGAATGATGTTTGACAAGGTCCCCGTCCTTGTCATTCCGGGCGGCCCTGGCTTTTCGGGGGATCAGGTTTAAAGGTGATTTTAAAACAGGTATGACCTCCGCCATTCAAGCCGACCCGGAATCCATGCCCGCGAACTTTTGGTTGTATGAATTTTCGGGAAGGTTTGATCATGCCGGCGTGGATTCCGGGTCGGCTTCGGATTTCGAGCCCGTGGTTTATGCCGGTTCCGAAGCGGGTTCAGACAATCCATGATGTCGGGGACCGCCCGGAATGACAGGACGGGCGCCGGGATGTAAATCAACCAGGCCATCGCCCTGGGTCTTGAGTTCTGGAATAAAGGCTGATGGGCATTCCGCCCGACAGCACAAAAAAAACGGGCCGACCCGTTTGAGAGGGTCGGCCCGAAAGGTTTTCAGTTGAACTGAAAAAATCAGACCACGCCGAAGGCCAGCATGGCTTTGGCCACTTTCACGAAACCGGCGATGTTGGCACCGGTGACGTAATCGCCTTTTTTACCGTAGGCATCGGCGGCGTCCAGGCAGGATTTGTGGATGCCTTTCATGATGTTGAGAAGTTTACCGTCCACTTCTTCACGTGACCAGGAGAGCTTGGAGCTGTTCTGGCTCATTTCAAGACCGGATGTGGCCACACCGCCGGCGTTGGCGGCTTTGCCCGGACCGTAGAGGAAGTTGTTGGCCTGGAAAATGCGGATCGCTTCGGGAGACGAAGGCATGTTGGCGCCTTCGGCCACGCAGTAGCAGCCGTTGTCGGCAAGACCCTGGGCATGGCTTTCACTGATTTCGTTCTGGGTGGCGCAGGGCAGGGCCACGTCCACTTTGACACCCTGTTCCTTGATCACATCCCACACGTTCTTGCCCGTGAAACAGGTGGCTGTTTTGTAAGTGTCGGCGTATTCGTTCACACGGCCACGCTGGACGTTTTTCAGCTCCATGATGTAGCGGAGCTTGCCTTCGTCGATACCGGCCTCGTCGATGATGGTGGCGCCGGAGTCGCAGATCGAGATGACCGTGCCGCCGAGCTGGTTGACTTTTTCGATGGCGAACTGGGCCACGTTGCCCGCACCGCTCACGGCCACACGTTTGCCTTTGAAGTCAAGGCCGCGTGTTCCCATCATTTCGGCCGCGAAGTACACCGCGCCGTAACCGGTGGCTTCGGGACGGATAAGGCTTCCGCCGTACTCGATGCCCTTGCCGGTGAGAACGCCAGTGTGGTCGTTTCTGATTTTCTTGTAGTAGCCGTACATGTAGCCGATTTCACGGCCGCCCACGCCGATGTCGCCGGCGGGAACGTCTGTTTCAGGACCGATGTGACGGAACAGTTCCCGCATGAACGACTGGCAGAAACGCATGATTTCCGCGTCGGACTTGCCTTTGGGATCGAAGTCCGAACCGCCTTTGCCGCCGCCCATGGCCAGGGTGGTCAGGCTGTTCTTGAAAATCTGCTCGAAACCCAGGAACTTGATGATGCTCAGGTTCACGGAAGGGTGGAAACGAATACCGCCTTTGAACGGTCCGATGGCGTTGTTGTACTGCACTCTGAAGCCACGGTTCACATGGACGTTGTTCTTGTCGTCCGCCCAGGGAACACGAAACATGATGGTTCTTTCAGGTTCGACGATGCGTTCGTAGATGTTGGCTTTCACGAATTCAGGGTGACGCACGGCTGTGGGTTCGAGGGTCTCCATGACTTCCTCGACGGCCTGATGGAACTCTTTCTGTTCGGGGTCCATGTGTTTGACTTTTTCAATAACGCTCTTGGTGACGGACATTCGTGGGTCTCCTTGGGTGTTTTAGGGGTTGAAGGTTTATGAAATAAAAGAAAAAATTCTTGGTGTGTCAGGATCCGTTGTTTTTTCTGAAATAATGGAAGTCCTGGTGGGTCAGGCCGTCAACGCCCGTGAATTCACGCTCCAGTTCTTCCAGGCTGTCAAAACCCGCTCCAAGAAACGGCAGTTTGGAGAAGAAGGGTCTTTCACTTTTCATATTGGTGATCACGGCGATATGACGCGGAAACTGAAGGTCTCCGACGACCAGGAGGTATGTTCCGCGGGATTCGCCGATGTGGTAGTTCAAGGGGATCTCATCCATGAAAATTTCAGTGAATTGATCTTCAAGAATACGCGCTGCGTCATGCCCGTCCAGGTCGGGATATGACATGAGGTCGGGGAAATCAAAGGCGTTTTCGGACAAACCCAGCACGTACATGGCTACACTGAAACTGCTGGCCCGTTCGTAGATGGGCTGTTTCCTGTGACACATGGACATGGCTTCTTCCATCCGTTCGATGATTTCCAGCCGGTCCCGGTTCATGACAAGTCCCATGTGGGCCATGTCCAGGGTCGTGGTGAAGAATGCGCCGATTTCGTAAAGAGAATGTTTTTTCATGATGCGAGCCTCCCTTGGTTTGAGACTGTTTTGGCATTCATTCAAACAAACGTTTTGAATGATCTGATGACGGTCCCTTAATCAAGTCTTGTGCCATCACGGCGGAAATATCGGATATAGATATATGTAATTGAAAAAACTGTATAAAATAGATGAGTATCTTCCAGGATGGTATCATGGGCAGAAGCCGTCCTGTTTAAAACAAGGCCAGCGATCCGGAACGAAACCGCCCCTTTAATTTTTAACATTCTGAAAATATGGATATAAAATTCTGATCGGGGTGTGGTCAAACTTTGAACAGCGTGCATTTCGGTCGAGTGATATAAAACAGGCCGGCAGCACTTCGTTTGAGTCGTATCGGAAAAATCGGTCGCCTTTCAGTTTGATTTTTTAAAGGTAAAACGTTATTTTGAATTCATTCTAACAGTGTGTCCCAGACAATCATCATGTCTTTTCTATCTTTCGAATGATCCTGCACGACCAGGTCCAGGGGGTTTTATCCCCCCTTTGTCCACGGCAGGCTTGACGACCTTTTCATTTTAATTTCATGTGGCAGCCGTGGGATGCTCCGGAAGCGACCCTTGAACAGGCTTCACAGTTCCTGGCAAAGAGGTTGAGATGACGTTTTTCCATGATGTTCTCCTGGCCCTGGCAGACGTTGCTAAGACAGACGATCCGGACCAGATGACGAGGCTTTTTTTTGAACGCCTGCATGGTATCGACAACAGGTTCTCTTTCGAATTCATGGACCGGGAACCCCGGGCCGGTTCCGGCAGCCTGGTCATGCCCATTGCCACGCCCAGCGCAACCTACGGGTACGTCGTTGCCGGAGGGCCTCCAGGGACTGGAACGAGGAAACCCGGGACGTTTTTCAAGCTGTTTTCGATCTTTTGGCGGTTCTCCTTGAAAACAGAAGGTTGGCGAAGCTTCCGGAGACGGGGATCGGGCCGGACCTTAGCGGGGAAGGGCGAACAGGCGATGCACAGGAAACGCTTCAGGCTGTCAAGGACAGCAGGCGATACGAGGAGCAGTTGGCCCATTCCCGGGACCTGATGCGCTATGTCATCGAGCATTCCAACAGCGCCGTGGCCGTTCTGGACCGGAACCTTCGCTACGTGTATGTGAGCCAGCGTTACATCGACGATTACAAACTGAAAGACCGACATATCGTGGGCCGGTATCATTACGACGTGTTTCCCGAAATAACCGAGACATTGAAAGAGGTCCACCGAAAGACGCTCCAGGGCCAGGTGAGCCGGGGTGACCGGGACGCCTTTGTCAGGACTGACGGAACCGTGGAATGGATCCGCTGGGAATGCAGGCCCTGGTTCGAGGAAGACAAAACCATCGGCGGGATTGTTCTTTACACGGAAAACGTTTCGGAACGGGTCGAGGCGGAAGAACGGCTCAGGAACAGCGAGGCCCGCTTCCGCCTTCTGGCCGATTCCGCGTCGGTGGGCATCCTGATTCTGGAAGGGTTCAAAAAGGTCATTTATACCAGTCGAAGGTTCACGGAAATTTTTGGATACACCATGGACGATATCCCGACGGTGGACGTCTGGTGGCCCCTGGCCTACCCGGATGAAGCCCTGAGAACCAAGGTTGCGAAAGCCTGGGCTCAGGCGGTGGAACGGGTCAGGGTCCGTGGAGGTGAGATCGAGCCTGTGGTGTACCCTGTCAGGTGCAGGAACGGCGAGACCCGCCATATCGAGTTCCGCATGACCCTTGCCGGGGATCTGAACTTCGTGATTTTCATCGACGTGACCGCGAGAACCCTGATGGAAATGGAACTCCGGACCCTGAAAGACCGTCTTGAAAAAGAAGTCTCCGAAAAAACACGTGAGCTTCAGGCCAGGGTCGATGAGCTGGAACGGTTTCACGACGCCACCGTGGAAAGGGAGTTTCGTATCAAGGAGCTCAGGGATGAAATCGACCGGATGAAAGGCGGACAGCCATGAACCGGAGCAGGATATGCGCCTTGTTTTTCTTGCTCATGACGGCTGTTTCAGGGTCCGCGGAGACGGAACCGGGGGACAAACACTGGGCAGACAGCATCACCATCGCGTCGGAACCCGACTACCCGCCCTATTGCATGGTGGACAAACAGGGACAGCCCGAAGGGTTTTCCGTGGATCTGTTCAAAGCCGCCGCCGATGCCGTGGGGCTCCATGTCACCATTCAAGTCGGACTCTGGGAAAACATCAAGGCCGATCTGGCCCAGGGGAAAATCGACGCCCTGCCTCTGGTGGGAAGGACCCCTGAACGCGAAAAGCTGTATGATTTCACCATGCCCTATCTTTCCCTCCATGGTGCTGTTTTTGCCCGGGAAGGTACGGGAATCGTCAAATCTGTGGAGGATCTCAAGGATAAAACCATCGTGGTGATGAAAGGGGACAACGCGGAAGAGTTTGTCCGCCGTCATCGTATTTCGGAGCATATCGTGACGACCCGTACCTACGAGGAGGCGTTCAGGGAGCTTGCCGACGGAAAATTCGACGCGGTGATCACCCAGCGCGTCATGGGTATCGAACTCCTGAAAAAAATGGCTATCCCCTCGATCACGCCTCTTTCCATCCAGTTGCCCGAATTCCGTCAGGATTTCTGTTTCGCTGTGAAAGAAGGCGATGACCGATTGCTCTCCCGGCTCAACGAGGGGCTGTCCATCGTGATCGCCAACGGAACCTATGAACGGATCAAACTGAAGTGGCTGGGTCCGGATATCAAGGAACGGCTGTCATTGAAAGACGTCCTGATGGTTGTGTTCTATACGGTTTTCCCCTTGCTCATTCTGGGAAGCGTGGTTTCGATCGTTATTCTCCAGCGGGAAGTCAGGCGCAGGACGAAAAGCCTTCATGACGAAGTTTCCGGGCACAGGAAAACCCTTGCCATGCTGGCGGAACAAGAGGTCCTGATCCGGGAAAACGAGCGGCAGATACGCCTTCTGCTCAATTCAACCGCCGAGGGGATTTACGGTATCGACACCGAAGGGAACTGCACCTTTGTCAACCAGTCGGCCCTGAAGATCCTTGGATACGAGGAACCCGGGATCATCGGGAAAAACATGCACGATTTGATTCACCACACAGGGCCAGGCGGCGACAAAATCTCTCGGGATGAGTGCCTTATCTTCAGAGCCTACAGGGAAGGACTCGGGTATCACTCGGACAGCGAGGTGTTCTGGCGGTCAGACGGCACCAGTTTTCCCGTGGAGTATTTTTCCTATCCCATTGTTCAGGACGGCCAGGTTACCGGCGCGGTGGTCACGTTCCTCGATATCCACGAGCGGAAAAAAGCGGAAAACGAGCTGATCCGTCTGAAAAACGACCTGGAAATCGAGGTGGCCAAACGGACCCGGGAGCTCCAGGAAAAGATCCAGAAACTCGATAAGAGCCAGAAGGCCATGCTGTATATGGTCGAAGACCTGAATCGAATCACGTCCGAGCTCAAGAAGGAACGGAGAAGCCTCGAACTGTCAAACCAGGAACTGGAAGCCTTCGCCTATTCGGTGTCCCACGACCTCAGGGCGCCACTTCGGGCCATTGACGGTTTTTCGCGGTTTCTTCTGGAAGATTACGGAGACAGGCTCGATGACGAAGGCAGGCGTTTCATCCACACCATCCGGGCCAACACGGCGGGAATGGACCGCCTGATTTCCGATCTTCTGAGTCTGTCCCGGATTTCCAGGGTCGAGATGAATCCGGTGCCCACGGATATGACCGACATGGCCGTTTCCATGTTTCATGAAACGGCGACCGATGAAGAAAAAAAATCTTTCGACTTTTCTGTCGCGCCTTTGCAAACTGTTTCCTGTGATATCTCTTTGATGAAACAGGTGTGGAAAAACTTGATCGGTAACGCGCTGAAATACAGCTCAAGGTCTTCCATCCGGAACATCTCTATCCGCTGTGACCTGACGGAAACCGAGGTTGTTTTCTGTGTGGAGGATCGCGGAGCCGGATTCGATGAACGTTACAAAGACAGGATGTTCGGCGTCTTTCAGCGTCTCCACAAGGATGAGGAGTTCGAAGGGTCAGGCGTGGGACTGGCCATTGTCCATCGGATCGTCCAGCGTCACGGAGGCAGGGTGTGGGCTGAAGGCGGCATCGGTGAGGGCGCGAGGATTTTCTTTTCCCTTCCCCGCGTGTGAAGGGTGTTTCAGGCGCGTCAAAACGAATCATATTGACTAAAAAAGGCTTGTTATGGAAGACATCCGGATACTGTTTGTCGAAGACCTTTCCACCGATGTGGAAATGGCCAGGCGTGTGCTGAAAAAAGAAGCGATTTCGTTTACGGACCGGGTGGTGGATACGGAGCCCGGGTTCAGGAACGCCCTCGATGAATTCAGGCCCGACCTGATTATCTCCGATTATTCCATGCCCACCTTTGACGGCATGCAGGCCCTGACCATCACCCGCAACCAGGGCGACCGAATCCCTTTTATCGTTCTCACAGGGTCCATGAACGAAGAAACCGCCGTGGCCTGCATGAAAGCGGGGGCGGATGACTATGTGATCAAGGAAAAAATCAAACGGCTTCCTTTTGCCGTCCGGGAAGTTCTGGACAAGGTGAAGGTCCAGAGGGAAAAGGAACACCTGGAAGAGGAACGGGCCCGGCTGATGTCCGCTGTCGAGCAGGCGGGGGAGATGTTCATCGTGACCGATATCTTCGGATCGATTCTCTACGTCAACCCGGCTTTTGAGGAGGTCACCGGATACTGCCGGGAGGAAGTGATTGGAAAAAATCCCCGGATACTGAAAAGCGGCGTCCAGGGGCCGGATTTCTATCGCCAGATGTGGGAAACCTTGAAGCAGGGGCGCATATGGCGGGGAAGGCTTGTCAACCGCCGCAAGGACGGAACCCATTACACGGAAGATGCGGTGATATCTCCGGTAAGAGACGCCAGCGGCAGGATCGTTCATTATTCCGCAGTGAAAAGGGACATCTCCGATCATTTGAAATCTTCCGAAATGCTCCAGCAGGCCCAGAAAATGGAAAGCGTGGGCCGGTTGGCCGGAGGGGTGGCCCATGACTACAACAATATGCTGAGCGTGATTCTGGGGTACACGGAACTGGCCATGGAGCGGGTGACGCCGGAAGATCCGATTTACGAGGATCTTCAGGAAATCCTCAACGCCGCCAGGCGTTCAGCGGACATCACCCGGCAGTTGCTGGCCTTTGCCAGGAAACAATCCGTGGCTCCTGTGACCCTTGACATCAACGACACGGTGGAAGGCATGCTCAGGATGCTTCGCCGTCTTATCGGGGAGGATATCGACCTGGTGTGGCTTCCTTCCGCGGGAATCTGGCCTGTTCGCATGGACCCCACCCAGCTCGACCAGATCCTGGCCAACCTGTGCGTCAACGCACGGGACGCCATCGACGGTGTGGGAAATCTCACCATCGAAACCCGAAACGCGACCTTTGACCGGGAATTCTGCGAGGCCCATGCCGGTTATCTGGAGGGGGACTACGTTCTGTTGACTGTCAGCGACGACGGACGGGGCATGGACCGGGAGACGCTGATCCATGTTTTCGAGCCTTTTTTCACCACAAAGAACATGGGCGAGGGAACGGGGCTGGGATTGGCCATGGTTTACGGCGTCGTCAAACAGAACAACGGCTTTATCCAAGTCTACAGCGAGGTCGGAGACGGGACGAGCTTCCGCATCTACCTTCCCCGTCATAAGGGAGACGTGGTTTCGGTAACGCAGGTGAATCCGGACGACGACATCCCGGGGGGACGTGGCGAAACGGTGCTGCTGGTGGAGGATGAACCTTCGATCCGCAGGGTGGCCCAGTTGATTCTTGAAAAACTGGGTTACCGGGTGACCATCGCCGAAACGCCGGGAGAGGCCTTGCATCTGGCAGTATCCCGGCCCCAGAATTTCGATCTCCTGATGACCGACGTGGTCATGCCGGAAATGAATGGCCGCACCCTGGCGGACCAGATCCAGCAGGCCTGTCCGGGCACACGAACCCTGTTCATGTCCGGCTACACGTCCAACACCATCGCCCAGCACGGGGTCCTTGAAGAAGGAATGAATTTTATCCAGAAACCGTTCACGAAAAAGGCCCTGGCCGTGGCGGTGCGCAAGGCTCTTGGCGGCGATTGAAAGTGACAGCCATTGTCATGGAAAAACGGCAATTAGAAACACGTTTATAAGGGTATTTTATTAAACCGGCAATAAAAAAGCTTAAATGATTGGCAAGGGAGCGGTTTAGGTGTTTAGCGGTTTAGGGTTATTCGACGAATGGGCTTTGA
>CAZWTY010000052.1:0-29619 GCA_964637565.1 uncultured Desulforapulum sp.
AATCCGTCATTGAAATTTATCGATTTTCGGTTTTGATGGGTGCGGAATGTATGATTCATGATAGTTTTCGTTTCTTTTTTAAGAATTTATCAAATTACAATTGAATAACAGCTGTTCTGATATTCAAATTATTATACCAGATCAAGACATTTGAATTTATCTGTTTTGCCACTGGCTTTTTTAGGCAGGGTGCGAGTGATTACAATTCTTGACGGATGTTTAAATCGGGGCATTACTTTCTGACAAAAAGACATAAGGCTTGCATCATCATAAGAATCATCTTTTGGAACAATTACAGCCACAAGCTTGTTTCCAAGCAATTCATCAGGCATACCGATTACCGCAACTTCGATTACAAGATCGCTTTCCATCAAGGTGTCTTCGATTTCCTGCGGATTTATACGATGGCCTCCTACCTTGATGAGATCATCCTGTCTTCCGGCAAGAAAAAAATAGCCTTCACTGTCCCGGTAGCACAGATCACCGGTGTGGTAACCTTCTGGACCGAGTTTTTTTGCTGTTAGATCGGGATCTTTGAAATATCCGAGCATGATGTTTGGACCTCTGCCTATTAATTCACCCACTTCACCGTCAGGTACAGGCTGTCCGTTGCTGTCAGCCACATAGAGTTCAACATTGGGTATAGCTTTTCCGATTGAATCAGCCTTACGGGTCAGTTGATCTGGTTCAAGATAGGCAAGTCGGGCTGATGCTTCAGTGGCTCCGTACATGATGTAAATGTTTGTGTGGGATGGCAGTGCCTGTTTTAAACTAAGTTTAACATGACTGGCCATATGACCGCCAGCCTGGGAACAGTAACGAAGATGCGTCAGTTCTTCACGTCTTGCTTTTAATGGAGATTTGTGAAGAAGATAAGCATAAGTCGATGGAACACCTGAAAAACCCGTCACTTTTTCGTCTATCATCTGTTGAATCACTGTTGCAGGATATGCAAAAGTGTTATTGATGACGAGAGAACCTCCAACTGCTATGTGTGTGTTCATCAGTGACTGGCCCATTACGTAAAAGAAGGGCAGAACAACCATCTGAATATCTTTGTCTGTCAGTTTGAGGTAAGCACAGATTGAATGTGTGTTCTCAATAATGTTTGTGTGAGATAGCATTACTCCTTTAGGCGTGCCAGTGGAGCCAGATGTGTAAATAATATTGGCCAGATCGTTTGAACCGATAGATACATTTGGAGAGTCACAGGGTTTATCTGAAGTGATGATGCTGGTAAAATCAGCAATATTGATGGTCTTGCCATTCCATTCGCTGGAGGGATTGCCAAGCACCAGATTGCTTATTCCTAATGACAAAAGATCAGATGCTTTGAGAAGTCTTTCAAATCGGCTTGAAGCTATGAGAATATGCGAATCCAGCTCTTTTATATAAAATGAAACTGAATCCGGCTTCAGGTCCGTACCCAGAGGGACCGCAACAGCCCCTGCTTTCATGATTCCGTAATAGGCAATTATGTATTCAGGGCTGTTTTCGAATATCATAGGAATCAAACAGCCTTTTTTTACTCCAATCCGGATCAGATAATCGGCCAGATGCTTGGCTGCAAGGTTTATTTGCGAATAGGTCATTCGCGTTTTTTCATGAATAACAACGACTTTATCAGGAAATATTTCAGCGCTGTCTTCAAGGAAATGATGAATTAGCCTGGCTTTATAGGTCATTTTTATTGTTGTCACAAAAGTATTTTTTTATTGATTTACAATTTTTCTATTCCATAATTCATGATGTTTCTGGTTTTACAAGAGAATTCAACACTTATAAGCTAAATCGCGCTGGATTCATTGAAATATATTTCGTATATGGCCAGATAAGGTCAGTGCAATGCAGTGATTACCCATAGCAGGACACGGCGCGCCTTGCCCCCTACGATAGAAACGGCACATGGTCGCGATATTATGTTATGCGGCCCTTTGAGTTTTTCGTGTGATATAGACTTCCAAGTTTTTGATTGAATCCAGATTCTCCGGAACAAGTTCATCGTCTTCCACTTTTATTCCAAAATTTTCTTCTATGTAATCTACCAATTCAAGAATTCCGGTAGAATCGATTATCCCATCATTAAGAAACGATGTATCTTCTTTAAGCTCACCTGCGTCCCCAAATAAAAAATTTTCAACGATAAAACTTCTGACCTTTTCTTTGATGTCGCTCATATGCCCAACCTTTCTTTTGCATAATTAATCAATTGAATATTCTGGTCTGAATAAATTTTATGTATCCCATCTTCCCTCATCATAACACCATGCCTGACCATGTTTGCAATCTCCCATACATAGGGGTGAAAACCATGTCGCTCAATATGGCAATGATTTGCAAATGCATTCATCAGACAATTGGAAGAGTTGGTATCTGTATCTTTGGGTTCACTCCATCCTATCTTCTTTAATTCTTTGATGATGTTTTGCTCACTGTAATCAAAAAAAGCAAGAGGATGTATGTTTTGTGGGAATCTGTCGCGATAGATTTCAAAATAGGTTTTAGGCACATAATAAGGAATTATTTTTATTCTTATGGACTCTGGAAAAGAATTCAGCAAAGCTTCCTGAGCTTGTTGTGCCATGACCGGATTTGTTTTCATTATGGCTGATTGAATGGGGGCTTGACCCGGAGACCATCCAAAAGCCACAAGGGGAACAGACATTTCAAGTGCTGTTTTCAAAATAAGGTTTTTTACAATACCAATGCAAGCTGTACATACGCTGCTTGCACGAAGAAGCGTGGTTTTTGAGAACACATCTTCCTTTGCGGTTAAAGTGAACATTTCGTTAATGACTGGCCATGGGGGCCTTACAGAATAAGTGTCCACACCAAGATGGTCCGTTACACTTTTAATATTTTCGAATGCAGCGGGTGAAACAAAATGGTTATCCAGGGTTATTGCAAGAATTCTCAAATCATATTTTTCACGAAGAAGCTTCAGTGTATAGCTTGAATCTTTACCTCCACTGTATGCGAGAATCACATCATAAACAGGTGCTTTATTTCGTGTGCTATTTATAAGAACGTGCAGTTTATTCCGGTATTCTTCTTTTTTTTCATCAAGATGAATTACTTTTTTTTCTTCCTGCCTGCAATATTTACAAACACCTTGCTCATCGAATGAAATTCCCGGAAATGTTTCCGGCAGAATGCAACGGGTACACAGTGTTGTTTCCTGATGGTTATTTTTCAAGTTCATATTCCAGTTCTTCTCTGTTTTGGCATATCCGGCAAAACTGAATTCCCACAACAGGCTGTGTCTATTCCAAGTTCCTGTTGTTTTTATTGTCTAAAACCGAATCTTTCAGCGTATCCACAAACAGGCTTTCCTGAACATTTGAGTCTTTTGTTCATAGAGTTATTTGAAAAAGAGGAGTGCCTGACAGTAGTAGCGACCATTCCCTCTGATTTCCTTGAATTTTATCAAAATGGAAAATTCCTGACGAACATGTGGTCCACAAGTTGGGTGGATAAAATCCC
The DNA here is from genome assembly GCA_964637565.1 of uncultured Desulforapulum sp. Classification (GTDB taxonomy): domain Bacteria; phylum Desulfobacterota; class Desulfobacteria; order Desulfobacterales; family Desulfolunaceae; genus DYJE01. The sequence continues at coordinate 3,484 of CAZWTY010000052.1, forward strand.
GGCAATGGCCATGTTCTCTTTTTCACTTATCAGTGACGAATTGTTTTTTTTACATTTTTCAAGAAGCAGCGATACTTTTTTGCTGTTAAAGTATCCGCTTCGTTTAATTGATGATTCACTTAAAAGATCATCAACATAGGCATGCTGAGTTTTTCCTGATATATCATTTCCAAAAAAACATGATGCAATCGGAGCCCGATAAGGTTGCTTGGTCCTGTCAATCAAAGCCATTGGAATGAATTCACAGGCAATTTTTTTTAAAAGATACTTTTCTGTGAGGCCATTCAGCCGAAACTCCGTGGGAATTTTTGTTGCCATTTCGATTACCCTGTAATCGAGAAAAGGATAACGTCCTTCAATGGAATTCCCCATAGCCATTCTATCCCCCTGAGATGAAAGAAGATAGTTGGATAAAAACAATGTACTTTCAATATACTGGGCTCTTGACAGCGGTTCCCAGCGCATAAATCCTTCTGGAAGCATGCTTATAAATTTTTCTGTGAAATCCGAAAAACTGCCGGCAATACTGCTTACGTCATCTGAGAAAAAAGCTTTGACCTGTGATGTATTCTTCCAGCGAACTATATGAGAGTAATAGGGTAAATCTATGGGCAGAAGATTTTTCTTAAAGAACCCTTCCCAAAAATTTTTTGCTTTGTTGCTTCCCTGTAAAAAAATATAAGGGTACAAACGTTCAACCAGTCGGGGTCTTATCTTTGAATCCGGATTCTTTGCCCAGAACCTCCTGACCCTATCCTCTTTAAAAATATTGTAACCCGCGAATACCTCATCTGCCCCCTCTCCTGTCAAAACAACTTTAAAATGATTCTCCCTAACGAGTTTTGAAAGCATAAATAAAGGCACGGGCGCCGTACGAAGTATTGGGGTTTCTGTGTGCCAGATTATTTCAGGAAATAACTCCCCAATATCCTGATCAGTACAATGGATGCTGTGATGTTTTGTTCCGATACTTTCGGCTGCAATTTTTTGGAACTCTGTTTCATCAAACCGGCGATCTGAAAATCCAACGGAAAACGTATTCAAATGATTGTTGAATTTTTTCTTGACCAGGCTGCTTACATAAGTGCTGTCAATACCTCCACTCAGATAAGCGCCGACCGGGACATCTGCCCGCAATCTAATTCGCGTTGAATCTTCAAGCAAGGCTCCCATATCCTCGATCCATTCTCCACAACTTTTGTATGAATCACAGGGTTCATTGAATAAAAGCTTCCAGAACGGGGATACAAAAAAACCATCTTTTGAAAACGATAGGTAATGTCCTGGTGGAATCTGAAAAACACCTTCAAAAGTGGTTTCTGACCCCATGGGAGACCAGCATGAAAAAATATCGGAAAGTGTATGGATATCTATCGTACGTGGAATGGATTCATCTGCGAACAGGGCTTTGATTTCTGAGCCAAAAACAAGGCGGCCCGCTGTCTCGTGGTAAAACAAGGGCCGTATGCCAACACGATCACGTCCCAACAAAAGTGTCTGTGTGTTAGAATCCCATATGGCAAATGCAAACTGGCCATTCAGCTTGTGAAACATTCCAGTGCCCATATCTTCGTAAAGATGTACGAGGACCTCGGTATCTGTTTCAGTGTAAAATCGATGCCCTGACTGGATTAGCTCCTGTCTTAAATCCGGATAATTGAAAATCTCTCCGTTAAAAACAATACATACTGAATGATCCTCATTGTATACCGGCTGATCACCGGTGTGAAGATCTATGATGCTCAAGCGTGCATGTCCAAGGCCTGCCGGACCTTGTTCAAATACCCCCGTGGAATCAGGTCCCCTGTGCCTGATCAGATTGATCATACGATTTATCAAAGGGGTTTTGATTTCAGGATTTTTGAAATTGACAATTCCGGCGATACCGCACATGAAGGATATCCGAAAAGTTTTTTATTGTTCGTTAATTTTTTGTATATAGGATTTGCATGTGATGAAATCACATACATTAAAAGTTTCGATAAATTTTCTCAGTTTGCTCTCTGTTTTTTTAAGATTCACGTAATGTCTGAATTTGAAAAATTTTGGAGCCCCCTCTACCCGGGGTTGTTCGGGATCGAATTCCCATGGATGGGTATAGTACAGAAAAGAGCTGGCTTTTTTTAATATATGACAGACTCCCCAATGGAAAAGAGGTGAAGGGATCAATCTGAAATATCCTCCCCCTCCCCATGGAATGATTTTTCCTTTTAACAACAGATTGCTGACAGGTAACTCGTAAAACGTATCTGAAATCCGTATGGCGATACCTTCTTTGTTATAGTCACTGAAATCAACATGACCATAACGGCCATGACCGCCGTAGGAGTTATAACTGGAATCATAAAGAAATCCCGCAGACTGGATAGCGAAAAGTGTATCTTTGCTGATATCAAAGCTTGGGGCACGGTATCCTGAAACCTTTGAACCGATTATATCCTCAAGAATGTCTTTGCTTTTTAAAAGATCGGATGACAGTTCTTTTAATGAAAGGCTACTGCACAGATGATGCATGTGACCGTGTGAAGCGACTTCATGTCCGCGTTTTGATATTTCTTGTACAAGCTTTGGAAACCGTTCGGCGATCCAGCCCAGAATAAAGAACGTTGCTTTGGGATTCCTTGATTCTTCGGCTGCTCCAGTTTTCATGGAGTCGAATAAATCAAGCAGGAGGTGGGTATTTTTTTCAACTCGGACCTCCCGGCTCTCCCATGTGTCATACGAAATGCTTCCTTTAAAATTTTCAACCTGAAACCAGTCCTCAACATCTATGGTTAGAATCACAGAACGTGAAGAGAATACGTATTTTGGATTTTCATTCATGCTTTCAATTCAGATGGTGTTATTGAATTTCCCTTTTATGAATGAAAACGACGCCCAATTCCATCATAAACAAAACCAAGCTCAGCCATGTATTCAGGATCATACTGATTGCGGCCATCAAAAATCACCGGATTTTTCATCATTTTTTTCATGACGATAAAATCAGGCTGCCTAAAAGGCTTCCACTCTGTCACAAGAACCATGGCATCCACATCCTTCACAGCATCATACTGGTGTTCCGATAGAATTACTGTGCCCTGTGCCACTTCTTCTTTTAACTCCCGGTGCGAAGCTTCCTTCATAGCCACGGGATCATAGGCCTTGACCAAAGCACCTGACGAAACCAGCTGCTTAATCAGAACGACTGAAGATGCTTCGCGCATATCATCAGTTCCAGGTTTAAAAGCCAAACCCCATATACCGAAGGTTCTTCCTGTGAGATCCGAACCGAAACGATCAACGATTTTTTCGAATAATCTATACTTCTGCTGGTTGTTTCTGTCTTCCACAGCCTGGAGTACTTTGGGTTCAAAGCCAATTCCTATGCTTGTCTTTATAAGTGCTTTCACATCTTTGGGAAAGCAGGAACCTCCGTAACCACAACCCGGATAGATGAACGCGTACCCGATGCGCTGGTCTGATCCGATGCCCTTGCGAACATGCTCCACATCCACACCCAGACGCTCGCAGATATTGGCGATTTCATTCATGAAAGAGATTTTCGTGGCCAGAAGGGAATTGGCCGCGTATTTGGTCATTTCCGCGTCTTTCACCCCCATGGTGATCAGTTTGTCCCGGTTTCTGGAAAATGGGGCGTAGAGTTTTTCCATGACTTTTCTGGCTTTTTCAGAGGCGACACCTACGACGATCCGGTCAGGGCTCATGAAATCGTTGACCGCGGCTCCTTCTTTGAGGAATTCGGGATTGCTCACCACATCGAATTCAACGTTCACCTGGCGCTTGTCCAATTCGTCCTGAATGGCTGCCCTGACTTTGTCCGCCGTTCCCACAGGCACCGTGGATTTGTCCACGACCACGGCGTATTGGGTCAGGTGCTGTCCGATTTCACGCGCAACAGAAAGGACATAGGACAGATCGGCGGAACCGTCTTCACCAGGAGGCGTTCCCACAGCAATAAAATAGATATCCGATTCTTTCATGGCCTCGGGAAGGCTGTTTGAAAACTTCAAAAGACCCTGTTCGTAATTTTTGAGGACAATAGGTTCCAATCCGGGTTCATAAATGGGAAGAATACCATTTTTCAGGTTATCCAGTTTTTTCTGATCCACATCGACGCAGATCACGTGATTCCCCATTTCAGAAAAACATGCGCCTGTCACCAGCCCAACGTAACCTGTTCCAACAACTGTAATATGCATGAAACACCTTATAAAATATGAAAATCCAGTAAATTCAATTCAGCCTGTTTCCATGGATCACGATAGAAACAGCCCGAGAACCTTATATCCCTTCGTTTGTTTCTGAACCACGAGTTTTCCCGAACTGTGAAGAAAGAACGACTCTCAGCATGATCCGGTTGACCGTGTAATCGTTGTCGTCGATGTTCGAGTCGAGATCCCTGTAACTGTAATCCAGCCCTGTGCCAAGCCATTTTCTGATCTGCCAGTTCAGTGAACATCCTGCATCGACAAAATCATCTTTTCTCTCGTCCTCTCCGGGCCCGGGGTTCACATAATCGACATTTCTGTAAGCGGCGAAAACAGCGGCCCCCAGATTCCGGGTAAACCTGTAGTCCAAGCGGGACTGCACTCCGTAATACACGTTGAATCCAAGGTTTTCCGTGTTCAGCTGGGAGTTTTCGTATCCGCTGTTGGCGTTCAGTGTAAAAGACCCGCCACGGAACCTCCAGGAACGGCCGATATTGCCATCCACGGTCAGTCCTTTCTCGTTGTCCCTGGAGTCAATGTCCTGAACGAAGTATCCCAGATTCAACCCCATGGAACCATTTTCGTCAAAGGTGTACCTGATTCCCGCCGAGGGGTTGTAGACCTGATAATCGTTATCGTCACCACCTGGATCCCAGTTCATAGCTGTGTGGCTGTATGCGGCATTGACCTGAAAGCTCCGCGACACATTTCGCAAAACCCTCAAGGTGGTCTTCCATTCATCATAATCCTGGGAAACATCGTACAGTCCACGGGTGTATCCCGCGTTGACACTCATCCCCCAGAACGGATCAAAAAAGTACGTGGCATCAAGCGTCGTTTGGTGGCTTTCATTATCTTCGATAAGCCGGTCGTCGTTATCCAGAATCCCATAGGCGTAATTCAACGCCAGGTTGCTGTTTTCCGCAAAGCGGTGATCGAGTCCTACATAGGCGGTATTGGTATAATACCCTTCCCTCCTGTCCGTTCCACTACTGTTTTCAGGCAACTCGGTGATATCCTCCGAACGGATATACGTGTCGCCTGCAATCAGCCTTGTGTTCCTGCCTGCATTCCACCACCCCGCCACATCGCCGCGATGCCTGAATCCGTCATTTTCGGAATGCTCTTTATAAAAACTGTAGCCGAGGTCATACGCAGCTGAAAGGCCATATCTCTGCCAATCCAGACTCGTCTGTATTCCAGGGGTTATAACGGTGATGAAGTCATCATCTTCACCATTGTTTTCGTTGTAGATATTGTCGTTATACTCTTCAGAAATTGAAAGACGAGAAGAGGTGGACCATTCAAAAGCCTGAACCGGTACGATAAGGCTAAAGAAAATGGATATTAAAAAAAGCAGTTTTTGGATCTTCATCGAATAAACACCTAATTTGGAGGAAATCGCCTTAAGCATCATAACGACATTCAAATCCACGATAGATTTATTTGTCGAATACCAGCTCAAAAAGCATTTATGGTACGATAATTGTGTCATCTGCTTTTAAAACAAGATTATTTTCAAGGCCTTTCCCTTGGGCCAGTTTTTTATAATCAACTTTGATCACATCATTTCCTCCATCTTGTTTTTTACGAATCAGAATTATTTCTTTCTTCGTAGCCCACTCTGTAAATCCACCAGCCATGGCGAAGGCCTGTATAATGGTCAACTCTTTTTGAATAGGATATTCTCCCGTTCGTGCCACTTCACCAAGAACATAGAACCGTTGACTGACTGGGGCTCGCACAGACACCGTGACGCTGGGTGTATCGACATACTGTTTAAGCAGCCCAGATATCTGTTGCTTCAGCTGAAGAGGCGTTAAACCGGCCGCTGTTATATCGTCAAGGAGTGGAAACGATATCTTGCCATCAAGCCTCACAACGATGTTTTCTCTTGAAAAATCAGGTTCTTTCCATGTGACGATGTCAAGGATATCCCCTATGCCGATTTTATAATTATTTTTTGAATCCAATACACTCTTTACAGCCGGAGAAGACTCTAATGCCCAGACAGGTGAAGTGGTATAACATGCAAAGGCATATGTAAAAAAAACTAAAAGTTTAATAATTCTTCCAACTTTATTCATATAGCTCCGCCCCTTAGATTACAAAGAATCAATGTCATTTCAGAAAGTTATCTGACAAAAAGCTTTTCAACTGGGAACCTATTTCAGATTACCCTGAACTGTATAGCCATTGATTTCGTCTATTCTTTCAAGTTTATCGACCGAAACCAAAAATAACCGTTTTTACGGTACGAAATATTATAACAATATCCATAACAATAGAAATATTTTTTATGTAAAATAGATCGTAGTTCAATTTTTCAATGGCATCCTCAATGGAATCTCCGTATCCGTAACAGACCTGAGCCCAACCTGTGAGGCCCGGTTTAACTGAAAACCGTTCTGAATAATATGGGATTTGTTCTTCAAGCTGGTTAATAAAAAACTCTCTCTCCGGCCTGGGACCCACAAGGCTCATATCCCCTTTCAATACGTTCCATAGCTGAGGGATTTCGTCAATTCGCCACTTCCTGATAAAATGACCGACACGGGTCACTCTGTCATCATTTTTACTCGCCCAGACAGGGCCGGTGTTCTTTTCCGCATCGGTTCGCATCGATCTGAATTTATAAACTTTATAGGGTTTCTTACGCTTTCCGAGACGTTCCTGGGCGTAGATCAGAGGGCCTTTAGAATCTAATTTGATGATCAAAGCTGTCAAAAAAATAATGGGGGATAATGTCAGGATAAGCATCATTGAAGAAAAGATGTCCTCTAATCTTTTGAGAGCCATTTTCAATCGGTTCTTGTTGAAGCCTTCAGAAAAAATAAACCATGTGGGATTGGTTGATGAAACGATCACCTTGCCTGCAAGCATTTCATAGAACGAGTTGCCCTGAATAATCTCCATGCCCTCGACCCGGCACTTCAAAAGTTCTTTAAGAGGGAAAGCGCCGCGTTTCTCGCGTATTGCCACAACAATTTTGTCCACACCAGCCTGTTTAGCTTTGGTATATAAATTATCATATCCCCCAAGCCTCATAATGGTTGATTCGTGGATTTTTAGTTTAGGTTCATACCCGGATTCTTCAACGACACCTACAAGAGTGAAGCCACAATCGATCTGATCGTTTATTTTGTCAATGATCCCTTGGCATATTTCGCCTGAGCCTATAAGGATGATTTTCTCGTTAAGGATGCCTTTTTTGAGTATCGTGATATACAAAAACCTCCAGAGGGAAATAATGACCATAACAATGGGTAAATAGATAAGAAAAAAACCTCGGCATATAATCACATCACTAAAAACCATATAGATACCAGCGAGAAAGATAAGGGCTGCCCCGAATGCCTGCACAAGACGAATACTGAGTTCAGAATAGTCTTTGGTGATAGCAATATCGTACACATTATTATAATAAAGGCAGACAATGCAGACAGACGAAATAACCAACGCTTTGTAATTCAGCCAGATATCAAAAGAAAATTCAGAAGAAGGAATAAGGATAAAGGACGTAGCGATAACGGACAGATAAATAAAAAAAGCTTCTGCCAGAATGAAAAAAATATTTCGTATGGTATAAAGCTGTCTGAATATTCTGAGCATCAAATTCCGCCTTGACTTCGATCACACATTATTTTTCATTAAATTCTGTTGTGGTTCAGAGTTCGGCTCTTTTTCCGTAGTAAGAGTTGTATTTACCATAACCATAATACTTTGCAAGCCTAACATCATATCGATTCAGGATGACTCCAAGAATTTTATTCGAACCTATAAGTTCAACCATTTCCTTAACATCTTGCCTTCGTGTCTTTTCATGCCTTACGACAATCAGAACCCCATCGACAAGCCGTGAAATAGCAATGGCTTCAGCCGTGAGAAGGGGCGGTGGTGAATCAATGATGATGTAACGATCCTCGTATCGTGATTCAACTTCCTTCAGAAGATTATGCATCCTGTGGGATGAAAGAAGCTCGGCGGGATTACTGGGTATTCGTCCTCCGGGAATGATGCTGAGTTTCTCGATATCTGTTTTGTGAAGTGCCTCAGGCACCCCGATGGTCCCGGAAAGGATGTCGCTCAAGCCTGGGCTGTTATCTGGAAGCCCGAAAACTCTGTGAACGGTCGGCAACCTGAGATCGCAGTCCATCAGCAGCACATGTTCATCAAGACTCTGGGCGAAAGTCACGGCGAGGTTGGCTGCAACGAAAGACTTCCCCTCGTCAGGGACAGCGCTGGTGATCATGATGGTTCGTGGGGCTTTTCGTTCCGTTGAAAAAAGGAGACTGGTTTTCAGTGTCCTGAACTGTTCCGCCTCGTAACTCGTGGGCTGGTTCAATGTGACAAGTTCTGGAGCGTTCTTTTGTTTAGGCTTCAACAAGGGTTTTAAATTGAAGGGGAAATTTCTGTTGAACACATTTTTGATCTTACCTTCTTCAGAATCAACCGATTTAGTTCCATTTTCCACAGTCTTGCATGAATTAACAGGCACCGGTTTTTTTTCTTTCACTGATTTTTCAAAAGCATCAGAAAATTTACCCAAAATTTACCCCACAATAATGATTGAACTCATAAAAACGACGAACAAAACCAAAGAAACAAAAACACCGGCAAAACTGACCCATCTTTTTTTTCTGTTACGGCTGATTTCAGTTTCACCCATAATGGTGGGCAGCATGGCCACAACCGGAATATTCAAAAATGTCTCGACTTCTTCCGGCTCCTTGAAGGATGAATCAAAAAATTCAAACAGGAAGATAAGCCCACCGCCGATACCAAGTCCAGCAGCCATGACAAATAGAAACAACCTTCTCATGTCCGGAGAAACAGGGCTCTGAGGGAGTCTTGCCGGATCAAGGACTCTGAATTGTTCGCCTTTTTGTTTTTTTTCCATATTGACGGCAATCTGTGCTTCAAGCTGGCGACCGAGCAGAGAATTATACGTCTGATTGATATTGTCGTAATCGCGTTGGAGCGTCTGAAGTTCCTGCTCACGTTTAGGGGTGTCTTCTACCCTTTTTTTATAAAGAGAGATCTGCCTCGCAATATCATCTCGCTCAAGCTCAAGTCTGGTGACCTCGTTCCTTAAAATTTGGCGCTGCTGAATAACTGATGACTGATTTGATGCCGTTCGGGGCAAAGCTCTTGCAGTGGTTTTTTTTTTCTTGGGTTCCTTCAGTAACTGTTCCTCATACTCGGCGATTCTTTTTTTAAGACGAACAACATCTGGATGATTGTCAGTGTATCGATTTTTGAAAACACTGAGCTGCTCTTTCATCTGCTCAATGGTTTCTTCCCCTGTGTTTCTTGTTTCAACGGCAACGGGTGATGGTGCGTAACCATTGCCTTTGAGGTCCGAAAGCCGTCCTCTCGCATCGATAATTTCAGACTGGATCGATGTAAGCCTTTCATTCAGGTTGCTTAAAATACTGAGGTTGCTGTTCAACTGCTCAGGAAGTCCGCCCATATTGGTTTCCCTATAGTCTTTCAGCTTCTGCTCCGTCTCCATGAGCCTCTTTCTCATGGTTTCAAGCTCGTCCTCCAGAAAAAGATTGGTTCCGATGGCCTGTGATTCCCTGATTTTTAAGTTTTCGTCGATAAACGAAGAAGCTAAGGAGGTTGTGACTCTCATGACTTTTTCAGGATCGGTGCCCCTGAAAGAGATGGAAAAAGAGTCCGCCGCGTTCCGGCTTCCCCCCTGGGTTACCTTGATGGATATTCTTTTTTCAAGGTTTTCAACCTTTTTTTCAGGAAACATCTTTTCATATTCAGGTCCTGAGAAAAGGTTGAAGTCCTCGATGATTTTTTCGAGGTTGCTGCGGCTAAGAATCTGCTGCGACAAGGTACTTATCCTGGCATTGATGTCCGAAGAAACAATGTCCTGAACGATGTTCGATGGCACCTTCTGGGGTTGGACAAGAATCACCGTTTTGGCTTCATACACCCTTGGGAGTGTTATTGCCAGGATTGTCCCGATGATCATGGCGATTGAAAAGGGAATAATGATAAACCAGTGCCGCTTGAGAATGATTTCGAGAATCTGTTCCGGTTTTATTTTTTTCGGAGTGTCTGCCATTCTTATTTTTTCCTGGATTTAAAATAATTCGTTGGAATTTCAACCAAATAAAAAAGTGGGAGTAGTTATTATCATTCTTTATCCCCATGAGATCTGAATCAGAAAAAAACCTCATCGAAAACACGACTCGTGTATAGGGACATTTATATATCATAAGCGTTTCTTTTTCCAGCGTACTTTCTAAAAAACAAGAGATTCCATCAAACAACCCGGACAGGACGGGTCCAGACACATCAAAATGTATCCGTTCATTAGACCTTCAGTTATGAAATCAAGCTTAAAAACGTTAACTATTCAGAAATGCACCAGGATTCATCGTTGTTCATGCTCAAAAAGACACTTGATAAACCCAACGCAATGCTATATTAGATTATTCAAGTCTCAATGATCAAATATTTTGAATTATTTTGAAGCAGTCCAGGAACCTCCCACCATCAACTGACATGAATGTATTCATGAATCATATCATTTAAAACAAAAGTTGGCATGATTGTTAATCCTTTGAATCTGAGGCACAACATGAAAAAAAAAGGAAAACTGCTTATCATTGATGACAGCGACGTTATTGTTGAAATGCTGTTTCAATTTCTTAAAAACAAGAATTATGAACTGGCCTCCGCGTCCAACGGTCTCGATGGTATCAAGCTGTTCAACTCCGACCCGGAGGGTTTCGATCTCGTCATTACGGATATCGTCATGCCAAACATCAGCGGCGTCGGTGTGATATCGATCTTGAAAGCCAAGCGCCCGGACCTTCCCATCATCGCCATCACCGGTTTTGGGGAGCATCCTGAATCACTCGCCGCTGAAGCCAGGGCGGATGTGGTTCTCGAAAAACCCATCGATCTGACCACACTGGATCAACACATCTCGGATTTAGTCAAAAAAAATCCGGCTTATCAACCTGAAGACAAACAACCATAACAAAGATCACACATGCATACCCCCTTGATAGGCGTGAGCCCGGAAATCGTTAAAATCAGAGAACTCATCGACCATGTTGCCGATACCGGATTGAATGTTGTCATCACCGGAGAAACCGGAGTTGGCAAAGAAGTGGTTTCACGGGTGCTCTACCAGCAATCCCCACGCAATAACAAACCCTTTGTCAAAGTCAACTGTGCTGCGCTCCCTGACGGCCTCCTCGAGAGTGAATTATACGGCTACGAACAGGGCGCTTTTACAGGGGCTGAAAAGAAAAAAAAGGGAAAATTTGAACTGGCGCACAAAGGCGTTCTGTTTCTTGATGAAATCGGAGACATGTCCCTTCCCCTCCAGGCAAAACTTCTTCATGTTCTCCAGAGCGGTGAATTCGCCCCTCTCGGGTCGGAGCGTGAAATCAAAGCCGACACGTGGGTGATTGCAGCAACGAACCATGACCTTGCTGAAAAAATCGCTGACAAAAGTTTCAGGGCGGACCTCTACTACCGACTCAACATCATCAAAATACATATCCCCCCCTTAAGGGAAAGACCGGAAGATATTCTCGAACTCATCAATTATTATACCGATGAATTCATTTCACAGTTCAGCAACAAGAACATCAAGAAACTTGACAAATCAATCATCGACGCGTTTTTGTCCTACCCATGGCCTGGCAATGTCAGACAGCTTCAGAACATTTTGAAACGGGTCCTTATTCTTGGCAATGGGAAGGAAATCATCGAAGAACTCAAACGTAGTGAATGTGACTTTCCTGAATCAAAAAGCCGTGACATAAGGAAGCCTTTTAAATCCAACGCTCCTTTGAACGCTACCTTCGATTTTGATGAAGAGACAGCCGACTTATCTTCCTTTTCCCTGAAAGATATCAGAAAAAAAGCCCTTGACAAGATCGAGCGGGATGCGATCCTGTATATCCTCGACAAAACAAACTGGAACAGGAGCAAAGCGTCTAAGATATTGCAGATTAGTTATAAGACGCTGCTGTACAAGATAACGGAACTCAATATAGACCAACCTTCTTCATCACTCGAGGACTGATCCGTTCCCATGTTTTAGTCTGTACAACGTCTTTCATAGTCTTGGCAGGGAAGAGCTGCCTTATTCCTTCTTTCCGCCCCGCTTCTCCGTTCTTTATCCTTCCGTCTTTCAGGGTAATACCCTGAATAGTCGAACATGCGTCTTTCTATGCCGAGTCGTCTATCACCTTGAATCATCATCATTGTCGCTCTTTCTTTTTTCACGCGCCACATCCTGAATACATAGACTTTCCCATCTGTCATAGCTGCATGACGAAAAAAGGAAACATCAATTCGTTTCAACATTCGAAGGGCGAGGAAAATAATTGTTTTTTGAAACGTTCTGAACTGGATACAACATCAGATCCGGGACTCCACCCAACAATCGATCCTTATCACGGCAACCATTTTCCATCAGTCTGGTTCTTATACCATCCCACGTCATCCCGGGAGATGGGGAACCGACGCTGTGACTATCGAATTTTTTCATCAAATCATCTCCTGCTTTTCATTGATTTCAAAACAAAAAGCAATTAGCATACCAAAATATCATTTTTGATTTTAATCCAATATTCAGCAGGTTAGAAAATCGCCCAAATCACGGGATACAAACATTACACGTTTTTCCCACGGATATTATGAAGCTTTTTTCACAATCGACGAGTCTTGCCGGCGATAATAATTGACACGGTGGGTCATTCGGAATATATGCTATTTTCAAGAACGAACGGAGACCATTTTTTTGACAGCATTTGCATCCTATCGTTTTTTTAGATTATTTCTTCCTTTCAGCCTTTAATTCCGCCAAAGGGTAAACATCGCAAAAGGCTGGTTTGTGAATCGTTACAGCTTTACGGGGACCATGGACGATTACGCGAATTTCATCAAAAGTGTCTATTATTTCAATTCATTATCCGATGAAAACATTGAAAGAATCCTGAAGGTATGCTCGTGTCAGGTTTTTGATACGGGCAGGGTGATCTTCGAGGAGGGTTCTCCGGGTGATGCGTTTTATATCATTATCAAGGGTACCGTAGAAATTTGGAAAAACTATGATAAAAAAGACATGAACCTGGTGGCGATCCAAGGCCCTGGAAGTTTTTTCGGTGAAATGGCCATCATCGATTCGTTGCCTCGAAGCGCCACCGTAAAGGCCATTGAAAAAGTCCGAACCCTTGTCATATCTCGTCATGATTTTCTGAAGATTGTTGAAGAAAACAGCTCCATCGCCCTTGCCATCATGCGCTCCATGTCTTCCGTTTTGAGAAGCAGCACCGAAAAACTGTTCACCAACCTGAATGTTAAAAGCAAACTCCTGCTCTATGAAACCGAAGTCAGAAAACTTTCTGAATCCGCCCTGAAGGAGAGTGAAGAAAAATTCAAGATTCTTGCGGACAACGTGACGGATATTCTGTGGATCATCGATTACCATGAAAACAATTTCACATACCTCAGTCCTGCAGTGGAAAAAATTCTGGGATATGGACCTGACGAGCTGCTCTACACAACATGGTATAAAGTCATGTCCCCAGATTCCATCGACCGTTCCAGGAAATTCTTCGCCGACATTGAGTCCTCACTTCGCCAGATCAACTCGAGTTCAGCCCATACCCTTGAAATTGAGGCCAGACACAAGGACGGCTCCATCGTATGGCTCGAAACCTCCTTTCATTTTTTAATGAATCCCGCAGGCGACATCATCAACACCCTGGGCGTCTCCCGAGACATCACCCATCGCAAACAGATGGAAACCAAGCTGGCCGAGACACGGGCGCTTTTCCTTGCAGCACTTGATCAGTCCTCGGCCGGGGTGATTCTTTCCGATGAAACAGGACAATACGTCCAGCTCGTCAATACAGAAGCTGAAACCGTCCTTGGAATCAAAAAAAAAGAAATCATCAACACGCCCATCAGAGATCTTGTCAAAGGAAAGATCATGTATCCCGACGGGACTCCCTATTCGAACCAGGGTCTTCCCATCGCCCAGGCTGTAGCCCATGGAGAGATTATCAACGAAGAAGTGATCATCCATATTCCGGGAAGGAAAAAACGCTGGTTTCTGTTCAATGCCGCCCCCATTCGTAACGATCTGGGGAAAATCATCGCGGGAATCGCTGTTTTTCCGGACATCACCAAAAGCAAGGAGCTGGAAAACAAAACGAGAGAATTCGGTATCAAATTCCAGCAGGCCAGAAAAATGGAATCCATAGCGACTCTCGCCGGAGGCATTGCCCATGAATTCAACAACGCCCTCTTTGAAATAACGGGCAATATCGAACTCCTTCAGATGAGCATCGACAACAAGGAATCGCTTGAAAACTACTCCCGGAAAATCAAAAACTCGGCCTTCCGAATGGCCAACCTCACCAAAAAACTGATCGCCTATTCCCGTGGCGGCAAATACCAGCCGATCCTCACCTATTTAAGTGACATCCTGAAAAAAACACTCCCCGATTCAAACACGGCCAATCTCAAGGATATCGAAGTGGTCGTGGAGGAGATGAGCGACATCTTTAAAATCGAAGCCGACCTGACGCAGCTGAAAATGGCCATCTCGTCCATCATGACCAACGCCGTTGAATCCATCGAAGGCTCGGGCCAGATCAGGGTAAAGACCTATACCATGGAAGCGGATGAAGAATTCGTCTCTCGCCACCCCGGTCTTTCCCCCGGCAAATACTCTTGCCTGACCATCCAGGACACGGGCCGGGGCATGCCGGTCCAGACAATCAGCAAGATATTCGAACCTTTCTTCACTACGAACTTTCTGGGACGAGGTCTCGGAATGGCGGCCGTATACGGCATCGTCAAAAACCACAACGGCTGGATTGGCGTTTCTTCCACGCCGGGCAAAGGGACCACGGTCAACGTTTACATTCCTGTCTATGAAAAGAAACAGGCAGAAGAGCGCGAGAAAAAAAATCTCTCCCAGCCCAGCTCGAACCACGTTCTCATCGTTGAAGACAAATCCGCCGTCCTTGCGGTCAACCGTGAGATGTTCGAATACCTCGGATACAGCACGGTCGGTGCCAAAACTGGAGGAGAAGCCATCGAGATCATCAAAAGCACTCCTTTCAAAATCGATTTGGCCGTCCTGGATTTCGATCTTCCGGACATGAAGTGCGAAGTTCTTTTCGAATCCCTTAAAAGACTAAAACCTGACCTGAACATCCTGATTTCGACAGGTTACCCGGCCGAAGACGTGTCGCGCATTCTCAATATCGATCAGAGCCGAATCATCATCAAACCCTACTCCCTGTCCACCTTGTCCCTGAAACTCAGAGAAAACATGAGAACCCCCTGAACGCGATCCCACAGTGATTAATTCTCGCCCCCGGATTCTTCCCATTGCTTTTTCAGATCATTTTTTTCATAATTGTTCATCATGAAAAAACCATCACCGACACTCTTCAACGGCTGCCTTTTTAAGCCATCATTCAGGGAAACGTCATGAGAATCCTGATCGTCGAAGACGATGCCAAAATCGCATCGTTCATTAAAAAAGGCCTCTCGGAATCGGGCTTTGCCGTCGACCTTGCCGACAACGGCGAAGACGGGCTTCATCTCTGCCTTGGCCAGGATTATGACGCGGCGGTGGTTGACATCATGCTGCCCAAACTGGACGGCCTGAAGCTGATCGAAACCCTTCGGAGCCGAGGCAATACCACGCCGGTTCTCATTCTCAGTGCCCGCCACTCGGTCAGCGATCGGGTCAAGGGAATCCAGACGGGCGGTGACGACTACCTGGTGAAACCCTTCGCTTTTTCCGAGCTTCTGGTCAGAATACAGGCCCTGATCCGAAGGTCCGGCGGACGGAGTGAAAGCTCAACCCTCACCGTGGGGAATCTCACCATGGATCTGTTGAAGCGGAAAGTCACCCGGGGCGACGAAGTCATCGACCTTCAGCCCAGAGAATTCGCCCTTCTGGAATACTTCATGCGCAACCCGGGGCTGACGCTTTCTAAAACACTGATCCTTGAAAAAATCTGGGATTTCAATTTCGATCCCCAGACCAACGTGGTGGATGTGCTGGTCTGCCGCCTGAGGTCCAAACTCGACAAGGACTACCCCGATAAACTGATCAAAACTATCCGAGGAGTGGGTTATGCCCTTGAAGATCTTTGACCGGATTTCCGGAAAGCTGGGTTTCAGGCTGACAGCCTGGTACACAGGGATCATCATCACCTGCATGATGATTCTTTTTATCATCGCCCATGTATTCTTATCGGAAACATTGAAAAAGAGGGACCTGGAGGAAATCCGTTCCGAACTCAACGAGCTGGAATACGAGTACGACAAAGGAGGCATCGACGGGGTCCGAGCCTTCGTGAACATGCACCTCAGCACCCGGTTGAAAAACCTTTTGTTCATCCGGATCGCGGACTCAAACAACCGCACCCTCCTCATCCATTACCCATTTGAAAAGAATGAATATGATATTGAATCCCTGGCCAAAATCCCGCCTTTTGACGACCAGTGGATCATCAAACCGAACAGCCGGAAGGGTTTCAGACGGCTGAGCCTTCTGACCTCCCTTAAAAAAGAGGATGTCATCCTTCAACTGGGGATGACCAACCATGCCCGAAGAAAAACACTGCATCATTTCGAGAATTTATTCATGGCCAGTGTGATTCCCCTTATGTTCATCGCCATGATTTTCGGGGATTTCATGTCGTCCAGGGCCTTGAACCCTCTGCGTCATATCATCGGGGCCGTTGAAAGCATGGATATCGGCAAAATGGATTCCCGGGTCCCCCGGACGGGAAACAAAGACGAACTGGATGAACTGGCCAGGCTTTTCAATGACATGCTGGACCGGATCGCACGGTTAATCAAAGGAATGAAAGACTCCCTGGACAACGTAGCCCACGATCTTCGGACTCCCCTGACCCGGATGCGAAACATTTCCGAGCAGGCGCTACTCGGGCTTTCGGAAAACAACCCCAGCCGGGAAGCCCATGAATCGGTCCTGGAAGAATCCGACCGCATTTTAAACATGTTGAATACGTTGATGGACATCTCCGAAGCCGAAACCGGGGTCATGGCGCTGTTTAAAAAAGACATCTCTTTGAAAAAACTGATCACTCCAATTTACGAGATGTACCAGATGGTGGCGGAAACAAGACAGATCCACATCGCAATGCGTGTGCCCGACGATATCCTGGTTTACGCAGACCCGGACCGAATCGGCCAGGCTCTGGCCAACCTTCTGGACAACGCCGTGAAGTTCACGGAACAAAGCGGCCGTGTGGTCATTGAGGCGGAAAAAGAGACTCATGGTGTCCGGATCAGCGTCAGGGACACCGGCCCAGGCATTCCCGGAAACGATATCGAACGGATCTGGGACCGCCTGTACCGGGGAGACCAGAGCCGGTCCCAAAAAGGCCTGGGACTTGGGTTGAGCCTTGTGAAAGCCATCGTGACGGCCCACGGAGGAACAATCGAGGTGGTAAGCCGGCCGGGTGAAGGCAGCGATTTCATTGTCAGGCTGCCGGTTATCATGATTATTTAACTCCCTGAACCGTTCTTGTGATAAGGAAAGTACGAACGACCCATTTTATTTGCATCCCAAACGGCTGATCGACGGAAAAGGAGCCGAATCCATGCCAGAGGACATTCGTTGGAAACAACGATTCGACAATTTCAAACGGGCCCTGCGTCAGCTGGCCCAAGCCGTGCAACTCATGGACCAGCGCCCCCTCACCGACCTGGAAAAGCAAGGCCTGATCCAGGGATTCGAATTCACCCATGAACTGGCCTGGAAGGTGTTGAAAGACTATCTCGAGTTTGAAGGAATCCAGGGACTGATCGGCTCCAGAAGTACAGTGCGCGAGGCGTTCAAACAAGGGCTGATCAATGGCGGAGATGCATGGATGGACATGATCGACAAACGGAATCTCTCAAGCCATACCTACAACCTGGATCTGGCATCCGATCTGGTCACAGCGATCCACGACACCTACTACGCCAGGTTTCTGGAATTGCAAGAACGTCTTGAACCGGAATGTTAATCATGCAGAATTTTGGACTGTCCGACAAAACACTGGCGACCATCCGGCACATTCTGGCCCAGTGTCCGGCTGTCGAAAAAGCGATCCTTTACGGTTCGAGGGCCAAAGGCAATCATCGCCCCGGATCCGACATCGACCTCACCTTGATCGGGGAGCACCTCGACCTGAACATCCTGGGTGACATCACCGCCAGACTTGAGGAATCCCCGATTCCGTACCAGGTGGATTTGTCGCTCTGGAGCCGGTTGGACCATCCCGGATTGCGGGACCACATCGAAAGGGTCGGGGTTGTTTTTTACCAGAGATCAAATATCAGCGACACCGGAGGGAATTAAAACGACGGCATCCTTTGCCGGAAAGACCCAATAATCGGGCAGGGCTTTACATATTACGCCAGCACCCGCCCCTCACCTTCGCGCCGGGTAAACCCCACAAAGTCCAGGTATTCGAACACAGGAACCGCCATGGTCCGCCCGTAACCCAGCAGGTCCTGGCTGTCGGACAGACGGACGGAACCTCGCTTTTCGATGGTTTCCTTCACCTTTTGCTTGATGGTTTCCATGGCGTTCAAAGACACAAACCGTTTGTTCGACAGGCGGATCAGTTGACCCTGGTTGTGGAGAAAATGGAGCATGCGCCCGGCCCGATCCTCGTTCCAGTGCCCCGGGGTTTCGGTGCAGAACCGTCTGGCGCTGAACGGCACAAAACCGGACAACTCGGCAAAAGCAAGGAGTTTTTGGGCCATTTTGTCGTCTTCTCCGCTCAGCACGGGCTTCTGGCCGGGGGCGCTGTACCCCCCGCCTTCTTTCACGAGCTTTCCATCGACGCACAATGTTTCAAGGATGGGATACAGCAGGTCTTCGGAAAGTGGACTTCTTAAAGCGGATAAAATCTCCCTTGCGTTGACCCTGCTTTTCAAACGTCCCCTGCCCAGAGCCTCTCTTGTCGCAGCCATCACACATTCCGTGGATTCCCGGAATCTGTCCGCCAGGAAATACCCTTTTCCCTTGAAATCAAGCACAAGCCCACGGGTTGCCATGCTTTGCAACACATCGTTGATCCTGCCTCTCTCGATTCCCGACCTTTCCCGGAGCATCTCAAGGGTGACCGGCCTGTAGGCGGACATGGAAAGGGTTTTTTCCACAAAAGCCCTGACGTTGTCTTCTTTCAGGGCGGCAAGAAGGGGCTCCACCTTTCCGAACCGGGCCGCCGTGTATTTTTCAGATGGGATTTCAAGAATAATGCCGCCGCCCACGATCCGGTTCACGTTCATCAGACTCACCACGAACCGGTCCCTGGGCCTAACGGGAACAGGGCGGGACAGCCTGAACTGGACACGGCCGCTTTCCCCGGGCCCGATCTTGTCACCCGCCATCACCACAACCATGGCAGTGACCACCAGGGTTCCGATGTAAAGCTTCACCCTCATCCGGTTCAGGATGGGGGCAAAGAGTTTCTCCCTCACATGGATTTCGGCATTGATCAGCCAGGACACCGTGACCGAATCCGGACATGCCAGCAACATGCCCCGTCCCGCTTCGTTCATGGGCACGTTATGGAGGTTGATTCCCACCCTCTGGCCGGCCCATGCCCTGTCCACCCGTTTCCCGTGGCACTCCAGAAAACGGGCCCGGGTCATTTTCCTTGAAGGCAGAATCTGGACAGGGTCATCCCGTGAAATCCGACCTTCGACCACAGTCCCGCTCACCACGGTTCCGAACCCGTTCACGTGCCGGACCTGGTCGATCCAGAGCCTAAAGGAACCTCGGGTCGACCTGGCCTGGACACGTCGTGTTTCCGAAAGGGCCGAATTCTTGACAGCCAGCGTCCCCCGAGCATCCAGGGATGAAAAAGGAATGACCTCTTTGCCTTCGAGAAAGGTCCCCAGAGTCAGATCCCGGATTTCCATCATGGCCAGTTCAAGGGTTTCCTCGTCCACCAGGTCCGCCTTGCTCAACACCACAAAACCGGCGGACGCTCCGAAATAGTTAAGGGTTTCCAGGTGTTCAAGGGTCTGGGGCATCACTCCGTCGTCGGCGGCCACCACCAGCATGGCCAAATCCACACCACTCAAACCACGAACCGTGTTTTTCAGAAAATCCGTATGCCCCGGCACGTCCACCAGGGCGAGGGAAAGGCCGTCTTCCATGATCCAGGGGGCGATGCCCGCCTCGATGGACAGGCCCCGGGTCTTTTCCTCTTTCATGCGGTCCGTGTCCACTCCGGTCAGACATTTCACGAGAGACGTCTTTCCATGGTCCAAATGACCGGCCACACCAAGGGTCATCCACCGTTCCATAAGCGAGACATTCCATAACAAGAAAGTGGAAGGGGCAAGGGGAATCGAACCTCCTCTTTGTGTTTCAGACAAAGCCGACGGTTTTGAAGACCGCGGGGCGCCCAGCACCATTGCCCCTGTGATGATTTTGATCGTGTTTGCCCTGCTTCCGGAAACCATTCCGGAGAGGCATTGAACTTCTTTGGGGAATTAACGTTGCGGGAGAAAATTGGAAGGGCCGGGGTTCACCGTGTCCACCCATTCCGCAACCGGTCCGTTGCCGTCAGTCCTGACGGAACCACGGACAACCCTCAGTTGAAGCGGAAAGAGCGGGTCATGGCATTTCCCTTATATCTGGATTTGAGTGGGTATTTGAACGTCATCATGGTTCAGGGTTTACAAAAGAGACCGGCCCTTGTCAAAACCATTATTTCTATGACAGCCCCAAGGTCCATTGGCCGTTTCGATGTCCTGCCAAACATTTCACACATGTAATGTTCCTGAAAGAATCGGGTAATCTTCACCGTCTATACTGTGACCCGTTCATTCATTCAATTAACCGAAACAACGGATTGCACAGCATGCAAAACAACGTCTCCCTGAAACCCCTGGTTTTTCCATACTACCCCATGATCCTGTTTTTTCTTTTCGGCCTTTTGTTTCTCACCCTCATGAGAACGGGATTGGCCGTATATCACATAAAACGGGTGGACAGTTTGGCCGGTTTCCTGAAAATTCTCGTTTTCGGGATCAGAATCGATATCGTCACCCTCTCTTTCGCCTTGTCTCTCCCTGTGTTTCTCACCCCTTTTCTCGAAGGGTACAAGGCAAGCCATACGGCCTGGCATATCTTCCTTCCCCTCTGGCTCAGTGCATGGGCTGTTATCCTGGTGGGAATGGAATCCATGACCCCCGGTTTCATTGCCGAGTACGACATCCGGCCGAACCGGCTGTTCGTGGAGTACCTTTTGTACCCCCGTGAACTGATCAGCATGCTGGTCAAAGGTTACCTTGTCCACGTGATCATCGGTGGGGCGTCTCTTGTTCTTTCAGCGTTCCTTGTTTTCAGGTTCATGTCCGGACTGACCGAACCTGCGTCGAACTGGACGTTCGTCCATAAACTGTCGTTGTTGGCCTTGTTCGCTCCCCTCCTGTTTCTGGGGACACGTTCCTCCCTGGGCCACAGGCCCATCAACCCCAGTACGGTGGCCTTTTCAAAAGATTCCCTGATCAACGACCTGGCCTTGAACAGCACTTATTCCCTCCTTTTTTCCGTCTACCGGATGAAGGATGAGGCCGATGCCGCCAAGATCTACGGGACCATGGACCAGGACAGGATGATGTCCATCGTCCGGAACGGCATCACATCCCATGATGCCGTTTTCCCAGACCCGGACATTCCGACCCTCCACACCCTCACGCCCACGGCTCATCCTGCCAAGCCCCTGAATCTGGTCATCATTCTTGAAGAAAGCCTGGGAGCCGAATTCGTCGCCCGTCTCGGGGGTGATCCGGTCACACCCAACCTGGAGGCCCTTGCCAGCGACGGATGGTGGTTCGACAACCTCTATGCCACCGGGACTCGTTCTGTGGTGGGAATCGAAGCCGTGGTAAGCGGTTACCCTCCCACACCGGCACGCAGCGTGGTGAAGCTGGGGAAATCCCAGAAGAACTTTTTCACCCTGGCCTCAGTCCTTTCACAAAAGGGATACGACACCCGGTTCATCTATGGAGGGGACAGTGATTTTGACAACATGCGGGGTTTTTTCCTTCGAAACGGGTTTCAGACCATTGTGGACGTGAAAGATTTCGCCCATCCCCGGTTCAAGGGTTCCTGGGGTGTTTCGGACCAGGATCTGTTCGACAAGGCCCACGACCTGTTTTCGGAAAAAAGGGATAAACCGTTTTTCAGCCTGGTGTTCAGTTCGTCGAATCATCCGCCTTACGAATTTCCGGACAACACCATCGAACTCTACGAACGGCCCAAAGCCACGGTCCGAAACGCGGTCAAGTACGCCGATCACGCCCTGGGGGAATTCTTCAAAAAAGCCAGACAGTCCGCCTACTGGGACAACACGGTGTTTCTCGTTGTGGCCGACCACAATTCCCACGTCGGGGGAGAATCCCTCGTTCCGGTGAGCCGGTTCCACATCCCGGGCCTTATCATCGGCCCCGGGGTCAAGCCAGCTGTTTATCAAGGCATCACCAGCCAGATCGACCTGCCTCCCACCCTCCTTTCTATCATGGGAATCTCCTGTGATGTCCCCATGATCGGAAGGGACCTGACCCGCAACGATCCGGCCCTCGCCGGCCGGGCCATTCTCCAGTTTCACCAGAATCAGGCGTACATGACCGGCGACCGGGTCATCATCCACGAACCGGGCCGAAAGATATCCGCGTACCGTTACCAAAACCGAACCCTCATCCCGGACACTCCGGACGCCCATCTTGTGGAAACGGCCCTGGCCCATGCGCTCTGGCCCTCGTGGACATACAAC
This sequence comes from uncultured Desulforapulum sp., assembly GCA_964637565.1. Classification (GTDB taxonomy): domain Bacteria; phylum Desulfobacterota; class Desulfobacteria; order Desulfobacterales; family Desulfolunaceae; genus DYJE01. Next base: position 26,525 of record CAZWTY010000052.1, read on the forward strand.
CATCTTGCTTACAGGAGCCCCCGATCATGAACATTCCGCTGTTCAAAATCCTTGGTATTTTTATCATCTGGACCGTCTTCACAGGATTCGACCTGTTTGTCGTTCGCGATGCGGTCTTTCTGTTCGACAACATGAAAAGCCAGAGATTCCTCGTGAATTACCTGGCCAGCTCCCTGGCCTTTCTCGGCCTGATCCTCGTCATCAGGGACCACCTCAGTCAGGGGATGAAGAAAAAGATAGCGGCCTTTCTCATCCTGTTCCTGCCTGTGGCTATCCAACTGTCCTACTTTTCTGTGTACAGGAAATTCGTTTCGTCTTTCGGCTTCAGGGCCTTTTACGAAGATCCGGCCATGGTGTTCGACCTCTGGATGGAAAACTTTCCTGCGGTCAAAATCGTTTTCGCCGTTTTTCTTGTGTCAGTCTCGGTCTGGCTTCTTGGAAAAATCAGGGGGAAATCCCATCCTGTTCTCATGTTCCTGTCACCTTTCATCATCGTCGTGGTTTCCGGCCTCATGATGTTCAGCTGGTACAGCGTTCCCCTGTTCCAGAACAGCGTTCTGGCGTATTCCGGTTCCCTGCTTGAAATGGCGAAACAGAAAACCTATGCGGAATTTAAAATAAACAAGCCGCCGGTCCATCCCCCTGAAACAGAAAAAAACCTTCCCGACCTCATCTATGTCATCGGAGAATCCACCGTTCTTTCCCACATGAGCGTTTTCGGGTACCCCAGAAAAACAACGCCGGGGCTTGAACGGCTTGAAAAAGAACACAAAATCATGACGTTTCCGAACTGTGTCAGCATCGGTCTCCAGACACGCCTTAGCGTTCCTTACATGATGACGGGCCTCCAGGGCATCGATCCCAAAGGGTACTTCTACACCTGCCCCACGATTTTCAACTACGCCAAGGCCAGGGGTTACACCACCGCCCTGATCACGGCCCAGGATTTCGCCTGGGGACGCCTCACGGACATCCTGCTCGACAAGGATGTGGACGAGTTCCAGAACGGAACGGTGTTTGATGCAAACCTCAGCGTCCACAAAGGGGCCGACGATCTCGTGGTGCTTGAAAAAGGCGTTTTACCCTGGATGGCCAAGGCAAAACGGCCCCGCCTTCTCGTGGTCCAGATGGATGGGAACCATTACCCGTTCAACGAGCACAGCCGGCCGGAACACAAAGTCTTTCTGCCCGAAACAGAGCCCAACTGCATCAACGCCTTTGACAACAGCGTTCTTGTCACGGATCGTTTCCTGACCCGGCTCATCGAAAAAGTCCGGAAGGAAAACCCCAAGGCCTGGGTTTTCTTTTCCCCGGACCATGGTCAGAACCTGGGCGGGAAAAACGGTTTTTACAACGACCGGTTTTCAGAAAGCGTGATCCACAACCCCCTGATCGTCTCCGGGCCGGAAGGAGGGTTGAACGCCCTGGCCAGAAACAGGAACGCGCCCCTCAGCCAGGCGGACATCGTCCCCACCCTGCTCGACCTCATGAACCTGAAACCCGTCAAACCCATGGACGGTCTCTCCCTCTTCGGCCCGATTCCGGAAAACCGACTGAGGGTATGCAGCACTTATATGCCCACCTTCCATAACGTTCCCGAAGCGGTTCTGATCTTTCCGGACCTGTCCTACTTCCTTGTGGACCTGGACCGGAAAAGCGTTCTCCTCAAAGACGGAAAAACCCAGATCCGGTTTGATGAGATGGACAGGGCGTATCAGGAGGTTTTTCTGAAGCGGATGTAACCTTGCGGGTAATACAGACAGCCGTTCGAGTATCGTATGCGGCATTGACCCAACAACCATGAAAAGGAATCACCATGATTACAGTCGTTGTCCCGGTATATAATGAAGAAAATAATATCCCCCCCCTCGTCGAAGAGATTTTCAATGCCGCAAAAGACCTGCCTGTCTGCGAAGTTATTTTTGTCGATGACGCCAGTACCGACGGTTCCTGGGACATTTTAAAGAAACTGGGCGCTCGGCACCCCACCTTGAACGTGATCCGTCACAAAAACAATCACGGCCAGTCCGCCGCCTTGTGGACGGGAATCAAGGCGGCGGGAAATGACATCATCGTGACGTTGGATGGTGACGGGCAGAATCCCCCCTCCGACATCAAAACCCTGTGGGATACCTACCATCACGTCAAAAAGGAATCACCCCGGGTCATGATCGCGGGAGAGAGGATCAAACGGAACGACTCCTGGATTCGGCGTGCATCTTCAAGGTTCGCCAATGGCCTCCGTTCCAGACTTCTGAAGGACAGGACCCGGGATACGGGATGTTCCCTGAAACTTTTCCGGCGCTCCGATTACCTCGCCCTGCCCTATTTCGATCACATGCACCGTTTCCTTCCGGCTCTGATGATTCGTGACGGGGTGGACATCCTCCATGTTCCGGTTTCACACCGTCCCCGATTGCACGGCGTTTCGAAATATGGAACTCTGGACCGGGCTCTTGTTGGAATCGTTGACCTTATAGGAGTTCTGTGGCTTCAGAAAAGGGCCTCAGGAAACCTGGAATACGAAAGCATAAAAAAATCTAACCAAGAAATCAGGCAGGAGATATGACACCATCCATGTTTGCTTTAACACCCAAACAATGCTGGCTTGGCGTGGGCTTTTTCGGACAATTCCTTTTTTTCATGAGATTTTTTGTCCAGTGGCTTGCCTCTGAAAAGCAGAAGAAAAGCGTCATTCCCAGGACGTTCTGGTATTTTTCCCTGTCCGGCGGCATCACGCTCCTGGTTTACGCCATTTACAGAAAAGACCCTGTGTTCATTTTCGGCCAGGCAACGGGTCTGTTCATTTATCTGAGAAATATCTATTTCATCAAAATTGAAAAACAAAATTAAAAAAATATTCGGCATGACCATCTGCCCTGAGAAAGAGAATCCCATGAACACGAAAGACCGTCCCTTCGAATACGCCCTCCCTGTATTACTGCTTTTTGGTTTGTACCTCACCGTTCTCATTTTCAGACCCCTGATGCCGGTGGACGAGACACGTTACATGTCCGTTGCCTGGGAGATGTTTCTTCGTGGAGACTGGCTTTCTCCGCTTACCGTCAATTTTCAACCCTACCACCACAAGCCCC
>CAZWTY010000053.1:0-29486 GCA_964637565.1 uncultured Desulforapulum sp.
TTATTAATTATTACAAAATGTTATGCGATTCGACTTTTTACAAGAACATCAACATTGAACATTCAACATCGAATGGTGAATGGGTGTATCGCTCAGCAGGGGGCGTTTTAACGTCCAACGCCCAACGCTCAACTTTCAATGGGTGCCCAGCGGGTCTTGGACAAAACCCGGGCATTTATAGGGTAACGGATGCAACGCTGAAAAAACAATGCCGGAACCAGGTCTCCGTCCCCCAATCTGTCATTCCGGGCGGTCTCCAATATGATGGTGCGTTTGAACCCGCTTCGGACCGGGCAAAAAACCACAGGCTCGAGTTCCGACGCCGACCCGGAATCCACGCCGGCATGGGCATCCGTTCCCGAAAATTCATGCGTCACATCGTTTTCGGGTATGGATTCCGGGTCGGCTTATATGGCGTGCGCCTTGAATTCGCAAGATGCCCCTCAGCGCAAGACCTCCCGCAAGGACCCCGGCCGCCCGGAATGACAAGGGCGGGAACCTCGACATCTTTCATGAGTCGTTGGGTGTTCAACGTTCATTTTTATTTTTTTCAGCATCCTTCGAGACGGCAGGGAACGAACCGGTGCAGGGGTGTTCCCAGGGGGTCCCGGTGGGTGTGGGACGTCAGGTGGTTCACGTTGATCCCGTAAGTTTTTCCGTCATAGATCAGGCCGAAACCGTGGGGGATGAGAACCGTTCCGTTCCTCACCTGGTCGCTGACTTCAAGTTCACCTTCGGCGGAACCGGCCTGGGTGGTCACCCGGACCTGGGCCCCGTCGGCGAGGCCGAGACGTTGGGCCAGGTCCGGATGGACGGCGATGGTGCAGGCCCGTTTTCCCTTGTTCCATTCCGGGTTCCTCATCAGGGTGTTCATGGTCTTGTCCGTGTGGCGTCCGGCGGAGAGGACCAGGGGGAATTCAGAGGGAAGGGCCAGATTCCGGGCTTCGCTGGCGGCGTCCAGGTTTTTCAGGGCGTCTGTAAGTTCGGCGATCACCAGCTCGATTTTCCCCGACGCGGTTTTCACCGAGGCCAGGTTGTCGTCCGGATCGGCTTTTCCCACCCAGAGTCCTTCGGGGTGGTCGAGGATGGCCTGAAACATCCGGTCTCCCAGGTCGAACCCTTTTTCAAATCCCAGCCTGAGGGCGTTTTTCCGGAAGTCTTTGGGAGCGGTCAGCATCAGGCCCCACAGGGCGGCCAGGGCCGCGCTGTCCCAGGCTTTGCCCAGGGTTTTGCCCAGGACAAAGGGCATCACGGAAAGGGACTCGGGATGGGCGGCTCCCCATTCCATGAGCTTGGCCCCGAAGGTCATGCGGTCCCCTGAAGCGGCGCTGACCAGGTCATCGGGAATTTCGGGAACAAGGCCCAGCTGGTCGGCCAGAAGGGTGAAGATCTGGCTGGCTTCCAGGCACTCGGGGGGAGGCGTGACAATGGGGCGTCTCATCTGGAAGTACACCTCGGGAAAGGTCCAGGGAAAGAAGGTGCCGTCCCAGGATTCGTAGAAGGTCCGGCAGGGCAGGACGTAATGGGCCAGCCGGGCCGTTTCGCTCATCACAATGTCGTGGACCACCAGGAGGTCGAGTTTTGAAAAGGCCTTTTCCAGGGCCTGGGTGTCGGGCCAGGATCTCAGCGGATTGCACACGCTGACGATGGCGGCCCTCAGACGGTCGGGATGGTCGGTGAGAATTTCGTCGGGCAGGGCGCTGGGGGGAAACGATCCGGCCGCCGCCGGGGGCATGCCGGCCACGGCCGTTTTCCAGACCTTGGGATCCCGCTCGTCGACGTGGTAGCCCAGGGGCATCACCATGCCGGGGAAGATGTTGCCGCCCCTTCGGCCGAAAATTCCGCACACCGCGCCCAGGATGTTGAGCAGGTAGGAGTTCAGGGTGCTGTTGCGTCCCATGTAAATCCCGAGATCCGGGTGGAAGGACCAGCGTTTCGTGGTCATCAGGCGGGTGAGTTTCACCACCTCGTCCATATCCAGAGCGCAGACGGCGAGGGCGGCTTTCACGTCAAAATTCTCGAACATGGGCCGGATCGTGTCCCAGCCTTCCACATGGTCCTTGAGATACTCATTGTTTTCCCGCCCTTCGTTGACGATGAGAGCGATCATGGCTTTCACCAGGAGGGCGTCGCAGCCCGGCCGGACGGGCAGGTGGATGTCGGCGATGGCGGCTGTCTCGCTTTTTCTCGGATCGACACAGACCAAAAGACGGTTCGGGTCTGTGGCGATGGCGGTCAGGATTTTCCTGGCCTGGGGCATCTGGTGGCTTTCCATGCCGTTCCAGCCCCAGGCGACGAGCATCTCTGTTTCATGCTCGTCCGGGCCGTTGAGCAAATACTGCTTGCCGAACATCCGGCCCTGGACCCACCAGCTTCCGGAAAATTCCTGGCCGGCGGAGGTGTAAAGGTTCTGGGACCCCAGTTTTCTGAGCAGCGTCACGCCGAAGGAGGCTTCGAAGTGTCCGCCCTGGGCGCTGGCTCCCATGTAAGCCAGGGAACGGGGGCCGTGGGTGCCCACGACGGTTTTCAGTTTTTCGGCGATTTCGAAGATGGCCTGGTCCCAGGTCACGGGCACGAAGGTTCCGTTCACGTTTTTCAGGGGCCGGGTGAGGCGGTCCGCCGGGTACTGGTGGTAGATTACGTTCAGCCCTTTGCGGCAGGCGTATCCCTGGCTCCGGGGGTTGTCCTTGTCCGGACGGACACGGACCATCCTGTCGTCTTCCACCAGAATCTCCAGGCCGCAGTTCTGTGCGCAAAGCACGCATCCCGTCTTATGCCATTCACCCATGCTCGCCTCCTTGTGTTGTCGGATGATCTTTTACTTATCGCTGTTCCAGGGCCGCCATGCCCAAAATGCCATACTGCCCCAATCCCGCTGGCCGTGCAAGGGGCAGAACTGACATAAACCGATTCAAAAAAGACAAAATGATGGTTTGAAGTTTATCCGCCTCAGCGCGGTTTTTCCAGCTCCCGTTTGACGGCGGCCCCCAGGGTTTCGATCATGTAGGGTTTTTTCACGTAGTCTCCGGCTCCCAGGGCTATGGCCTGCGCCACCCGGTCCGTGGAGGAGAACCCGCTGACGATGATGGCCCGCTGGCCCGGACGGATTTTCAGGATTTCCCGGTAGGTGTCCAGGCCGTCCATGCCCGGGTCCATGATCATGTCCAGGATCACCAGGTCGAAAGAGGCCGCCGGCAGCATGGTCAGGGCCTCTTCGCCGCTGGCGGCGGTGCTGACCTTGTAGTTCAGGCGGGCCAGCATCCGTTCGGCCAGCTCCCTCTGCTCTTTCACGTCGTCCACCACCAGGATCGCCTGCCCTTTGCCGGTCAGGTCGGGAAGTCCGGATTCATCGCCGGGTTTCTGGATCTCGTCCCGGGTCACCGGAAGGTAGAGGGTGAACGTCGACCCCTGGCCCGGTTCGCTCTGAACGTCGATGTAGCCGTTGTGGTCTTTCACCGTTCCCCAGACCACGGCCAGGCCCAGGCCCGTTCCGCTCCGGCCCATGACTTTCTTGGTGTAGAAGGGCTCGAAGATGTGCCGGACGTCCTCGGCGGTAATCCCCTGGCCCGTGTCGGACACGGTCAGGACCACGTAGTCTCCTTCACGCACGCTGTCATAGCCCTGGACCGGTTTTTCCAGATGGCTGTTGGCCGTGGACACGGTCACGAGTCCTCCATGGGGCATGGCCTCCACGGCGTTGGTGAGGAGGTTGAGCAGGGTCTTGAACAGATGGGGGGCCGAGCCCCGGATGTTGAGCAGAGCCGGCGCCAGTTCGGTCCGGAGCCGGATGTTGGGGCTCCTGGAACACAGGGCCGCGCACTCCGGTGTTTTGACGAAGTCGGCGATCACGGCGTTCAGGTTGATCACGTCATCGGCCTGGACGCCTCTCCGGGCCATGGTCAGGAGGTCCTGGACAATGGCCGCAGCCCGCATGCCGCCGTTCATGATATGGACCACGTGGTCGCGCAAAGGATTGTTCTCGGGAATGTCGTCGAGAAGGAGTTCCGAATAGCCCACCAGAATCCCCAGGACATTGTTGAGGTCGTGGGCCACACCACCGGCCAGGGTGCCCAGAGCCTCCATTTTTTCCGCACGCTGGAGGCGTTCGGTAAGTTGTTTCCGCTCCTCCTCCCCCCGGACCCGTTCGGTGATGTCCCGGGCGATGGCCTGGAATCCTCTCATCTCGTTTCCGTTCTCAAGAAGCTGGGCGTTCTGGCCCAGCCAGATGACCTCCGAGTCCTTTTTTACCACGGGGAACTCGTGGTAGGTAATAGCGGTCTTCGTCCTGAACTGATCCTTGTAGAACTCCTTCACCTGGTCCAGGTGGTCGGGGTGAATGAACTCGTAGAACCTCCGGCCGGTCATCTCCGCCTGGCTGTAACCCAGGATTCGTTCCACCACCGGATTGATGTAGAGGATGTCTCCCTGGACGCTGGTGACGCTCAGGATGTCGCTGGCGTTCTGGACCAGATGGCGGTAGCGCCTTTCACTGATCAACAGTTCCCGTGTCTTTTTCTTGACCTGGATCCTCAGGAACCATGAAAAGCAGGAGATGACGGCCAACAGGGCGAGAATCACCGCGAACACCGCCATGAATTCCCGGGAGATGGCCCAGTTTTTCTGTTCGTACACACCGAACCATTTTTTGTAGATCTCATCGTACTGCCCGGTGAGTTTCAGGGCGGTCAGGCCTTCGTTCAGTTTCTGGACAAGATCCTCCCGGTCTTTGCGTACGGCGAAACAGTAGGGCCGTGGAGAAAGAGGGGTGTCCACCACACGGATCCCTTCAAGTCCCTGGCGTTCGATGAAGTAAAGTCCCTGGATTCTGGATGACAGGAGCACCCCGTCATGGTTGCCCCCGGCAAGGAGGGTCAGCGCCTTGACCGGATCGGCCACGGTGACGATGCGGAGGGTGAAATTTTTTTCCACCAGGTAGTCGTGCATGATGTCGCCTTTCTGAACGGCGATCTCCCTGGAACGGGCCTGGTCGAAGGTCTCGATATCCGAATCGTTCCGGACAAACAGGGCCGGGGACACCATGTTGTGTGGCAGTGAAAAACCGAAGGTTCTGGCCCGGTCCGGGGACTGGTACATGCCCGCGATCACGTCGATTTCCCCTTTTTCCAGATCGGTCCGGACTTCGTTCCAGACCCCCAGCCGGATCTTGGCCTGAAGACCCGCGGCTTCGCACACGGCCCGGATCAGCTCCACGTTGAACCCGGTGGGGTTGCCGTTTCTGTCGTTGAATTCGTAAGGGGGGTAATCGTGGTCGCTGCCCACGCGGATCGTGGCCGCCGCATCCGCAGCGTCAGCGGCCAGGGCCACGGACGGAAGACCGGGGAAGAAAAGAAACATGAAAAAAAACAGAAAAGCGGCCTCTGACCGTTTCATTGTCACGACCTTTTTTGGAAAATTGACGTGCGGCGGGCTTCATGACAGCCCCTTCAGAAGGCGTTTGCCCGTTTCGTTCAGCCCGCATCATTGGATTGGCAGTGCAAAGTGTCTCATACCGATTTCAAACTGTCAATGTCCCACATAAAGCTAAATCGCTCCAAGCCGCTTCCGGGGCAACCACAATCGGTATCGCTATCGGTATCGGGTTCGAAACGTTCAGGCAACCGTGCCCGACAGCGAACCCGATACCGATACCGATGGTTGTGATCCATACGACGGCCCTGCTTTTATATTGACTTGAACCCGGTCATGGTTTTAAAACGTGGGGCAAACGGAAACGAAAAACCCTAAGGAAACCATGACGTTTATCGCGGATCTTCACATCCATTCCAAATATTCCCGGGCCACGGCGAAAAACCTGGACCTGGAGAACCTGTTCGTGGAGGCGCGAAAAAAAGGCATCACCGTGCTGGCCACCGGGGACTGCACCCATCCCCAGTGGTTTGCCGAACTTAAAGACAAACTCGTGCCGGCGGAAGACGGGCTTTTCCGCCTGAGGCCCGACATCGAATCGTGCCTTGATGCTCATCTCACACCCTCGTGCCGGGGCGAGGTCCGCTTCATCCTGTCTTCCGAGATCAGCTCGATTTACAAGAAAGACGGTCGCACACGGAAAAACCACAACCTGGTGTATTTCGCCGATTTCGACTCGGGGGAGCGGTTCAACCTGAAACTTGCCGCCATCGGCAACATCGCCTCGGACGGCCGGCCCATCCTGGGGCTCGATGCCCGGAACCTCCTCGAGATCCTTCTTGAAACAGACCACCGGGCCTTCATGGTTCCGGCCCACATCTGGACGCCCTGGTTTTCCATGCTGGGGTCGAAATCCGGGTTCGACAGCCTTGACGAGTGCTTCGGCGACTTGAGTTCCGAAATCTTCGCCGTGGAAACAGGCCTGTCCTCGGACCCGCCCATGAACCACCGGGTGAGTTTTCTCGACCGTCTCACCCTGGTGTCCAATTCCGACGCCCATTCCCCGGCCAAACTGGGTCGGGAGGCCAATATTTTCAACACGGACCTTTCTTATTCCGCCATGAAGAAGGCTTTGAAAAACAAAGGGTCTGGAGGGTTTTGCGGCACCCTGGAGTTTTTTCCCGAGGAGGGCAAGTACCACCACGACGGACACCGCAAATGCCAGGTGAACCTCAGTCCCGCCCAGTCGGTGAGGGCCAAGGGGCTCTGCCCCCAGTGCGGCGGTCCCCTGACTTTGGGGGTGAACTACCGGATTCTCCAGCTGGCGGACAGGAAAGAGGGGGAAACACCGGCGCACCATCATCCGTTCCAAAGCATCATTCCCTTTGACGAGGTGCTGGCTGAAATCTCGGGGGCAGGCCCCACGAGCAAACGGGTGAAGGAACTCCGGGAAACGGCCCTGGCCAAACTGGGGCCTGAACTGTTCATCCTCACCGACATGCCCGTCGCCGATATCGATGCCGCGAAAATCCCCCTGCTCGCCGAGGCGGTCCAGCGGATCAGGAACCACAGCCTTCATATCCAGCCCGGTTACGACGGGGAATTCGGAACCATCCGGATTTTCACCGAGGATGAAAAAGAGGAACTCCTGGGTCAGAACATGATGTTTTCCTTTCTCGACCCGGATCTGGGAAAAGAAGGCTATATCAAGGCGGGAACCGTCAAGGGACGGGGGCTCGTTCCCCGGTCTGAAAAAAAGGAAACCCCTGAAAAATCAGCGAAGACGGGCACCCTGAACCCCCTTCAGGCCCAGGCCGTGACCCATGCCGACGGCCCCCTTCTCATCGTGGCCGGTCCGGGTACCGGGAAAACCCATACCCTCACACGGCGCATCGCCCATCTTGTTCTGGAAAAAAAGGTGAAACCGGAGAAGATCCTGGCCCTCACCTTTACCGCAAAGGCCGCAGGGGAAATGAAACAACGGCTGAAAAAGCACCTGGCCCGGGAAAAAACCCTGCCCATGACCGCCACGATCCATTCGTTCTGCCAGACTCTTTTGCGGGACATGGTCGACGAGCCGTCCCAGGCCACCCTGGCCGACGACCATGTGAAAGCCGACCTGATCCGCAAAGCCCTTGAACGAAACGGTGAAAAAGCGACCCGGGCCATGGCCGGCAAAATGGGGGCGCTGATCGAAAGGGCCAAGCAGAACATTCTCGGCCCCTCGGACGACCTTTCCGCTCTCTGTTTGAAATCGGGCGTCAGTGCCCAACGCCTGGCGGCGGTCTACAGCGCTTACCAGGAAGGGCTCGCATCGGAAAACCTCATGGATTTCGATGACCTGATTTTCAATGCCGTACGGCGCCTCGAATCGGACAGGGGGCTTTGCATGGACGTCCGGTCCCGTTTCCCTTATGTTTTTGTGGACGAGTACCAGGACCTGAACCAGGGCCAGTACCGGCTGGTCCGGGCTTTGGCTGGAGACAGGTCGGATATCTGCGTCATCGGAGACCCGGACCAGGCCATCTACGGTTTCAGGGGGGCGGACAGCGCCTATTTCAACCGTTTCACCGACGATTATTCCACAGCCACCGTAATCCGTCTCACGCGGAACTACCGGTCGGCCGAAAACATCCTGGAAGCCTCGGGCCAGATGATCGAAAAAGGGGCGTCCGGCAGCGGATTTACCCGTTCTAAACTCTGGTCCGGCATCGAGGAACGGGCCAGTATCACGGTGCTTGAAAACCCCTCGGAAACATCCGAAGCCGTGGCCATCGGCAAGCGTATCGAGCAGATGATGGGAGGGACGGGATTCCATTCCCTGGACTTCCACACCCGGACCATGCTGGGCGACGAAAACCTGGGTTTCGGCGATTTCGCCATTCTCACCCGCACATCGTCCCAGGGACGCCTGATCTCTGAGGTGCTGGACAAGGCCGGCATTCCCTGCCGCCATGTGAACCGGGACCACTTTCTTTCCGTACCCCAGGTCGCGGCGGCGCTGGCCCTGCTGAAAACCGTCTGCGGCCAGCCTTGGTCATCCAGGGACCAGCGGGTGATCGACCGGTATCTTAAAGACAGCGCTCTGTCTGTGTCCCTTCTCGGCCCGCAGTTGATCCAATTGAAAGGCCGGCCTGTGACCGAACAGCTGGAGAAGGCCGTGGGGCTTGTCCCCGCCCTTGAAAAGGCCTTCGACAGCCGGAAAACACGAGACAGTTTCCGGCAGCTCACGGCCATGGCCGGGCCCTTTGGTGCCGACACGGCGGATTACCTGAAAACCCTGTACCTGGGCAGCGACCAGGACCTTTACGATTTTTCCGCCGAAGCCGTGACGGTGATGACCATGCACGCGGCCAAGGGACTGGAGTTCAAGGTGGTGTTCGTGGCGGGTTGCGAAACCGGGCTGGTTCCTTACGTCAGGGACGGCGGGCCTCCGGACGACGTGGACGAGGAACGCCGTCTTTTCTATGTGGCCATGACCCGGACCAGGGATTTTCTGTTCCTCAGCTTTTCAAAAACCAGGACACGTTTCGGCAAAACGGTTCCCGCCGGCCTTTCCCCCTTTGTGGAAGACCTGGACCGCCAGCTTCTTCGTTTCGAAGTTTCTGCTTTCGCAAGTCTTGAAAAACCCAAGAAGCCGGTTCAGATGAGTCTGTTCTAATATTGAAGCCCCGCGCTCAAGGTTTTCCATTCAATGGCCGATATCAGAAGAATTATGTGGCCGAAGGGAAGCCATGGGACTTTCTGTTTACAGACGAAAAACCCGCAGGCATTTGTGTTTTGACAGGCCTGGCCCCTTCGGACGGATTGAAAAACGACTCCCACGATCAGACCTATGGAGGAAACATGAATCATTCTGAAACGGAGAGCGAAAGCTCAGGCAATGTCTTCAGCCGGGCCCTCAACGCCATCCGGGGGTTTTACCTGTCCCCCTTTCTCGGCACCGAACTGGCGGAATCCGAAGGGTTCGGACGGTATCGCGTGTTCGTCGATTACACCCTCATCTCGCTGGTTTTTTTCAGCCTGAACGTTGTGAAATGGGCCAAGGCCGGCGCGTTTGGCCTGACCGTGAGCATGGTTTTCACCATGATCACCGTGGGATTTGTCAGCCCCCTTCTGCTGAAGTTCACCAAAAGCCTGGTCCTGGCCGTCAACCTGGCCGTGGCGGCCATGCTCTGGCATTTCTTTTTTCTCGCCTGGCAGAGCGGCGGGATTTTTTCCATCTACGCCGTGCCCTGGATCATGCTTCTCCCCATTTTCGCCTTTGTGTTCTGCGGAAGGAAATCGGCGTTCGCCTGGGCGGGTCTTGAAATCGTCCTGGGCTTCATCATGATCCAGGCTGCGAAAAAAGGCGTGAACCTCAATACCCTGGTGTTCACCCCGGAAGACATGCTGAAAAACGCCTATGTGACCTTTGTCCTGATCATCGTGGTCGGCATCCTCATCTTCATGATCAACGCCAAAGCGTCAGATCACTACATCAATAAAATCGCCGAGATCGCCAAGGACCAGGAAGAGGCCCGGAAAAAAGCCGAGGAGGCCCAGGTCGAAGCCTCGGAACGGGCGGAGAGGGAAAAACAGACCTCCGGGAAAGCCGAGGAGATATCCCGGGAAATCACGGCCCTGGCCAACCAGCTTCTCGACATCGTGGACCAGTCTAAAAAGAACGTGGACGTGACGGAAAGCAACATGTCCGCCACCATGGACAGTGTCCGGGGGATTTCCGCCCTTTTCGCCGATCTTGCGGAGATCACGGCGGTGACCAGCGGGTCCATCCGGGAAACCGCGGCCAACACCCGGGAGATCGAGGAGAGGATGCGGTATGTGAACGTTTTTCTGGAGGATTTCAACCGGTCCATGGAGACCATCCGGAAAAACAACGCGGACATCGGTAAAATCACCGAGGACGTGGACAGCATCGCCAGCCAGACCAACCTTCTGGCCTTGAACGCCACCATCGAGGCGGCGCGTGCCGGTGAGGCGGGCAGGGGATTCGCCGTGGTCGCCAGCGAAATCAAGGATCTGGCCCTGAAATCCAAGGAATCGGCCTCGCGGATCAGCGCCACCATCAGCACCAGCGCCGCGAATTCGGAAAAGCTCGTGGAGGCCATGCCCGGATTCATCGAGGCCATGGGCTCCATCAACACCGCCATCCAGGTGATTTTCGGCGCCATCCACGAACAGGAGTCCTCGGCGTCCACCTTGGAAAACAAGGTCTCCGCCTCGAAACAGGACGGCGAACTCCTGGCCAGCCGGGCCGAACAGACTCTGGACCTGATGTCCAGGCTGGCGGAAGCCCTGAAGATCGTCCTTGCCAACTCGGGAAAAATCCTTTCCGAGGCCGAAAACCTGGACCGTGTCTTCCGGAAGGATGTTGCCTGAAACAGGGCGGCGGTCTCTCCGGGCCGGGCCTATGATCACCGCCCGCCCGGAGTGACGGTCACTTCACGAAACGTTCGGGAAGAATTTCAACCCAGTACCCGTCCGGGTCCTGAATGAAATAGATGCCCATGTCCTTGTTTTCCCAGATGGTGCAGTCCATGGCTTTGTGTTTGGCCAGAGCCCCGTCGAAATCCGGGGTGGTCATGGCCAGATGGATTTCGTTGTCGCCCAGGTTGTAGGGTTCGGTCCGGTCCTTCAACCAGGTCAGTTCCAGCCGGTGGGTGTTCTTCCCGTCTCCCAGATACACGATTTTGAAACGCCCCTCGGGCCCGTCGATGGTTCCCGTCTCAAAAAGCCCCAGGGCTTCCTTGTAGAACGCCAGACTTTTCTCCAGGTCGAATACATTGATGTTGGTGTGGGCCCAGTGGAATGTGGTCATCGTGTGATCTCCTTGAAAGTTAGGTTGGTTTTCTTTTTTTACACCAACTCTCCCCGGATTCTCAAACCTTAATTTGGTATCGCTGAAAAGAGCTTCACAACCAAAGACTTCAATTGCCTCCCCAGCAACATCGGATGAGAGCTATGACGTGGAAAAACATTTGAAATCATGTGATATGTGGTTTATATAATTTCTGGTCATCAGCGAATTCCACCTAAGAATAATTTACAAAGCGAATCATCAATGCCAGTAAATCACATCTTCATCGATCTGGAAAACGTTCAGCCTAAAAACTTGAATATTCTTCTCGAACATCCCTTTAAAATCTATGTGTTTGTCGGTGAGAACCAGACCAAAATTCCATTCGATCTTGTTGAAACCATGCAGAAATTTGGTGAACACGCCCAATACGTCAAGATATCCGGTAATGGTAACAATGCGCTGGACTTTCACCTCGCCTATTACCTTGGGAACCTGTCATCCAAAGATCCTGAAGGATACTACCATATCATTTCCAAGGACACGGGTTTCGATCCACTTGTCAATCATCTAAAGAAAAACAAAATTCGGGTCAACCGGTACAATGACCTTGCTGAGATTCCAATTTTGAGAATCTCTGCTTCAAAAAACAACGAAGAAAAAATCGAGGCCGTGATCAAAAATCTGTCCGGCAGAGGGCCATCACGGCCTCGAAAAGTGTCTACCTTATCCAATACGATCAATTCCCTGTTCGCAGAAAAGATGACTGAACGTGAAATGACATCCTTCATCAATGCCCTGAAAAGCAAAAAGTACATAACCGTTGAAGATGACAAGGTCACTTATAATCCGAGGGGTGAACTGACGCTTTAGCAGTTTGGCCAGAGCGGATGTCAAAACATCGAACACAGAACATCGAATGGTGAATGAATGGAAGCTCGGGCAACCTTCCAAGGAAGTACGTGCCTTTGAAATAAAAATGGAGTCAACCTTTATTCGATGTTGGATGTTGGGCGTTCGGTGTTGGACGTTCATCTTTTTTTTGGCAACCTCGCCACATGCGGATTGAAGCTGGCCACAATATCTTTGACCCGGGAGATCCCATGGAACGGATCGGTTCATACACCATTTCTCACCTCATCGAGGAAGGCGGCGTGGCGGCAGTGTACCACGGCGTGCAGGAGTCGCTGAAACGGCCGGTGGCCATCAAGGTTCTCCAGCACCGGTTTTCCGCCGACGAGCGGGTGGTGGACTACTTCAACCGGGAATCGTTGATTATCGCCCGGCTCAACCATCCCAACATCATCCATGTGATCGACCGGGGGCTCACCGAAGACGGGCGGCCCTACTTTGTTATGGAGTACATCGACGGCACCAACGCGGCCCGGCTGATCATGGACGGGGCGCTGACCTTTCCGAAGAAGCTCGACATCCTGATCCAGACTTGCAAGGCCCTGGCCTACGCCCACCGGAACGGGGTGATCCACCGGGACATCAAGCCGGCCAACATCCTGGTGGACAAAGAAGGCCATGTGCACGTGGCGGATTTCGGCATCGCCCGGTTCTACGACGGCGAAGGGGACGCTGACCGCAAACCCGAGCGTCTGGGAACGCCCTCCTACATGTCCCCCGAACAGCTGAAAAATTCCAGGGCGGTCAGCTTCGAAAGCGACATCTACAGCCTGGGCGTGGTGATGGCCGAGATGTTCAGCGGCCGGCGTTTTCCGAAAAACCACGTTCTGGCCTCGCCCCTGGCCCCGGACGTTCCCGAAACCCTGGAACGGCTGGTCCGCCAGTGCCTGGAACCCCTGCCCGAAAACCGTCCGGCCTCGGCGGAACTGATCATGAACCGGCTTCTCACCGTGTCCCAGGGCGCCCATATCGGTGAAACCCGTAAAAAACAAGCCATGGGCGCGGCCCCGGCCATGGAAGAGATCTTCGCCATCCTCGACATTATCCGGGAGTCGGAGCAGGGCGCGTTGTACCTGCTCCGGCACAAGGAAAAGGACCGGCTGCTGGTGGCCCGGACCTTCAGGAACATGACCCGGGGTGTCCAGGCGGCCCGGATGCTGATGAACCTCCGTCACGAGGGCATCGTGGCGGTTCAGGGAGTGGCGGGAAACAGTTCCGGGCACATTGTGGTCATGGAGTACCTGGCCGGAGGAAGCCTGGCCGACCGCATGGTCATGCCCCTCGATGTGCGGGAAGCCCTGAGGATTCTGCGCTCCGTGGTTCAGGCCCTTCAGTTCGCCCACGCCAACCGGATCACCCACGGCAACCTCACGCCGTCGAACGTGCTGTTCACAGACACCGACGGTGTGAAAACGGGTGATTTCGCCATGAACGATTCCGGAGATGATGCCGAAAAAGACCTCGGCCTTCGGATACAAGAGGATGTGCTGGCCTGCGGCGCCCTGTTCTACACCATGGTTCTGGGGTTTTCCCCGGTGGTTGACGACGGAAACCTGGTTCCCCACAAACCGTTCAAAAACCTGCCCAGGGATGTGCGCCATCTCATCGCCCGCTTTTTCACGTCCCGGCAAGACATCCGTTTCACGGCCATGGGCCAGATTCTCGCGGCCCTGGATCAGATGCAGGGCTCGAAGTCCCAGGATGACCTGACCGTGGTTACCCCGGACAGCCGGCTTTCCAGCCTTCTCAGATCCGCGGGAAGTCTGGTGAACAGCCGTTCATCCCGCCGGGCGGTTTTCGCGGCCGGAGCCGTTTTGCTTGCTCTGATTCTCGGGGGACTCGCCCTGCTGCTTTATCAGAAGTTATCTTAAAATAAATGTGTTGATGGTTGCCGGAGGTCAGCTTTTAAAAAGCTGGACAAACAGGAATGAATCAATATGAAATAAAGAAGGGGAAAGTAATGACAGATGAAAAAAATTCTTTGAATTTTGCATTTCCAATTTCCAGTTCCTACTTCCGCGTTCTAATTTCCCCTTTCTGCCCAAAGCATTTCAGCCCTTCGCCGAATCCGCCATCCTGAGGGTATTATCTGAAACGGCCATTGGAAACATCTTCGCCCAGTTTGCCCAGTCCCGGTGCAAGGCCCTTCTGGTGATGGCCACGGGCACGGGGAAAACGCGAACGGCCATTGTCCTGACCGATGTGCTTCAGCGTGCCGGTTGGGTCAAGCGGGCGCTGTTTTTGGCAGACCGGGTGTCTCTCCTCAAACAGGCGGTCAACGCGTTCAAGAAACATCTGCCGGATGTGAGCCCTGTGAATCCGGTCATTCACCGTCTGTGGAGCAACAAGACCCTGGCCGAAATCGGGCACGATGAAGGAACCCTGCTTCTGGGCCATCTGCTGGAACGAAGCGACGCTCCGTCTTTGTCCTGGTTTGTCCGCAGTCTTGTGGACATGGACCGGGCCGCCGTCCATGCCGCCTTTTCCCGTTTCCTGAATGACCGCAGCCTCACCCCGAAACAGATCCGTTTTGTGGGAATGGCTCACAGCCCGGGGTGGGATGCCTTCATCGGCCCTTTACGAAACGCCTTTCACCAATCTCCACGCCGGTGGGCCGGATGTCCTGTTTATCGGAAAGGATCTTAACCATCGATATCGGTATCGCTATCGAAACGTTCTGAAATCGAACCCGCTATCGATAGCGATACCGATTAATACCGATGGTTCCCGCTGCTGTCATTCGATCACCCGGGTTTTTTTACCCGAAACTGTTGACAAAAAAACATATTGGAAATAGCGTCAGACTTCTGTATAGTCGCGTACAGCCTATATCGGCTTCATTTACCCATTTTTACCATCAATAAGGACAGAGGCAGGATCAATGCTCAGATTTATGCGCGAAAACGCAGGTTCTTGGATCATCAAAATACTCCTCGGTGTTGTGGTTGTTGTTTTCATTTTTCTTGGCCTGGGTCCCGATGACCCGAAAAACGAAAGCGCCGCGGCGGTGGTCAACAACAAGGTCATCACCATGGATGAATACAGGGCCGCCTTCAACCAGATCATGCAGCGCTACAGAAGCCAGTTCGGAGACAACCTCACCGACGATATGATCAAAATGCTGAAGATCAGGGAAAACACCCTGGAAGGACTGATCGATAAAGAGCTCCTGCTTCAGACATCCAAAAAACTGGGCATTCGGGTCACCGACGACGAACTCCGGTATGTGATCAGCAACACCCGTTATTTCCAGGAAAACGGACAGTTCAGCCCCAGCCTTTACAACAATTTCGTCAGGAACACCTACCAGCGGCCCGAGCTTTTCGAAATAGCCCAGCGTAACGATCTGGTACTCCAGAAATTCCGGGGCCTTGTCAACAACACAGAACCTGTGGCGGAAAAAGAGATCCAGCAGTGGTTCCTCCGTGAAAAATCGGAAGTCAACGTTTCCTATGTCCTGTTCGATCCGGCGGCCCAGGCAGGTATCAAGCCCAGCGAAGAAGAAGTCAAAGCCCATTACGAGAAAAACAAGGACCTGTACAAAAGCGAGCCCACGGCCAGGGTGAGCCTGGTGGCTTTCAAACCCGATGATTTCGCCGGGAAGGTTTCCGTGACCGACCAGGACATCGAAGCGGCTTACATGAACAACCGGAGCCAGTATGAAACACCGAAAACGGTGGAAGCCCGCCACATCCTGATCAAGGTGGCCCAGGGTGCCGATCAGGCCCAGGTCGAAAAAGCCAGGACCAGGGTTCAGGACATTTACCGGATGGCTGTCGGGGAAAGCAAGGATTTCGCCGAACTGGCGAAAACCTACTCGGAAGATTCGACCCGGGACAAGGGCGGATACCTCGGAGCCTTCGAACAGAACGCCATGGTCAAACCTTTCGCGGACAAGGCGTTCTCCATGAAAGCCGGGGAAATCAGCGAGCCGGTGAGAACGCAGTTCGGCTGGCATTTGATCAAGGTGGAAAAAATCAACGAGGCCAAATCGCGGCAGATGGCCGATGTCAAGGATGAGATCCGCAAAAAGCTGATCCGTGAAAAGGCCACCGGCCTTGCCTATGAAGCCGCCGATGCGGTGTACAACCTCATGGTGGGAGGATCGGACCTGGCACAGGCCGCCAAATCGGTGGACCTGACCACCACCGAAACAGGCTTCTTCACCCAGGCCCAGGGTCCTGCGGAGCTGGACCCTGCCGTGGCCAGAGACTTTTCACAGATCGCCTTCGCCCTTTCGGACAAGGCCACCAGTGAGATCCTCGAGTTCAACGGCACCTATTACATCGCCCGGATGATTGAAAAGAAACCCGCCGCGGTCAGGCCTGTCGAGGAAGTCAGGGACAAGGTTTACGCCGATGTCCTTAACGTGATGAAAGACGAACAGGCAAAAAAATCGGCCGAGGCGCTGATCCTGGCCATCAAGGAAGGCCGGGCCGATATGGACACCACCCGGAACGTGAAAGAATCGGGTTTTTTCACACGAAACGCCGCGGCAGACACCCAGTCCCTTGACCCGGAAGTGATGAAAGCGGCTTTCGAGCTTTCCACGGCTAAAAACATGCCCGATGCCCCGATCAAAGGGGGAAAAGGCTACTACGTGATCCGCCTCAAAGAGAAAAAGGAACCGGATTCGACTCTTTTCGAACAGGAAAAGGACCGCATCCGGTCTGAGCTTACCGAAAAGAAACGAGCCCATGCCTTTCGCCAGTGGCTTGACCAGTTGAAAAGCAAAAGCACCATTGAACGGGTTTTGAACTTCAACGAATGATCAACCGGACGAGGCCGAGCATATGCCCGATATCCTGAACAAAGAGACATTCGCAGAACAGACGATCTTCACCTACAAGAGGTGCCCCTACTGCTACACCCATCTGAAGCTCAACGCGGAACACTGCATCGAATGCAGGAAAAAAGTGGGCGAGGTGGACAAGGTGGGGCTTGCAAAAAAACCATTCAATTACAAAGCGTACATTGCGGCGGGTTTGTGGGTCGCCCTGCTGTCGCTTTACCTGTGGAAGCTGGTTTACGTCAGAATCATTGAATTCATGGCCAAATAGACGGATACGGCCGGAGAACTCCCAGGGTTCTCCGGCCTTCGTCAATAAGCCGCAGTAAGACTATTACAGATCCTTCACGACCGACACATCATGCCACGCATCAGATCGCTGGTGTTCTCCGCCTTGTCACAGATCGACGCGATAATTTCCGACAGCCTCACCAGGTGAAAAAGGGTCAGGGGATCGTCCACATGGACGAAAATCTTCCGCTTCACCCGTTCTTCCAGCCGTTTCGCTTCAGCCGTCATTTTTGAAAGGCCTGCCATCAGTCCAAGCACGGCTTTCCTCTGCTTGTCCGACGTCTTCTTGAAATATTTCCTGGCTTCGGTGACAATTTTGACCAGCTCTTCGATGGGATCGATCACCGAATCGAACAGAAGAAAAAAATCCTTTTCCAGCTCCTGGGGCAGAACCGGCCCTTTTCGGAAGGAAAACCACTCCAGGGCCTGCTCCAGAGATCCGGTCACCCGGGTCAGCTCACGGACGAACAAAAGAAGCCGGTACCCGTCCACCGGGAGTTTCGGGCTCGAGGAGATGTTCGCCCTGATCTGGTTTTCGATCACCTTGATTTCACCGGCCAGACGCGTCACGTCCTGCCGCTGCTCTTCGAAAGATTCACATTTTTTGGAGATCAGGCACTCCAGGGCCTGCTGGAAAGACCAGGCGCACTGCTTTATTTTTCCGGCCAGCTCTTCCATTTCCTTGAAAGAAAATGACCTGGTCTTTGATATGCTGAAAAACCTCATCGTCGGGACTCCCTTATCGGTTTGAATGACTCGGACACTGCTTAGACCGGCTGATAACATGGCGCCCATATCAAATCAATAAAAGAATGAAAAATGATTTTAAAGTGAGCGGAACAAGGCTATGGTAGGTTCATTCGGCCTCGAAAGGTCCTGGTTTCGGCCATTCGAAGGCAAACGTTCACCTGTTCTGGAGAGTAGCGCCATGGTTTTTCACACGGAAAAAAGCCGCCGGCTCAAGACCGGCGTTGTCCTCAGCCTTTTTGTTTTTCTGGGGCTGTCCATCCTGGGTTGCACGAAGCACCCGGCCCCGGCGGGGCAGATCAAAGAGCTTCCGTTGTTCAGCCACGACCCGTCCCTGGTCATGGGAACCCTTGAAAACGGGTTCACCTACGTCTTTAAAAAAAACCAGGAACCCAAAAACCGGGTGAGCATGCATCTGGTGATCCGGGCCGGTTCTGTCCAGGAAAGGGAAGACCAGCGGGGTGTGGCCCACTATCTGGAACACATGCTGTTCAACGGGTCCGAAAATTTCCCCCCCGGAGAACTGGTCAAGTACTTCCAGAGCATCGGCATGCAGTTCGGCGATGACGCCAACGCCCACACGGGTTTCAACGAGACCGTCTACGACGTGCTGCTTCCGGGCGGGGACCCAAAGAACCTGGAAGACGGGCTCAAAGTCATGTCCGATTACGCCAAAGGCGCCCTGCTCCTGGAATCGGAAGTCCAGAGGGAAAAAAACATCATCCTTGCCGAGAAAAGGGACAGGGATTCATCCAGCTACAGGACATTCGAAACCATGCTGGCCTTCGAACTGCCGGACATGCTTCTTTCCAGGCGTCTTCCCATCGGAACCGAGGACGTGATCCGGTCCGTGGACCGTAACATTCTGAAAGATTACTACGACACCTGGTACAGACCGGAAAAAATGATTCTCATCATGGTGGGTGATTTCGACACGGACACAGGCCTTGAGATGGTGAAAAGCCGGTTCGCGGGCCTTACGGCCAGAGCCCCCGCCGCAGCCGAACCGGATCCCGGAGCCATCGACCACAAGGGGACCCGGGCCTTTTACCATTATGAAAAAGAAAGCGGGCGGGTGGAAATCTCCCTGGAAAAACTCACCCGGGTTCCCGCCCTGGAAGACAGCCTGGAACAGAGAAAGACCACGCTGATCGAGCAGGCGGCCAGCGCCATTATGCAGAACAGGCTGGACCGGCTGATCCGGGAACCGGGATGTCCCGTGACCTCGGCCTCGGTTTCTTCCGGCGTGTTTCTCCGCCATGTGCGCTACGCCGATTTTTCCGCTGAAGCCAGCCCCGAGCACTGGAGCGATGGGATTCAGTTCATCGAAAACAACCTGCGCCAGGCCCTGACTTACGGATTCAGCCCGGAAGAGCTGAACCGGGTGAAAAAAGACATGATCTCCGGCCTGGAACAGGCCGTGAAGACCGCCTCGACCCGGAACAGCAGCGATCTCAGCGGCGAGTACATCCGCACCCTGATCTCGGATAAAACGATCCTTTCCCCGGAAGCGTCCCTGGCCCTGTTCAGGCCCATCGTCGAAAGCCTGGATATCGACACGGTGAACCGGGTTTTCCGCGACGCCTGGGCTCCGGACCACCTGTTGATCCTGGTGTCCGGCAACGCGGATCTCAAAGACGGGAAAACGGCTCCGGAGCAGCGCATCCTTGACGTTTATGAAAAAAGCCGGGCCGTGGCCGTGGCGCCAAGGGCGGCGGAAGTTGAGGCCGTATTCCCCTACCTGCCCGAGCCGGAAAAACCCGGGAAAATCCGGTCGAAAACCGAAATTGGGGATCTTGGCATCACCGTGGTGGAGTTTGAAAACGGGGTAAGGCTCAACCTGAAAAAAACCGATTTCGACGCCAATAAAATCATGTTCAAGCTGATATTAGGCGAAGGCAAAGCAAGGGAACCCCTGGACAAACCGGGCCTCTCGTCCCTTGCCGCCAGCCTGGTGAACGAAAGCGGTTTCAAATCCATGGACAGCGAAACCCTGAGGCGGGCTCTTTCCGGAACCCAGACCCAGTTGGGATTCATGGTTCACGAAGACAGCTTTGTCCTCGGTGGCAGCACCACCCCGGCCGAAACGGCCCTGGCCTTCCAGCTGATCCAGGCCCAGATTCAGGACCCGGGATTCCGTCCGGAGTCTTATGACCTGATCATGAAACGCATGAAACAGAACTTTGAGGAAATGGAACGCACCGTGGAAGGGGTTGACGCCCTTTACGCCGATCGGTTTCTCGCCGGTGACGACAGCCGTTTCGGCATGCCGTCCTTCGACGTGTTCAGCAAAAACACCGTGGCCGACGTGGAGTCCTGGGTGGGTCGCGCGTTGGCCCAGGGCCAGCTCGAGCTGTCCATGGTGGGAGATCTCGACATCGAGGCCGTCATCGGCCTGGCCGCCCGTTACCTGGGCTCCCTGCCCGTCGGCCGAAAAGCCCCCTCTCCCCTGGTGGCCGGCAAGGACCGCCTGCCTTCGTTTCCCGCCGCAAAAGAACTGAAGCTGGACGTCCCCACGGAAATCCCCAAAGGCCAGGTCACCGTGGCCTACCCCACCGACGATTTCTGGAACATCTCCCAGACCCGGCGTCTTTCGGTTCTGAGCGCCGTGTTTTCGGAAAAACTCAGGGACAGGATCAGGGAACAGCTGGGGGCCGCCTATTCGCCTTACGCCTACAACCAGTCCAGCATCAGCTTCCCGGGTTTCGGCATGTTCCAGGCCGTGGTCAGCCTCGACCCTGACAAGGCAGACCTTGTCGCTGAGAAAATCCGGGAGATAGCCGGAGACATCCGGCAAAACGGCATCACGGCGGACGAACTGAAGCGGGCCGTGGACCCCATCCTCACCAGCATCAAGGATATGCGCAGAACCAACGGCTACTGGCTGAACAGCGTGATGTCCGGGTCGGGACGATACGTTCAGAAAATGGACTGGGCGAGAACCATGGAAAAAGACTACGCCTCGATCACGGCAGACGACATCCGGCACGTGGCGGTAAAATTCCTGGACAACGAAAAATCCGCCACCGTGGTCATCGTACCGGAGTCAAAGGGCAAAAAAGCTGTGAAATAATGACTTGGCTGGACAAATCAATCTGGCCTCCGGCGGCCCTTCCGGGGGACCGGATTTAAAAAATCCGGGCAAATGGGTTGGGGTTATGATCCATCGTGTCACTCTCAATGGCCCGTTTGTCAAACTTTTCAAAAGTTTGGCCCCCGGCAGGGCCGCCGGGGGCATTCTTTCCTTTAGAAATCCGGACATGACAAATCCAGATCAGACGATCACGTTTGTTTTCCCCGCAAAATACTTCATGAACTGGGTCCGCTCGAACATCCTGGGATCGTTGCTCTTTTCCTGGGACATTTTCCCTTTGAAATCGGCGATGGACTTGAATCCCCGGGCGTGCATCCAGGATTCCAGCTTGTCCAGCATCTCTTTGAGATAAGGTTTCCCGTTTTTGTACAGGGCTGACACCACCTGGACCGCAGCGGCTCCGGCCAGGATCTCCTTGATCACCGATTCGCCGTCATGGACGCCTGTGGAGGCCGCCAGATCGCAGCTCACCTTGTTGGACATGATGGCGATCCAGCGAAGGGACATGGCCAGTTCCGCCGGGGTGCTGAACACGAACGAGGGCACGACCTCCATCTTGTCGATGTCGAAATCCGGGCTGAAGAACCGGTTGAACAGCACCAGCCCCTTGACGCCCGTCTCGGACAGTCTCTGGATCATGGGCCCCAGATCCGTGAAGTAGTGGCTGATTTTAAGGGCCACGGGGACGGACACGTCACGGGTGATGGCGGCCACGGTGTCGAAATAGATCTTTTCCTTGTCTTTCTTGTCCTTGCTGAAATCCGTGGGCGGAAAAAACATGTTCAGCTCCAGGGCGCTGGCCCCGGCTTTCTCCAGTTCCCTGGCAAAACCGGTCCATTCCACCGAATCGTAAAAGCAGTTGACGCTGGCGATCACGGGGATATCCACCTTGTCCCTGCACTCCCGGATCAGCTGGCAGTATTTGTTCAGGTTGTCCTCACGGACCTTGTAACCGTAAAACTCGATGGGGTTCATTTTCCCGTCGTACTCGAAATACTGGACGTCCGGATGCTGCTTCTTCATTTTGTTGATGAAATCGTCGGTTTCGAAAAAAATCTCCTCCTGGAACAGGGATTTCAGGACAACGGCCCCCGCTCCCAGTTCCGCCAGCTTCGCCACACTGGCAGAGCTGCTCGTGAGCCCGGAACTTCCAACGATGAGGGGGTTTTTCAAAGTCAATCCAAGGTACTGGGTCGTCAAATCCATAGCGTTCCTCCTTGTCTGAAGTGATCAGGAAACAAAAACCGTTACAGGCTGGCTTGATTTCTAACGTTTTTTCGGCTGGATACCCTGGGGTACAAAAAAATTCTGTTTGCACCTCATAAAGTCAGTTCTGAATTTTACACAGGATGGCCGTGGTTTGCAACGGTCCTTTTCAGGGAAATGGATGGGATCGTTCGCTTGCGGGGATTCGGATTCGATCAGGCAATCAGTTCAAAAACGCTTTTCTGCTCGTCAAAACTGTGTTTGAGAACATAGATCGCTGCGGCCATTTTCACACTGACACCCCCGCCGCCCGATTCTGAACCAAGGCTGGCTGTTACACCTCCATCGGCAGGCGAATCGTCAATGCGCGGAGCAGGGCTTTGGATCTCGCCCAGGGTTCCTGTTTCCATGGCAAGGGAGCGGGGAACCTCAGGAGCTGTGCCGGGATTTTCCCCGGCCCTGGAAAACGCGCCGGAACCGGAAACGCCCGGCGTCATCGCAGCGGTTTGTCCTGGAAGCGATAAGAGGGATGATGTCTTCGTGATGTCCATGGTCTTCTCCCGGCCATGGGTTTAGGGTTCCATGGCGCCTCATTTATTCTTGCATCGGAATGATTTCAAAAAAAGTTAAGCCCTGTTTTTCATCAGCTCCTCGTAAAGCCGGGCAAGATCGATGAACCTTTCGTGGGAGCCTCCCTGGTCCGGGTGAAGCTCACGGGCCTTTCTTCTGTACATACGCCGGATCTCCCGTTTGTCCATTCCTTTCAGCGCCTGGGAGGCCACGCCGAAAACCGTTTCCGCCTCGGCGTAAACCTGGTCCTTGGCCATGCCGAATGACTGTCCGGTTTGACGGTGATACCGCCGGCTGTTCATCCGGGCGAATTCAAGATCTTCGAGAAACCTGGGCTTCTGGTATTCGGTGTCGAAAAACATGATCAGGTACCGGACAAGATAGGCGTGAAGGTCTTTTTCCATGGCCATGCCCGCCCAGAACCGTCTGTCCCGGTTGAGGTCGCAGAGCTCGGTAACCAGATAATCCGCCACCTTGTCCTGATCCAGGGCCTGGGGCATCTCCCGGGCGAACAGGGTGTTGAAATGCCTCTGGAGATCGAAAATCACGAAAACATAGGCTTTGATTTCACGGGCCGGAAGGCGGCGTTCGTCGGCCATGAACTGCTGCTCCAGTTCGTCCCTGGATTTTTTCGAAAGGCCCCGGAACAGTTTGTCCGGCGCTTTGGCCAGCTGCCTCTGGTTCATGCTCCCCGTCCTCAAGTAAGACAGGCGCCTTCTGTCGAAAAGATGGATGGTCGAGGCGTCCACGGTTTCCGTTCCACCTGTTTTCCGTGAACAGGACCCATGGTAACGCCGCCGGACCTCCTCGTTCACAAAAGGCCAGAACATCCGCTCCAGCTCGTCGTAGTCCACGGCCTCGCCCATCGCCCTCAGGGTGTCTTCCACCACGCTGTCCACGTAAAAGCTCCGGCCCTGGGGATAGCGGATGAACATCCGGGGATCCGTGCCCAGGTCCATCAGCTCCCGGCTCAGGTAGAGCCCGTTTTCAGGAAACGAGGTCCTTATGGAATAAAAGGGTTTCCCCTTGATGCTTGTTCGGGCGATGTACACGAAAACGTCTCCGGTTTCTGGTTCATGTTTTTTTAAGCATAGCACGATCATAAAAAACATGAATCTGAAATTCCGGATTTTCAGGTCTGGGGATCATGCGTCAAGGGAAACCGCCCCTGTGTGATTTGTTTTAGGTATCTTTTTCAACCACACCGGCATAAATTGTAAAGTATTATGTGTTCCTGTCGATCTTGTAGACCGGACATGGAAATATAAAAATTCCATCAAGCAGACTGGAGATGGAGAAAACGGGAAAATTCTCGTGAAAAAGAGGACACATTACGGTCGATAAATGAGAGTGATCAAGGAGATGTTATGATGCGTTTTTTTGGAACAATGAAATTGCTGCGCCTCACACTTTTTTCGGCGCTTGTTCTGCTTGTTGCCGGCTGCACATCCGCTGTCGTCTCAAACAAGATCGCGGAAACGCGGCTGATCACCCACGCAAAATACGGGCTGACCGACCGGTCGGTGACCGTGGACGGTCATACAATTCACTATGTGGAAGGGGGCGTCAATCACGGGGAAAGCGTCCTCCTGATCCACGGATTCGGGGCGGACTGCGACAACTGGCTTTATTTCGCAGGCTACCTTGTGAAGAAGTACCATGTGGTGGCCCCTGATCTTCCCGGTTTCGGGCAGAGTCCGCCGCTGGACGGCCAGTCCTACGGCATCGCCTCCCAGGTCAGGAGGCTTCACCGGTTTGCCGAGGCCCTCGGCCTGAAAACCGTTCACATGGCCGGAAATTCCATGGGCGGCGCCATCGCGGGAATCTACGCCGCCGAGTATCCCGCCGGGGTTTCATCCCTGGCCCTTCTTGCCCCGTCGGGCCTGCGAAACGGGCTTGCCCCGACCTTTGCCTCGGATCTTGCCTCGGGCCGAAACGCCCTTCTCATGCTTTCTCCTTCGGATTTCGACAGGATGCTGGACCTGTGCTTTTACAAGAAACCCACGGTGCCGGACTTCCTGAAAAACCATCTGGTGAATTTTTCCCTGCAACGCAAGGATTTCAACCGGAAGGTCTTTGATGATATCATCCATGACGATTCCCTTGAAAAAAGGCTGAAGGATATCGCCGCCCCCACCCTGGTTATCTGGGGAGAAAACGACGGGATTCTCGATGCAAAGGGAGCCGATACGCTGACCCAAGGAATCGGAAATGCCCGAGCCCTGATCATCAAGGAATGCGGCCACACGCCCATGATCGAAAAAGCCGGAGAAACTGCAAACGGTTACCTGGAGTTTCTGAAATCACTGAAACAGGCGCCGTGACAGATAATCTCATTTTATTTTAAATTACAAGATTCCCCTAGGGCTTCCAGGTCGGCGAGGTCTTTGAGTCGGCCCGTTGAACGCTTGTTCTGGATGTATTCTTGTTTTCCGAGGAAGTGGACAGGCAAGTCACCATAAAAGCCGGGTTCTTTTCCGGCGTCTGCATGTTCCCAGCTTACACCTGTTATGGACGTGAGAAGATCAATTCTTACCGGCGGCACCCCCAGTTGAATGACCTGTTCTTTTTGGCAGAAATCCGCCGATAAAAGGTTCAGGGAACCAAAACCGAACTGCTCAAGTGATGTTATGACACGATCCGCATTGGCCTGTGACGGATTGACCAGAATATCGATATCTCCCGTGAATCTGGGAACACCATGAAAAGCAAGGGCATAGGCACCGACAATGATGTACTCAACCTTGTTTTTGTTGAATAATTCTAACAGATCTCTGAAGTCTTGCTGAATGTCCATGGTGTTGTTTCCGTAGAAAGTCAACAGCGGCTACCCGCTCTTCAGGAGAACGAGTCAACCAGTAGTTTAAATCATCAAGATGATCGGAATTGCAAGTTAACTGTCTCTTTTTTATTATTTTTTTTATCATGGCAAACCATAACACATCCCTTGAAACGGGTAAAGCCACATCACTCAACCCTTAAAAATTTTGCAGTGGGGCAAAGTGCCCTGTGAACCGGAGCGTGACTGTCGGAAACAGCCACGCTCCGGTGAGACGGTCCCTGGCCGACAGTATCATTCAACGGCAAAGTCCATCACGATTGTCATGATGGCGTCCCTGATCACGCGCACCTTTTGCTTTTTTTCTTCCTCATCGCCCGTGACAAGGGCCGGATCGGAAAAAGGCCAGGAAAGGCGTCGCACAATGCCCGGGAAAACGGGGCAGTCTTTTTCCGTTTCCACGTCGCACACGGTGATGACCGCATCGTACAACCGTCCTTCACGGAAAAAAGAGAACACGTCCTTGGACACGTTCCGCGAGAGATCGTAGCCGATTTCCGCCATGACATCCACGACCCTCGGGTCCACGGGCCGTGGATCAAGCCCTGCGCTTTCGGCATGAAACCGTCCTTGCCCCAGGGTGTTCAAAAAGGCTTCGGCCATCTGGCTCCTGCCGCTGTTGTGCCTGCAAATGAATAGAACTTTTTTAACCATCAACGCCTCCTCTTGAAATTGAGATACAATAGAAGAGAATTGTTACAGCCGTGCTATGATCGTGTGAGATTTCTGGTTTTTTTAAGGAACGGCCCCCGTCGTGAAAGACGAGGGCCGTATTCAATGGAAGGGGCGTTATTGTGCACGACGGTTGGTGGACACCCTGGGGTTGTACGCGGAGGAGAAAGTCTCTTCGCCAATGCCGGAGGCGATGTCTTCCCACGGCAGCCATTTGAAGTTGGTTTCCGTGTCGTCGGGATCGGCGGTGGTGTCCATGCCGTCCTGGACGATAAAGGCCCCGTGGGGGAAAACAGGTCCGAGGGGAATGTTGGTCACGTCGATGCTGTCCGTTTCCTGGACCCCGTCAATGCCCATCATGTCGTCCACCACGGCGAAAGACGTGAGAAAGGTGTTGGCCACGCCCACGGGGGTTCGGTTGAAAACCCCGAAGGTGTAGTTGCCCTGGGAGGAGATGAAAACAAATCCTTCGCCTTTGTCTTTGTAATAGATGGTCATGCCTTCCAGGTCGGCCACAAGGCCCTTGTCCCCTTCTTCGAGGAGAAGATCGTCCTCGGTGAGGGTGAGATGCATGGCGCCATCTGGTTCGGCGTCAAAGGTGTAGATCCCAACCCCTTCCTGGGCCACGTAGGCTTTGCCGTATTCCTGGTCGATGACGAACCCTTCGGCGTATTCGTCGTCGTCACCGGCTTCCAGGGTGATGGTCCTTACCCTGGTCCAGCCCACGGTGTGTCCGGCTGTCGCCACCAGTTCGAACTGGGCGCAGTTCCAGGTGTCGTTCTGGGTGGCGAAAGCGTAGAATTTACCGCTCACCGGGCTTTTGTAAACACCTTCGCCGTAAGCCGTGTCCTCTCCCAGTTCTTCGGCGTCGAACAACTCGTCACTGCCGCTGTCCGTGATGTCCACGATGTAGGGCGCTTTTTCCTGGATTCTGTATATCGCGAAACGGTTGGTCATTCTGTCCGTGAACACGGCAATGTCCACCGGCGTGCCGTTCAGGTCGAAACCGTACATCACGTCCACGTTGTTGAAACGGATGTTGCCGGGGTTGGCGTCGGCCAGGGTCTGCCCCTGGACGTCGTAAATCGAGTAACCCGCTTCTTTCTGGGTGGCGATGACCAGGCTTTTCGAGCTGTCTGTGGGGTGGATCCAGAACGCTACGTCGTCGGCATCGGGATTGTCCATGGTGGTCCGGGTTGTTTCGAGAACCGGTTTGATCAGCAGGGCCGCCGTTTCCGGGAAGTTGGTTCCGGCGGGCGTCACGGAGCCGCCTTCGGGCTTGTTCTTCGAACGATCCGTGAGGTAGGTAAGATCGGTGAGTTCCCCGTAGGTCCAGGCGTTGGCGGTCACCATCTTGTTGTCTTTGTACCGGGTGGCGGCATGGACGGCGTAGCTTTCATTCACGACCATGTCCGAATAGGAGGTTTCCCCCCAGCCGACGTTGTCGAGAAGCACGGCGCCTGCGGGAAGATCCAGGTCCCCGTCGTTGTCCGTGTCAAGATCGGTGCCGGTGGTGATGCTCCGGTCCGGGCTGTAGATCAGGACAACGGCCCGGGCCGTGGATGTCAGGGAAGAAAGGTCCGCCGTCACCGTGGTCACGGCGGAACCTGTCACGATGTCAGATCCCTCATTCCGGATCAGGGTGAGGCCCGTTTCTTTGACACTGACAGCGGACAGGTCTAAGGCAAGCCCGGGAACCCCCATGGATTCCGGGGTGAGTGTCACCAGATAGATATGGCTCATGTCCTGGCCCGCATTGGACAACAGTTCGATGTACGTGTCTCCCACCGTCAAGATTTCGTTCAGCAGCACAAACGGCGCCTGCCTGAAATTGTGGGCGCCAGGAGTGAGCACCGCTTTGGGCGGCAGGTTGGAACTGGCCTGGAGGGTGTCGTACATCACTTCGTCCGGCAGTTCGTCATCGTCTTTTTCCGGATTTTCGTAGATGTCACCGTTGGCCCAGGCCGCCTGGGACACGGCATCGCTGTTGCCGTAGAACCGGGTGGCCGCGTCGGGGTCGCTGGCCGACTGGACCAGCACCACATCGGAATAGGTCCGGCCCCCGGCTTCCCAGCCCAGGCTATCGAGAATCACGGCCCCTTCGGGAAGTTCCAGCCGCCCGTCGTTGTCAGAATCCAGGTCTGTTCCACGGACGATGGGTGTGTCACTCTGGACCAGAAGAAAGGTCACGGCGTCGTGTTCAAGGATTCCGTCCTTGAACGCTTCGCCGTCTTCATCTTCGTCGTAAGTCCGGATGGATTCATCGTGGACCAGGGTCGTTTCCGGGTCCGCCGTGCCGTTGTACTCGTCGGGATTCTTGATGAGCACAAGTCCGTTTTTCCCCACCTTAACACCGGAAAGGGACCGGACGTAATCCACATGGCCCCGGTCTTCGAAAGGTTTTTCCACATCCCCGTTTTCATCGCCGTCAAGGACCACCATATAGACGTTCTTCAGGGTTTCCGCCGCGTTGCCCTTCAGTTCGATGAACTGCTTCCTGTGTTCGTCTTCGGGGATGTTCACTTTGAGTTCGTTGATCACCAGACCTGTGTTGCCCGGATAGATTCTGCCGTCCCTGTCGCTGCATCCGCTGACAAGAGCCGCCATCACGGCGGCGCACAGCACCACGTCCCTTTTTTTCATCATCTCTCCTTTCCGCTGCCATTGGTTGAATATGAAATCGAGTATCAGGCGGCCTGTACCAGGCGTCACCGGTTCGGCTTCTATAGGCCGGGTTTATGAGGAGGATGTTACCGGTTGATTCGGTTTTCGTGAATTGTTCGATCTTTCGGGCTCCGGATCGGCTCTGTCAAGGGCCTAACGAGAATTTATTACAACCTTAATCAAAGCCTCATCCGCATTCAGATTCGTAGGTCGGGTTCTTCAAACCCGACAAATGGCCCGATCCACAGAAGAATCGGGAGCTCGTGCCACACGGGGACCTTTTATGTTTTGATGATGAATGGCGGCCAGGAGTGTGGCGCATAAAAAGGATGGGGGCATTTGTCGGCTTTCGTGCCTCAAGCCGACCTACGAGGGTGCGTCGCGGGACATAGGGAACGACCCGTCAAGGGCCTAACGCGATTTTATTCCAACCTTAATCAAAGCCTCACCTGCATTCAGGAAAAAAGGCTGGCACCCAAGGTTGATGCCCTCGTAAAAAGTCGAATTGCATAACATTTTGTAATAATTGATAAAA
>CAZWTY010000054.1:0-28975 GCA_964637565.1 uncultured Desulforapulum sp.
GCGCTTTTTTCTGGGCTTTGGCCATGACCATGGCCGTGTTGGCCGAAAGATCCCCTTGGGATTCCACCTTGGGCTCTTCCACCAGGATCTCCGGAAAGTCGTCTGAAATCAGTTCGCCGGCCTTGTAGGCTTTTTCCAGGGCCGAGAGCACCATCTGTCTTACAGTCTTTTTCATAGGTCGCCTTTTGTCTGTCTGTTCGAATGCCGATCCAACCGGCTTTTTCCCTTAGGGTTTTGCTCGTGAAAAACACCATTAAATATGAATTTTTAAATTTCAAGTCAAGGGATTAGGTTCGTGGGGGAAATTTGTCTGGATAACCGGGGAGGTGGGCATCGGGGAATAAACGCCTTGCGGCGTGGTTTTTTCCATATCGTCATTTTTCGTATTTGTTCTTGACAGGTGAAGCCCTGTTCGATAATCGGTTGACATGTACCTGCAATAAGAAATTGCGGTGAATACACTCAACGTGCTTTAATCAGGAAACCATAAAACCCACAGCAAAGCCAAGAAGGCTTGGATAGGTCATCTATCCGTCTTTTTGGCTTTTTTTGTTTCCGGTGTCTGGATAAGCCGGTTAACAATCTGAATTTATTAATAATAATAAAATTACCCGTAATTAAAGAGGAGATCAGGCATGGGAAGAGTGGGCATCGCGTTATGGGTCATCTTGACATGTGTTTTAAGCGGACCCTGGGTTGGAGGCGCTTTTGCCGGGAAAGAAGCGGAAGAGGACGCTGTGATGAAACTGGAAGATATCCTGGTGGAAGCCAAGGGACAGCGGCGGGATATGGATATCAAACCCGAGGGGACGGTGATCGACACCGGCGAGCGGGAGGTCATCGGTGAGGCGTCCAGTGTGCTTGAATACCTCAAGGCCATGGCCATCATCGACTTTCGGGGATTGACGGACAAGACCCCGGAAGAAGACAGCGTCAGCATGCGGGGATTTTCCAGCGACCGTTTCGTCACGGCCATCGATGGCCTCACCGTCCAGAAAACAGGAGGACGAAAAGGCAGTCACATCGTGGATTACGCCCTGATGCCCTCCTTTCTCCTGGACAAGGTGGAGATTCTTCCCGGTCCCCATTCGGCAGTGTACGACGCCAAGGCCATCGGCGGCGTGGTCAATATGATCACCAAGGCTCCGAAAAAACACGACAGCCTGAAACCCGATGTTCGTGTGAGTACCAGCTACAGCAGCGACAATACCCTGAACGCCAACCTCGGCATGGCCGGGTCGGTGGACATCTTCACCTACGACCTGGGTTACCAGAAAAACAGCACAGACGGGTACCTTCGCCAGAGCGAGGCGGATGTCCGGACGTTTTTCGCCCGCCTGGGGGTGATCCTGCCTTTCGAAGGGTATGTGACCTTGAGCGGTTCCTACAGCACGGCGGATCGTGAAACCCCGGTAAACAACTACCCCGGCGTGACCGATGAAAACGGCAACTCCGACTACGATTCCGGCTACCCTGAGATCACGAACGGCAGCAGCCTTTTCGATCCCTGGCAGAACCCCACCTGGAACAAGGAGGCCTGGGCCTACCGCCTGAACTACCAGCAGAACCTGCCCATCGGAAAACTGAGTTTCGGGGCGTACACCAGCATGGAAGACAGGGACAGGGCCTACTGGGACTGGGTGAACGCCAATGACCACAGCCTGGGCATCCAATACACCAGCAGTGTCACCACCTGGCGCCAGCACGGCGGCAAGGTCATGGACGAGTATCGGTGGAACGACCGTCACACAACCATCGTGGGTTTCGACATGGCCCAGCTTTACGACGGAGAGGAGGGGCATGGCGACGAGCGTGTGGACAAGCGGGGGACGTTTCTCCAGCATACCTGGGGTCTTCTGCCCTGCCTCGACTTGCGCCTGGGTCTTCGCTACGAGGACCTTAAAATCCATGTGAGCAACAATCCGGCCACCCAGATTTCCGACCGGGGTGCATGGATCGTCAGGCGCTGGGACGAGTTCATTCCCAAATCCTTCCTCACCTGGAACATGGATGTCCTGGGAGACGTTTTCCGTGACACCAGCCTTTCGGCAGGGGTGAGCCGGATCTGGCACGCCCCGGACAGCCACGGCGACTACAACCCCCAGGGACGTCCCACCGGGGCCTGGCTCGATCCCGAACACGGCATCGGCTATGACCTGATCTTCATGAGGCGGCTGTTCGGTGATGTGAATTTCAGGGTGGACTACTCCTATTCGGATATCGAGGACTACTTTATCCACAACAGCACGTACGCCGATTATTCCGGTGGTCCCGCGAACCCTCTGAAGTTCAGCGATTACATGATCAATCTTAAAGGCGTCCGCCGCCACGGATTGGAAACAGAACTGGACGGACACATCACCCGGGACCTTTCCTTTTACCTGACCCACGCTTTCCAGACATTCGAAAACAACGGCGATGAACCGGCCGGCCGGGACGGGCTGGACAACATGGCCGAACACCGTGTCACCGCAGGTCTTCGATACAAGCTGTTCGAGCGCACCCTCCTGATGCTGGACTACCTGTACCAGTCCGACGAGGTGATCGAAAGTTCCGATGAGCTGGACCATGACAACGATCCGGCCACCGACCCGATCATCGTCTGGTCCGAAGTGAAAAATCCGTCCCACCATGTGTTTGACATCGGGGTCAAACAGAACCTGTACAAGGGCCAGGGCATTCTCCGTGACGCCGATGTTTCGGTGTTCGTGAAAAACCTGTTCGACGAAAATTACGTGAACAGCACAGGGTATCCGGCATCTGAAAGGAGTTACGGCGTTTCGGTGTCGTTCAGCCTGTAAATGGGATCACGAAAAAATCGTTTTTTTACCATAACCCCAAGACAAAGGAATTCATGCTTATGAAACACAGATCAAGAAAACAGGCCCTTGGCATTCTGAGCTTTCTGTTCGTCCTGGTTCTGGCTCTGGGCTGCTCCAAAACCCTCCGGACCGTTTCCGAAAGCCCGGTGAAAAAAGGAACGTACCATGTGGTGGGCATAGGCCCCGGGGACGCGGACCTGATCACCGAAAAGGCCAGGGACGTGATCCAGAAGGCCGACTTGGTGTTCGCTAACCGGAAAACCCGGGATAAGCTGGCAGAGGTCATCGACTTTTCGGGCAAACAGGTGGTGGACGGTTACGGCGTTCTGTTCCGTTTCTACGGCAAGGACTGCAAAACCATCACCTTGGAACAGAAAAACAATCCCCGGAGCCGGATGAGCTGCGAAGAGTACCAGGCCAAACAGGCCGAGTACGTGAACCGGGTGAGGGCTGCCGTGGCCCGGGGGCATAACGTGGTGCTTTTGAGCAGTGGAGACCCCACCATCTACGGCCCGGACATCTGGAACCTCAAGGAACTGGCCGATCTGTCGCCGGTTCTCGTTCCCGGCCTGAGCTCGTTCAACGCCGCCACGGCGGCCCTCAAGGTCAGCCTGGGCGAAGTGATCATCACCGCGCCGTTCAAAGGCAAAGACGGAGAGCCGGCCAAAGACAGCCTGGAAAACCTGGTGAAAAAGGACAAGGCCACGGTGGTGATCTTCATGCCCAGGGACCTTGGCGACCTGATGAGCCGCCTGGGTTCGTCCTGTGACGCGAAAACACCCATGGCCGTGGTGAGCTGCGCCGGAATCCGGGGAAAGGAAAAGACGATCCTTGGAACCGTGGGCGACATGGAAGAGAAACTGAAAAACGAAGACATGAACATGTGCCTTGTCTACGTGGGCAAGGCCCTTGAAAACGCCCAGGTGAAACACCGGCCCACGGTCACGGGCCGTACAAAGGGCAAATTCTACCTGGTGGGCGCAGGTCCCGGTGACGCGGACCTGGCCACAGTCCGGGCTCTGTCTGTCTTGAAAAAGGCGGATGTGGTGTTTGCATCGGCCAAGATCAGCGACCGTTTCACTCAAATCCTCCAGGGGAAACAGGTCATCGACGGATACGGCCGGCTGTTTCCCTTTTACGGAAAAGCATGCGCCGAGGTGACCGACGATGAGCGGAAAAACGAAAAGATGAGCTGCGAAGAGTACCACAAAAAGCAGGCGGAGCTGGCTGCCATGGTGCGTCAGGCCGTGAACGAAGGCAAAACCGTGGTCATGCTGGACAGCGGCGATCCCCTGATTTACGGCCCCTGCTCCTGGACCCTGGCCGAGTTCAAGGACCTGGATACCGAGGTGGTTCCAGGTCTGAGCTGCTTCAACGCGGCCAACGCGGCATTGAAGCAGGGTGTCACCGAAGGGAAAACCTCCCACAGCGTGATCCTGGCCTCGGGCTGGACCGTGGCCGACATGGCCGAACTTCAGGGCACCATGGTGCTGTTCACCATGAGGACCGAATTCAAATCCTTTATCGACGCCCTGGCGAAACAGTATCCTTCCGACACCCCGGTGGCCATCGTGGAAAGTGCGGGCTACTCGGACAAGGAAAAGGTGATGAGGTCCACCCTGGGAACCGTCATGGCCGATACGGAAAAAACCAGGCTGCCTTTCGAGTATCTCCTGTACGTGGGGGACTTTTTGAAAGGTGACGGGAAAATGTAAAAACCCTTTGACAACGAACTGTAGGCCGGGCTTTCGCCCGGCATGGATGGTAGGCGAAAGCCCACCCTGCGATTTATGACCATGTGACACGACAAAAAAAAAGGAGTAACACGACCATGAAGATAACCAGGACCTTGATCCTTCTCACCGCCAGTGTTCTTCTCCTCGGCGGAACAGCTCTGGCCCACAACGTGTGGATCAACCCCTCGAACCATTATCCCAAAGTCGGGGACACCGTGGACCTCGCCATCGCCTGGGGCCATACGTATAAAGCGAACCGTCTGGACCAGGAGATGAAACAGGGAAACCTCGCCTATATCCGCATTCAGGGGCCCGATGGAAAAGACGTGAAACCTGTCACCGTATCGGAAACCCAGTACAGGCTTAAAATCGCCAAACCCGGAGCCTATCTGGTGACGGCTGGCATCAAACCCGGGGTGTTCACCAAGACACCCGAAGGCCGGAAATGGACGGACAAACGGGGCGTGGAAAACCCCATCGCCTGCACCAGTTTCAGTATCGAGGCCAAAAGCCTGATCATCGCCGGTGGCAAAGACACGAACCTCAAGGGAAAAACAGGCCAGGGCCTGGAGGTGATCCCCCTGGTGAATCCGGAAACGGTGAAAGCCGGAGGGAAACTTAACGTCCAGGTTCTGTTCAAAAGCAAACCGGCTGAGAACGTCACGGTGAACGCCGCCTACGCCGGGTTCGGTGAGGAAGGCAAAGCCATGGACGTGGTGCCCCACAGTCCTTCCGGAGACGCGCAGCACAAAGGGCCGACGTTTCCGGCCAGCGCCGTCACCGACACCTCGGGCAAAGCCTCCCTCACATTAACGAAAAAAGGCTACTGGATGATCAGCATCAGCCACAAGACCCCTTATCCGGATAAAACCGTATGCGACGAGAACATGAACAACATGGCCTTAACCTTTGAAATCAGATAACGGCCATGGGCCGGCTTTTTATTGGCAAGGCCCACGACGAAGCATGAAAGACGTTCGGAGCGGTTTGGACCGCTGCCTTCTATCAACCTGATCGGGATGTGAACGATGAAAAACACGCTGAACGGAAACGGTCTCAGGCGGGAAATCGGTCTTTTCTCCGCCACGATTCTTGTGATCGCCAACATGGTGGGCACGGGGATCTTCACAACATCGGGCTTCATGATGTCGGAAATGGTAAGTCCCCTGATCCTTCTTCTCTGCTGGGCCGCCGGCGGGGTTTTCGCCCTGTGCGGAGCCCTGTGCTACGGCGAACTTGGGGCCAGGTTTCCCAGGGCAGGCGGGGAATACGTTTTTCTCACCGAATGTTTCGGCCGGCCCCTGGGGTTTCTGAGCGGCTGGATTTCCCTGGTGGTGGGGTTCTCGGCCCCCATCGCCGCGGCGTCCATGGCTTTTGCCGTGTATCTCTTCAAGGTGCTGGACCTTCCTTCGGGCGGTGTTTTATTCAAATTTGGGATGCTGAACCTTGGGCCGTCGGGTCTTCTGGCCATTGCCGTGATCGTCCTGATCTCAGTGGTCCACTACCACAGTCTGCGGGTGGGCAGCCGGGTCCAGAACGCCCTCACAATGTTCAAGATCGGTCTTGTGCTCGTGTTCATCGTCGCCGGTTTCGCCTTTGGCCAGGGGTCGTTCGAACATTTTCACTTGGCCGTGGAAAACGCGGCCCCTGTGTCCGCGGGGACCTTCGCCGTGTCCCTGATTTTCGTGAGCTTCGCTTTCAGCGGATGGAACGCCGCCGCCTATCTGGGGTCTGAAATCGTGAATCCACGGCGCAACATTCCCCTGGCCCTTTTCTGGGGAACCCTGGCCGTGACCCTGGCCTATCTGCTATTGAACGTGGTGTACATCTACGCCCTGGCCCCCTCGGCCATGGTGAACGTGATGGACATCGGGGCCGTGGCGGCCGTGTCCCTGTTCGGAAAACCCGCGAGCCGGGTGTTCAGCGCCGCCGTGGGCCTGGGACTTCTTTCCGTGATCAGCGCCATGATCATGACAGGGCCGAGGATCTATTACGCCATGAGCAGGGACGGTGTTTTCTTCAACGTCTTCGGACAGTTGAACAGCCGGCGCAGGACACCGGCCTCTTCGATTTTTCTCCAGGCCGCCATCGCCGTCGCCATGGTTCTCACGGCATCCTTCGACACATTGTTGATCTACATCGGATTCACCCTCAGCCTGTTCGCCATGCTGACGGTGGCGGGTCTGATGCGTCTCCGGTTCACGGAGCCCAAAACCGACATTTCCTGCAGAACCTTCGGTTATCCGGTGACGCCTCTGGTGTTCATCATGGGCAACCTGTGGATCATCGTCTTTTCCATCAAAAGCAGGCCGGTGACCGCCTTTGCCGGGTTGTGCACCATCTTCGCCGGGGCGTTGATTTATTATGTCATTCAAAGAAAACAGAACGCCCCCGAGAATCTGTCGGAGGCCGAAACCTTGGGAGGTATCGGGCTCGCACCGGAAACCGAGATCGCGCAATGAAAGGAACTGTATCATGACCAGGATTTCCAGACGTTTGATCGTGTCCGCCCTGTGGACCGTTGTTATTCTGACCTTTTCCTTACCTCCCAAAGGGGCCATGGCCCATGGGACTTACGGCCAGATCAAAACGGCCCAGGGCTGGATGGTCCAGGCTTTTTACGATGACGGGGAGGTCATGTCCTACACGGAAACCCGTGTTTTTTCCGGCAAGGACAGCGCCCCGGCCCAGACAGGACGCACCGACCGGAACGGCCGGTTTCTGTTTTATCCGGACAAGCCGGGAACCTGGAAAGTGGTGGTGGAAGACGAGATGGGCCATGCCGTGGTTCTCGAGGCGGACATCCCGTCCATCGAGGCTTCGAGTGTGACCATTTCCGGGGGTGATCCGGGGGCCCTGCCCGAAAGGCAGGGGAAAACAGGCGGTGTCCTGGCCGGGGTCGGGGTCATCAGTCTTGCGTTCAGTCTTTATTTCTGGGTGTCGGCACGAAAAGCTTTGAAGCAGAAGGGCAGGGGAGAGAAGCCCGTTTCACTTTGATTGTTTTGTTGAATGATAGCCATTGAATGGACGGTGAGATAGCGAATTCGATAGCGATACCGAAACCGATTCCGATGGTGGGAGATTTTTATGTCTTTTGACAGAAATTTTTCACGGGATTGGCGGAGGAACTGCGAAACATAGGTGTTGACAGGCTCCGGGCCTTTGGTATACGACTTGAAACAACCACAGGCCGGAGCCTGCTTTTATCACCGCATTCTTTTTAACGACGAAAACCCTAAGCCACGAAGGCCAACTGTATCAGGAAGATACCGCCGTTCCGTGGTTTTTTTGTTTCTGGAGGCTCACATGATAAAAAGCTTGAAAAAAGGCGCAGTTCGCCGTCTGGCCCTGGTTGTTACCTCTCTTTTTTTTGCCGTTCCAGCCTTTGCCCATTTCGGCATGGTGATTCCGTCCGACAGCATGGTCATGCAGGACGAAAACAGAAATCTCAAAATCGAGGCGTCCTTTTCCCATCCGTTTGAAATGGTGGGCATGGAGCTGGTCAAACCCAAAGCGTTTTTTGTGGTGAGAGAAGGCAAGAAGGCTGACGCTCTCGGCTATCTGAAGCAGACGAAAGTCATGGGGCACTCGGCCTGGAAGTTGAACTATCCGGTCAAGATGCCCGGCATCCACACGTTCTGCATGGAGCCTCAGCCCTATTTCGAACCGGCGGAAGACTGCTACATCATCCATTACACCAAAACCGTGGTGGCCGCCTTTGGAGACGATGAAGGCTGGGACAGGGAAATCGGTCTCAAGACGGAAATTGTGCCCCTTTCCAAACCTTTCGGACTTTACGCCGGGAACGTGTTCCAGGGCATCGTGAAGGTGGATGGAAAACCAAGGCCTTACGCAGTCGTGGAAATCGAGTACTACAACAGGGATAAAAAGGCCAAAGCCCCCAGTGACTACATGGTGGCCCAGACGGTGAAGGCCGATGCAAACGGCGTGTTTACCTATGCGGCTCCCCGTTCAGGCTGGTGGGGTTTCGCGGCCCTGACCACGTCGGATAAAAAAATGAAAAAAGGCGGGGAAGACAAGGACGTGGAACTGGGCGCCGTGATCTGGGTCCATTTCGAAGACTGGAAACAGCAGCGGTAAGGGAGGCGTCATGCACATATCCGAGGGCGTTCTCCGGCCCGAGATCCTGGCCGGAACGGCGGTGTTGACGGCAGGGTTCGTGGCTCTGGGACTGAGGCGCATCGAAGACCGGGAGATCCCGGCCATGGGCATCCTGTCCGCCGCGTTTTTCGTGGCGTCCCTGGTTCATGTCCCGGCCGGTCCGGTGTCCGTCCATCTTGTGTTGAACGGGCTCCTGGGGATGCTCCTGGGTTTCCGGGCCTTTCCTTCGATCCTGATCGCCCTGTTTCTCCAGGCCCTGATGTTCCAGTTCGGGGGGCTCACCTCGCTTGGGGCAAACACTCTGAATATGGGGCTTCCGGCCTTTGTCTGCTACCTGGCCCTGGGCTGGGCCAGAAAGCCTGAAACAGGAACCAGGGCGGCGGCCACGGCGGGATTCCTCTGCGGTTTTTTGTCTGTTTTGCTTTCAGGCCTCATGGTGGGAACCACCCTGGCCCTGAACGGAGAGGCTTTTATTCCGGCCGCCAAGGTGGTGGTGATCGCCCATTTCCCCGTGATGGTGATCGAGGGTTTTCTCACCTCGTCCTGTCTTGTGTTTATTAAAAAGGTGAAACCGGAGATGCTGGCCGGTTCGTGACGATGACAACAGATCCGGGTCGGCGGACCGCCGGCCTGTCATATAGGAAACCATCATGACGTCTTTGATATCCAGAAAAATGTTCGTCTGTGTGCCGGTTCTGGCACTTGTTCTCTTGCTTGCCCCTGTAAGGGTTATGGCCCACAAGGTGATGGTGTTCGGCTACGTGGAGGATGGCAAGGTCAAAACCATCAGCAAGTTCAACGGTGGAAAAAAAGTCCAGGGAGGAAAGATCCGGGTTTTCGATGAGGACGGCCGGGAACTGCTCCAGGGTGTGACCGATGAAAACGGAGAGTTCGCCTTCGATATCCCGTCGAAGAAGGGGTTGAAAATTGAACTGGAGGCCGCCATGGGCCACAAAAACGTGAGCCTCATTCCGGCGGACCAGCTGGTTGTGGCCGGTGCGTCGCCTGTTGGCGAATCCCGGTCCGAATCGGGAGTTGAAGCCACGCCGGAATTCCCTCCGGTTGAACCTGCGGCAGAACAAAACCCGTCAGATTCCGACATCCGGAGCCCGGGAGATCTGGAGGTGGCTGTGGAAGCGGTGCTGGACCGGAAAGTCATGCCTGTTCTCCAGATGATGGCGGAAAAGGAAGACAAGCCGCGTGTGGCCGACATTCTGGGCGGATTGGGTTACATTGTGGGGCTTGTGGGAATCGCCCTTTACATGAAAAGCCGGAAAGAGGGGTGAGCATGCTGAACGGCGATGTGGGGGACCCGGCGTCACCCATGGCAGGGTTTGATCCCAGGCTCAAGGTGGTGAGCCTGGCAATGTTTTCCATTCTGGTGGCCGTGTGCCACCAATGGACAGCCCTTGTCTCTTCGGGCATTCTGGCCCTGATCCTGGTGGCCATGTCCGGAATAACTCTGATGGACACCTTGAAACGACTGGTTCCCGTGAACACCATGGTGCTGTTTCTCTGGGTTTTTCTGCCTTTCAGCGTGAAAGGGCAGGGGCTTTACGTCCTGGGGCCTCTGACGGCCAGCCGGGAAGGGGTGGAGCTGGCCCTCCAGATCACCTTGAAGGCCAACGTGATGATGCTGATGTTCATCTCCTTTGCCGCCACCACGCCGGTGATGACGGCCGGGCAGGCCCTGGACCGCCTCGGGCTTCCCTACAAACTGGTCCATCTTTTCTTTTTCACCTACAGGTACATTCATGTGATATACAGCGAGTACAACACCTTGAGGACCGCCATGACGGTTCGGGGGTTCGTGCCCAGAACCTCGGTCCATACCTACAGATCCTACGCCTACCTGGTGGGGATGCTGCTTGTCCGGAGTTCGGACAGGGCCGAGCGGGTTTACCGGGCCATGATCTGCCGCGGTTTCAACGGCAGGTTCTACAGCCTGAGGGAATTTTCCATGAACAGGAAGGACAGGGTCATGTTTGCGGTGATCTGTCTGTGGATGCTGGCGACAGGATGGATGGAATGGATGAAAACGGGGTTCTGATCGAACTGCAAGACGTGGTGTACAGCTATGCGGGAGGGAATGGTCCTGTCCTCGATCACGTGGATTTCACCCTCCACGAATCGGAACGCCTGGGTCTCATCGGTCCCAACGGCAGCGGAAAGACCACCCTTTTTCATCTCATCATGGGGCTGGTGAAACCTTCGGGAGGAATTATCCGGGTGTTTGGAAAAACCATGGAAAAGGAAACGGATTTCGTCATGGCCCGGCGGGGTATCGGTTTTCTGTTCCAGGATTCGGACGACCAGCTTTTCTGTCCCACAGTGCTGGAAGACGTGGCGTTCGGGCCCCTGAACATGGGAAAAACCTTCAGCGAGGCCCGGGACATCGCCCGTAAAACCCTGGCGGACGTGGGTCTTTCAGGATTCGAGCAGCGGATCACCGGCAAGCTGTCTGGAGGAGAAAAACGTCTTGTGGCCCTGGCCTCGGTTCTTGCCATGGAGCCTAAAGCCCTTCTGCTGGACGAACCGACCACGGGGCTGGACGAGGCCACGAAAGCCCGGCTGATGACCATTCTGAAAGAGCTGGACAAACCCATGGTCGTGATTTCCCATGAGTACGATTTTCTGGCGAAAACCGCCACATCCCTGTGCTCGATGAAACAGGGCCGGTTGATCAAGGACAGCGGTCTTCATTTCCACCATCACATCCACGCCCATGTCCATGGAGACGACCCCCACAAACATGAATAAAAAAACCCGGATGGCCTTGGGGCGGATCC
Source organism: uncultured Desulforapulum sp. (assembly GCA_964637565.1). Lineage (GTDB taxonomy): Bacteria > Desulfobacterota > Desulfobacteria > Desulfobacterales > Desulfolunaceae > DYJE01. Next base: position 11,470 of record CAZWTY010000054.1, read on the forward strand.
GGGTTTTTTATTCAGTTTAAGAAAAAAGGACCATCAATCGTCGAAATCGTCGGAGATGTCATCTTCGTCTTCGAGAAGCTGGTCGATTTCCGCCAGTTCCTTTTCATCCACCACCAGATCCACAGGCAGAGAACCCTTGTTGAGCAAGGCATCGTTGTCGTTGCATTCGATGGTGACCTTGTCCTTGGGGGAATCGCCGAACATGTCGATGATGCCGTTGGCCACTTTTTCGGCGAAGAAGTTCGGGGGGTACATGTTGTTGCTTCTGAACAGGTCGATCAGTTTTCGTTTGCCTTCGCCGATGGCAGCCGTGACGCGGTCCATGTCCAGCTTTTCCTCGAAAAGCATGGCGAATTTACCCGGTTCGGTTTCGGCGAGTTCTCTGATGATGAAAACGTTGTCTTTTTTTTCAAGAACATATTTCTGTTCCATGGTTTGTTCTCCCGGAGAATGGAATTCTGTGTTTTAAATGACCGCCGAAAAATGACGGGTTATCGTATAACCCGCTAATAATATCCGAAAACATGGTCTTGTCAATACCAGGGGTTCAATTATTTCCCGGCAGCGTGAAAAAACCAGAAAATATATTGACCATTTCCCAATCAGATGGTAATTAACGTTCACTGAAAAACGGAGGAGTGGCCGAGTGGCTTAAGGCGGCGGTCTTGAAAACCGTTGAGTGTCAAAGCTCCGTGGGTTCAAATCCTACCTCCTCCGCCATCAGAAAATCATTTGTTGTGGAGAAATGGCCGAGAGGCTGAAGGCGCGCCCCTGCTAAGGGCGTATGGGGTGACACTCATCGAGAGTTCGAATCTCTCTTTCTCCGCCATGATTTTCTGGAAAAAAGCCGTTCCGACCTGTCGGGCGGCTTTTCTTTTTTCATATCATTCCCCGATTTCCCATCAATTCTTGATTTATCCGATTCAAAACCCTTATACTTATGGGTGCATTTGGCTTTTGCCGGACAGGTTTGGATTTCCATGCCCCTGGCGAACCCCCGGGAATTGATCCGTCAAACCTGCACCCCGGTCTGATGGATACGATACAACGACAGGAGATCTATGTTTTCCATCAATGGCATTACCTTTATCGTCGGGATTCTTCTGCTGATCGGAACGGCGTCGAGCAAGTTCGCCTCCCGGCTGGGTATGCCCGTGCTCGTTCTTTTTCTCGCCGTGGGCATGCTCGCGGGTTCCGAGGGAATCGGCGGCATCGCTTTCGAGAACTACGGATTCGCCAACAGTCTGGGCAGTGTGGCCCTGGCTCTGATCCTTTTTGACGGCGGTCTCAGGACCTCCTTTGCGGCGGTTGTTTCCGCATGGCGTCCCGCCCTTTCCCTTTCCACCATAGGCGTTCTTGTCACGTCCATGCTGACGGGGTTGGCTGCGGCCTGGGTCCTCGAGCTTCCCCTTCTCCACGGAATGCTGCTGGGCAGTATCGTCGGCTCCACCGACGCGGCGGCTGTTTTTTCCATTCTTCGCTCCAGCGGCCTCAAACTTCCGGAACGGCTGACCGCCACCCTGGAAGTGGAAAGCGGGTCCAACGATCCCATGGCCATTTTTCTCACCGTGGGCCTGATCGGCGTGATCACCGGAACAGCCGGCTCGGCGGGTAAGCTTCTGGTCCTGTTTCTCCTCCAGTTCGGCGTGGGGTCCGTCATCGGCATCGGCATGGGATACGCCGGGGCCTGGCTGGTCAACAGAAGCAACCTGGACCATCCCGGTCTTTACCCCATTCTCGCGTTGTCCATCGGGCTTCTGACCTTCGGACTCACGGCCCTTGCCGGGGGCAGCGGCTTTCTCGCCGTCTACCTTGCGGGCATCATGTTCAACCACAAGCTCAGTGTTTTCAGGCGAGGTATTTTCCTGTTCCACGACGCCGGGGCCTGGCTCAGCCAGATCGTCCTTTTTGTGATGCTCGGCCTTTTGAGTTTCCCCAGCCGGCTGTTGTCCGTGGCCCTGGAAGGCCTTCTCATCGCCCTGGTTCTGATTTTCGTGGCGCGGCCTCTGGCTGTGGCGGTGTCCTCGTTTCCTTTTCGCTTCAATCCCCGGGAACTGACCTTTCTGTCCTGGGTGGGTCTCAAGGGGGCCGTTCCCATCACCCTGGCCACCTTTCCCCTGCTGGCCGGGGTAGAGGGCAGTGAACTGATGTTCAACGTGGTGTTTTTCGTGGTGCTGGTTTCCGCGGTGACCCAGGGCTGGTCCCTCTCCCTGGTGGCCCGCTGGTTGAAAATCGGCCAGCCCCTGGACTCCACCACGCCTCTGTCGGTTGAAATCAACGCCCTCAGGCATGTGGATGGGGAAATTGTGGAATACGTGGTCGCTCCATCGTCCCGGGTGGCGAACCAGACCCTCAGCGACCTGGCCCTTCCTTACGGTGTGGTGGTGACACTGGTGGTGAGGGAAAAGGATGTGGTGATTCCCCGGGGATTCACGGTGTTCCAGCCAGGAGACCATGTGTTCATCGCCATGCGGACCCGGCTGAAACCCCTGATGGACTGCCTGTTCGACTCCTGCGTCCAGCCTCCCAGGCTGACACGGGGTTACACCTTGAGGTTCCAGGGGGATAGTTCCCTTGGCCAGCTTCAACGGTTCCTGGGTTTTCCCGAAACCCCGGAATCCTTCGAATCGGCCCGGTCCCTGGTGGGCGCAGCAGATGAAAAAAGTCCCGTTCGTGTGGGGGGATTTGTCCTGGAGCTCGATGAACCGTCGGACCAGGTCCTTCTGATCTGGGAGGGAAACCCGGAGTCAGGGATGATCTACCCCTGCGCCTGCCACAGGAATCCTGCGGGTTAATCGCCGGTTCTCTATCCTGGCTCTTCGAGAAAACTGTCGATGTTGGCCCGGAGCCCCGGTGCGATATCGTTCAGATGCTGGTGGACAAACGATTGGAAAAAAAGGAACAAGGCCGGCTCCAGGGTTTTGAGGGCCAGGGTTTCCCGCCTGAGATCGATGCAGAACAGCATCACGTATTCGAGCCAGAGATCCTGGTCCAGCGGGGTTTCACGATGCGAAAGGCGTGACAGGAGAGCCATGGCCTGGGCCAGCTTGATCCGCCGGCCCTGTTCCCGGTAGGCCGGAACATCTTCCATGGCGTCGTTCAACAGGTACACGGCGTTCTTGAAACTCCGGACCTGATCCTCGGAAGGATCAAGGCCGGAGGCCCTTTCAAGAAGCTGGAGCACATTTCTGATCTCGCCTGGAAGATGCTTTGTCACGTCAGTCAGATCCCGGTCTTATGAAATTCCAGATAGGTGTAGATCGACGATTCACGGTCTTTCAGCCTGGCGATGACCTCCATGTACTCCGCCATGGAGGGGATTCGCCCAAGTACGGCGATCACCGCCGCCAGTTCAGCCGAGGCCAGGAAAACCCGGGTCTTGTCGCCCATGCGGTCCGGGAAGTTCCGGGTGGAGGTGGACACCACCGTGCTGCCCGTGGCGGTCCGTGCCTGGTTGCCCATGCACAGGGAGCAGCCGGGGATCTCGATCCGTGCGCCGGCTTTGCCGTAAACACTGTAAAGTCCTTCGGCCTTGAGTTGATCCGCGTCCATCCGTGTGGGCGGGGTGAGCCAGGTCTTGGTGGGCAGGAAGCCGTCAAAATTCTGGAACACGGCGGCCGCGGCCCTGAAATGGCCGATGTTGGTCATGCAGGAACCGATGAACACCTCGTCCACCTTCTCTCCGGCCACTTCGGACAGGAGTTTCACGTCGTCCGGATCGTTGGGGCAGGCCAGGATCGGTTCTTTGATGTCGTCCATGCAGATCTCGATGACGGCGGCGTATTCGGCGTCAGGGTCCGCTTTCAGGAGTTCCGGTTTTTCGATCCAACGCTCCATGGCGGCGATGCGCCTCTCCAGGGTCTCCCCGGTTTTGTACCCTTTGACGATCATGTCTTTCAGAAGGACGATGTTGGATTTCAGATAGCTGGCGACCTGGGCCGGATCCAGGCTGAAGGTGGACGCGGCGGCGGACCGTTCCGCCGAGGCGTCGGTGAACTCGAAGGCCTGTTCCACCGTGACGTTTTCAAGGCCCTGGATTTCCAGAATCCGTCCTGAAAAGATGTTTTTCTTGCCTTCTTTTTTCACCGTGAGCAGGCCTTTTTGAATGGCCACGTAAGGAATGGCGTTCACCAGATCCCGGAGCGTGATGCCGGGCTGGAGGGTCCCTGAAAACCGGACCAGCACCGATTCGGGCATGTCCAGGGGCATGGAGCCGATGGCGGCGGCGAAGGCCACCAGGCCGGAACCTGCGGGAAAGCTGATGCCGATGGGGAACCGGGTGTGGGAGTCGCCTCCGGTGCCCACGGTGTCGGGCAGCACCATGCGGTTCAGCCAGGGATGGATTACCCCGTCACCCGGCTTCAGGACCACGCCGCCCCGTTCACCGAAAAAGTCCGGCATGGTGCGGTGCATCTCGATGTCGACTTTTTTCGGATAGGCTGCGGTGTGGCAGAAAGACTGCATCACCAGATCCGCGGAAAACTCCAGGCAGGCCAGTTCTTTCAGCTCGTCCCGGGTCATGGGGCCGGTGGTGTCCTGGGAACCCACGGTGGTCATGGCCGGCTCGCAGTAGGCGTGGGGGCGGACTCCGGGAAGACCGCAGGCCCGGCCCACCATTTTCTGGGCCAGGGTGTAACCTTTGCCCGTGTCCTGGGGCTGGACAGGTGTTTTGAACACCGTGGACGGGGCGAGGCCCAGGGCTTCGCGGACCTTGGCGCAGAGGGTCCGGCCGATGATCAGGGGAATGCGGCCCCCGGCCCTGACCTCGTCTAAAATCACCTCGGTTTTCAGTTTGAAGGAGGTGAGGGGGTTCGTTTCTCCGGTCCGGGTGATCTGGCCTGTGGCCGTGTGGATGGTGATCACGTCGCCGGTCTTGAAGCCGGTGACATCGCATTCAATGGGCAGGGCTCCGGCATCTTCCAGGGTATTGAAAAAGATCGGGGCGATTTTTCCGCCGATGACCACGCCGCCCTGGCGTTTGTTGGGGACAAAGGGGATGTCGTCCCCCACATGCCAGAGCACCGAGTTGGTGCCGGATTTACGGGAGGAACCGGTACCCACCACATCGCCGACAAAGGCGATGGGATGACCTTTTTTTCGGAGTTCCGCCAGGGTCTCCAGAGGGTGGTCCATCCTTTTCTTCAGCATGGACAAGGCGTGGAGGGGGATGTCCGGACGGCTCCAGGCTTCGGAAGCCGGGCTCAGGTCGTCGGTGTTGATCTCGCCGTCCACCTTGAACACGGTGAGGGTGAGGGTTTCGGGAAGAGGCCGCCTCCCGGTGAACCAGGTGGCCTGGGCCCAGTTGTCCAGAACCTCTGCGGCAAAGGCGTTTGTTTTGGACAAGGCGATGATATCCTTCAAGCTGTCGAGGACAAGCAGGGTGTTTGACAGGGCTTTGACCGCGGCAGGGGCCAGCTCCGGGACCTCGAGAAAAGAAACCAGTGGCCTGACGTTGTAACCGCCCAGCATGGTTCCCAGAAGGGCCACAGCTTGTTCCGCCGTGAACAGAGGGGACTTTGTCCGGCCCATGGCGATGCTTTCCAGAAGTTCGGCCTTGACCCTGGCCGCCGGGTCCACTCCGGGGGAGATGCGGTTCATCACCAGGTCCCGGATCAGGTCTTCCTGGCCCTTGGGCGGGTTCTCCACCAGCGGTATCAGATCTTCCACCTGGGTTTTTTCCAGGGGTTTGGGGGGCAGGTTCTGGCTTTTCCGTTCATCCACGTGTTTCAGGTACTCGTTCAGCATAACAGGGGCGTCTCCGTCATGAAAAGTCCCTAGCGCCAAAACGCCTGGGACGGTTGTCATCATTATAATAATATAAAAAGGCCCTGGCGGGAAAAAGCCGTCCGAAGCCGGCCGGTGGGTCAAGGGCCGGGTAAAAGGCTCCGGAGACGGGTGCTTTCCGGGCTTCAGGCGCTGAGAGGATAATAAAAACAGGGATTAAAATCAATACGAACTTTTCCGGAACTTTTGCATTTGACCGGTGAGGACGCATGGTGTATGGTGCCCTGATCTATTTTTTAACAGTATTTTTCGTTACAGTATGGGGCAGACATGAATCAGGAACGTTTCAAAGACATATTCAACGATGAGACTTTAAACAAGCTTCTTCCCGAATCCCGTTCGAACGAGTTTTTCGAGGCGCTTTACGGAGACGCGGAAGAGGGAGCCTACGATATCCGGCTGGCCTTCGTGAAAGCCGATGATAAAAACCTGGAGTTCGAACTCCAGCTCCACCAGAGACCGGGCAAGTGTCTGGCCTGCAATCTCACCTACGGCCTTCCTGAGGTGTTCAAACGGCATCCCCTGATCAACCTGAACGGGATCGTCAAGGAAATCGAAAATCTGGCGGGTGGTGATTTGAAAATTGCCGAGTGGAAACTCGGGCGCACCAAGGAAAGGACCCGTCAGCTTCATACCCTTCCCCTGATTCTCTCCAGGCAATCCTGACGCCTCAGGGGAGAATCGGCGTTGCAGGACCGGGCGGTGGCCAAACGTGGGGCCCCGCCTTCACGACCCCGTCAATCCTCCCTGATCACACCGGGGCATTCCTCCGCCACCTCTTCGGGCCTGTCCTTGTAATAGGGCCAGAAAGGGAAGGTGCGGCACTGTTCCGGGCGTGTCCCGTATATCGCGCATCCGTTTTTTTCCTGGTCATAAAAAACACAGGCGTAATTGTTCTTGATTTTCAGCTCCCTGATGGAGAACCGGTAGCCGACTTTTTTCAGGTAGACCCGGATGAAGGTTTCGGTTTCCATGGAAAGCCCGGCGGCGATGGTTTCGATTTCCTGGCGGTTGACCCAGATGTTGCCGCTTTCACCGTTGCAGCACCGGCCTTTGCATGTATCGCATGCCCGGGAATCGAAGCGGTAGGGGTAGGCTTCCCGGGTAAGAATCATTTCAGTTCACCGGCAAAGGTGTTCAAAATGTCACGGGCTTTGTCGAAGTTGTAAAGGTTCACCTCCCGTTCGAGCTCGACGAGAAGGGCGCCGGCTTCGCTGCCGTCCAAGGAGTTGCCGAAGAGGGTTTTCAGTCGATGAAAATGGGTCGATGTTTCCACGGGATCGGCTTCCCGGAGACTGCTGTCCAGGGTTTTCATCAGGTCGACGATGTCTTCGTGACTGTCAGAGATGATTCGGTCCGCCTCCCCCTTGCTTTTCCTGGGCGGCAGGCCCGAGGATTGGGGAGATATGGCCAGGCGGATGGACTCGAAAACCTGGTTGATTTTGTCTTCCACGGTGTTCAGGGCCATCAGGGTCTTGAAAATGTTCTGTTCCGTGCAGGCGTCTTCCAGGGCGGCAGCGGCCAGTTTCAGGTCGTTGGCCGAGATGTTGGCGGCCACACCCTTGAGGCTGTGGGCCTCGATCCTGGCTTTGTCGTAGTCCTTCGCCTCCACCATGGACCGGAAGTGGGTGGTGAAGTGATGGTAGTTTTCACGGAACCGGTTGAGCACGGCGTTGAGAACGTCCCAGGAGCCGCCCAGACGGTCCAGGGCCTCGGTGATGTCAAGACCCGGCAGGGTGTAAGCATACCCGCTGTTGACCTTGTCTTTCAGAACCAGGGACAGGTTTTTCAGGTGGGACACGTTTCTCCGGATGGCGGTAAAAAGATGCGCTTTTTCAATGGGCTTGGGAATGTAGTCGTTCATGCCCGCCTCCAGGCAGCGTTCCTTGTCTCCGTACATGGCGTGGGCTGTCATGGCGATGATGGGCAGGTCGGCGAGCTTCAGGTTTTTCCGTATGATTTTCGTGGCTTCGATTCCGTCCATCACAGGCATCTGAACGTCCATGAGCACGGCGTCGTAGAAGGTGCTCTTGAGTTTTTCCACCGCTTCCCGTCCGTTTTCCGCCCGGTCCACGATAATCCCCGCTGAGCTTAGAATCTCCATGGCCACCATCTGGTTGATGGGGTTGTCCTCAACCAGGAGAATCCGGGTATTGGCGAAGTCTTCGGGAAACATCCGGTTGGACATGTTTTTGTCAGCCCGGTTCATGGTGTAGCCGAACAGTTCCATGATGGTGTCGAACAGGACCGACTGCTTGATGGGCTTCAGCAGAAAATGCCCGCAGCCGATGTTCTTCGCCCTCTGGATTTCCAGTTCCCGGCCGTAGGCGCTGATAATGATGATGGGGGGCGGATTGCCCCTGGGGTTTTCCTTGATGATGTGGGCTGTGTCGATTCCGTCCATGCCGGGGAGTTTCACGTCCATGAGGATCAGCGAGAAGGGGCTGTCGCTGTCCAGGGCGTTTTCGTACTTGATCAGGGCCGCTTCGGCGTTGGCGGCCACCTGGGTGTTGAAACCGAAAGAGTCCAGGTAACGTTTGAGCACGATGGCGGTGGACATGTTGTCTTCGACCACCAGGACTTTGGAGTCTTTGAGGGCGGGCGGAAGTTCGGTCTCCTCGCGTTTTTGCGCCAGTCCTGTCTTGAACACGGCGGTGAAAAAGAAGGTGCTGCCCACCCCGGGTTCGCTGGTGACCCAGATCTCGCCGTCCATGAGTCCTACGATGTTCTTGCAGATCGCAAGGCCCAGACCCGTTCCCCCGAATTTACGGGTCATGGAGTCGTCGCCCTGCTCAAAGGCGTCGAACAGGGAGTTCAGGGAGATCTCCGGAATGCCGATGCCCGTGTCCTTGATGCTGAAAAGGAGCTTGGTGCTTTCCTCGGAACCGGAGAGCTTCTTCACCGTCAGGCAGATTTCTCCCCGGCTGGTGAACTTGAAGGCGTTGGACAGAAGGTTGGTGATCACCTGACGGAGTCTTAAGGGGTCCGAGATCAGTTCCCGGGGGACATCCGGGTCGATGTCCACCACCAGCTCGATGTCCTTGGACATGCATTTTTCGAGAAAAAGATCGGTGACCGCGTCGATCAGTTCGTGGAGGAAGAAGGGGATGTACTCGAAATCCAGCTTGCCAGCGTCCATCTTGGAAAAATCCAGGATGTCGTTGATCAGCTGGAGCAGGGACTTGGACGAAGATCGGACCACGGAAAGATACTCGCTCTGCTTGCGGGTCAGTTCCGTGCTCATGATCAGGTCGCTCATGCCGATGATGGCGTTCATCGGCGTCCTGATTTCGTGGCTCATGTTGGCCAGGAAGGTGCTTTTGGCCTCGTTGGCGGCCAACGCTTCCGTTGCCGCGCTTTCCGCCTTTTTCTTGGCGATTTCCAGCTCTTTGTTGGCGCTTGCCAGGTCCTGGTTGGCTTTTCCCAGGTCACGGTTCACCTTGGCCAGACTCCGGTTCGCCTCTTCAAGCTGGAAGGTTCTTTCCTTGACGATTTCCTCCAGATGGGCCCTGTGCCGCATCAGTTCCTTGTTCTGGCGGTTGATTTTCGCCTCGGCCCTCTTCTGGTCCGTGATGTCGGTGATCATGGAGAGGATCCCCGGCTTTCCGTTGATGGAAATAGGGGTTTCGGAAATGATCACGTTGATGATTTCCCCGTTGGCCCTCAGGAGTTCGGCCTCGAACTGGCTGGGAACCTTCTTTCCGCTCATGTATTCGTTCTGTCGCCGCTGCATCTGCCGTTTTCCCAGCATGGAGTTGGGAAAGAAGTCCAGCATCTTTTTGTTGTAGAACTCCTCTTCCGTGTACCCGCTGATCCGGATGATGGCCTTGTTGGCGTAGACCGGCTGATCGGAAACACGGACCACGATCCCGTCATTGGCGTTTTCGACCAGGGTTTTGTATTTTTCGTCCGATTCACGCAGGGCCACCAGAGCCCTGTTGTTTTCCTCCAGGATGTACTTGAATTTTTCACCGATTCCGAAAGACAGGACGAGAACCAGCAGGCAGGACCCGATCTGGATGCCCGAATCCGCCAGAAAACTGCAGTCGATCAAGCCGAAGGAGCGCAAGACGGAAAGCAGGCAGCCCATGATGAACACACCCCAGGCCAGGACATAGAGCCGGGCGCTTGGAGCCCGTTTGATGAACAGTTTGACACCTGTGCCGAGAAGGGTGAGGATGATGACGGCCACATAGATCGTCGTGATCTGGACCATGATGTGGTAACCGATGAGAAAAGCTCCGGTCAGAAGGGGGTAAAGCCCCAGGTGGAGGCCGTGCAGAAACCGGTCGGCTTTGGGGTACTCCGACTCCAGGACGAGAAAGGACCGGGTGAACTGAATGCCCCAGATTCCGGGGAAGATCATGAAAAGAATGTAGGCTATGTTGGTGAACCGGGGGCTTCCGGGCCAGAGAAGCTGGTAGGCCAGGCCTGAGTGGATCAGGGAGTGGAACGAGATGCACACGGCGAACAGCATCATGTATAGATGGCAGATATCCCGGGTGGAAAGATAGATGAACACGTTGTAGAAGGCCATGGCCAGCATGATGCCGTAGAACATCCATTTGAGGGGAATGGTGGACGAGGCCTCCCGGCTGAAGGCGGAGGGGGACCAGGCGGTCAGGGGGATGGACACCGATCCTTTGGACTGGGCTCTCAGGAAGTACCGGTGATGCCCGGGAGGTGTTTTCAAAGGAAATACAATGTTCTGGTAGTTGGCGGGCCAGTCCTTGAAAGGCCTTTGGTCCCCGGCTTTGAGCACGGTGAAACCCCTCCCGTCCGGACTTTTCATGTAGAGATCGAGTTCGTCCAGAAGGGGATAGGTGCATTCCAGGAGCCAGTCCACAGAGCCCGGGCCAGGATTGTGCACGGTGAATGTCAACCAGTAGGGCGACGACGAGTAGCCGAAAGACGGCCTCCGGCCTTTCACCAGGGTGAATTGCCCTGTTTTTTCGGCCGCCTCCTTGATGGTCATGGTTTTATCTTTGTCTTTGAGCCATGAAAGACGGGGGCCCAGGACAGTCCGTGAAAAGGTTTGGTCAAGGACGAGGGATTCTGTATCGGCAACACAGGTGGTTGACAGAACGAGGACGACGGGAATCACCCAGCTCAGAAAAAAAGCATGAACGGCCCGGAGACGATGGATGCCCGTCACAGTCATGAAAGACCCTATAGGTAAAAGATTAAGGACACGTATTCTTTGATTGATCCGTTTTGAACATAATGGATCGTCCATGGAGTGTCAAGGGCAAATATAACCTTGTATTATTTAGGGTTTACCGGTCTTTCTTCAAGCAAAAGACCATGTTTTTTCGGAAACCCGGGACATTTTATGATCAGGGACGTTCACGATGTGTATGGGTGTTTCGTCATTAAACACCGGATCATCATGCTATCTGTCTGTTTATAAAGGAGTCTGGCTTAAGCGGCTGGGATCCCGGTACGCAATTTGCTGTTCTTGCAGAAAAAAAACTGGAGATTCATCTTTTTTTTGTGGTATCCGTTAAACGTAACACGAGGGGGTTCATATGCTTTCTTTTCTGCCCGGGCCGGTGAGGGCCCTGATTTCATTTCTTCTTTACCTGGTCAACACGCTTTTCTGGATCGGACCCCTTTTGGTGGTTTCGCTTCTCAAGCTTTTGATTCCGTTCAAATTCTGGCAGTATGTCTCAAGGCTGGTCATCGATTTTATCGCCACATGCTGGGTTGATTTCAACAACTTCAACCTCTGGCTTGTCCACAACCCAAAGATAGAAGCCACGGGCCTCGACAAGCTGGAAAACGGCAAATGGTATGTGGTGGTCTCCAACCACCAGTCCTGGGTCGATATCCTGATTCTTCAAAAACTGTTGCTCCGGCGGATTCCGTTCCTGAAATTTTTTCTGAAACAGGAACTGATCTGGGTTCCCCTTATGGGGCTTGCCTGGTGGGCCCTGGATTTCCCGTTCATGAAACGATACTCCAGCAGTTTCGTCAAGAAAAACCCCCATCTCAAAGGCAAGGATATCGAGATCACCCGCAAGGCCTGCGCCAAATTCCAGACCATTCCCGTGTCCATCGTCAATTTTATGGAAGGGACACGTTTCACGCCCCATAAACACCAGCGGCAGAACAGCCCGTTCAACCACCTTCTCAGGCCCAAGGCCGGCGGTATCGCCTTTGTGCTGAGTTCCATGGGCACCATGATCACGGGTATCGTCAACGTGACCATCGCCTATCCCCAGGGTCCCAAAACGTTCTGGCAGTATCTCTGCGGCGAGGTCAAGGAAGTGAAGGTCAATGTGGAGGTGATCCCCGTGAGCGACGAGATAATCGGGGACTACTACGAGGATGAGACGTTCCGTGAACGGTTCCAGAACTGGGTGAATGAACTTTGGGTCAACAAGGACAGGAAACTGGCCAGTATGCTGACCAACGAATCCAGATCATAGTGTTCGGGTTGAGTGAAGGTTTTTTCGGGGGCGCCATGTTGCGCCCCCTTTTTTTTTGAATCAGAAGAAATACCGGACGCCGATGCCACCGTCCAGGTTCAGGTCCGAGTCGGGTGACAGCTCAAGAACAGGGACAAGCTCGGCGAAAAATTCCACGGGGTACTTGTCCACCTCGAAGACGGCTCCCAGGGCGAAACGCACCCCGACCATGTTGTCGTGTTTCTTGTCCTTGAACACCAGGCCAGGCCCGAAATAACCGCCGAAATCGCCTCCTCCCGTCTGGGGAAAGATGTTCCACAGGTGGAACAGGTAGTCCGCGTGGACAGAGAACCGGTCGAAGCCAATGGCCGCGTCGATGGCGTTGTCCTTGTCGATCCAGTACTTTCCGCTGATACCCGTAGGATCTCCCAGAATGATACCCACGCCGATGGAGCCCGCTTCCGCCGCAAAGGTCAAGGTGGGCATAGCCAGTAAGCAGAGCATGATCAACAGTTTTTTCATTGCAGTCCCTCCATGGTAAACATGTTAAATTCCTGTTTGATGGTTGTTGCACATCACGGTTCGTTCAATGACTGAGCAAAAACGCCGAGATCTTACCGCCAAAGGCGCGCAAAATCAAGGACAAGGTGGGATTAGTGATTATCCTTGCCCCCGCTCATCTCCGCCTTGACAAAAAGGCGGTCTGGGGTAAAATCGTTCAAGACGTTGAATTTAAAATGCTAAGGACGAACCGTGATGCCGGGGAACATCTTTCCAGAAAATTCCTGAAAAACCAGGAGGAGACCATGACACGACCCATACTCAGAATTCTGGTGATCGATACGGACCGGGAAAGGCTTTCCCGGATATCGGACAGGATCGTAACCTCGGCCGATAATTTCGAACGGCCGGACATCGTCATCGAGGTGGTGGAAGCCCCGTCGGTAAGCGGAGCCCTTGAGCGGATCGAATCCGATGGTGAAATCCAGGCCGTGATTTTCAGCTGGGACGCGGAACGGAGAACGGGAGACCATAACCGTCCCGGGCCGAAACAGCCTGTCAGCAACACGGACTTTATCGACAGGATCAAGAAAGTCCGTGTCAGCCTGCCCATCTACGTTCTGGGAGACGAGCGCATCGGTCTTGACATCGTCAACGAGTCGGAGGATATCGAAGCCTTTTTTTTCAGGGACGACATCCTCAGCGATCCCGAGTCCATTCTCGGGTACATCCTGAACGATTTCGATGACCGTGCCCAGACCCCGTTTTGGACCGCCTACAAAAAATACGTGACGGAAAACAACGATTCCTGGCACACCCCGGGCCACAGCGGCGGGGCGAGTTTCCGGCACAGCCCGTACATCCATGATTTCTACCAGTTCTACGGCAGGAATGTCTTTGCCGGCGACCTCTCGGTTTCCGTGGATTCCCTGGGCTCACTTTCCGAGGGAAGCCACATGATCGGGAAAGCCCAGGAGGCGGCGGCCTACACCTTCGAAGTGACCAAGACCTATTTCGTGACCAACGGGTCCAGCACGTCCAACAAGATCATTCTCCAGACCGTGCTCCGGGAAAACGACACGGTGATCGTGGACAGGAACTGCCATAAATCGGTGCATTACGGCCTGATCCAGGCCCGGGCCAATCCCGTTTACCTGAACAGCATCCTGAATCCGGATTTCGGCATATTCGCCCCGCCCTGTCTTTCCGAAATCCGTCAGGCCATCGAGGACAACCCGAAGGCCAGACTGCTGATCCTTACGGGCTGCACCTACGAGGGTCTTCTCATCGACCTCCGGCAGGTGGTGGAACTGGCCCACGCCCGGGGCATGAAGGTGTTCATCGACGAGGCCTGGTTCGCTTACGCCCAGTTCCATCCCCGGTTCAGGCCCTATTCGGCCATCCACTCCGGTGCCGATTACGTGACCCATTCGGCCCACAAGGTGGTGTCGGCCTTTTCCCAGGCCTCGTACATCCATGTGAACGACCCGGACTTCGATCCGGATTTCTTCCATGAAATCTACAGCATCTACTCCAGCACCTCCCCCAAGTACCAGATCATCTCGTCCCTGGACATCTGCCGCAAGCAGCTTGAAATGGAAGGGTACCGGATCATCAACGACCTTCTCGGCCATGTGGAGGTGCTGAAAGAGCACATGGCCGGGTTCCGCCATGTGCGGATTCTGGGAAGCCGGGATTTCAGCCGGGCCTTTTCCCATTTCGAAACGGACAACATGGGCCACGATCCCCTGAAAATCCTGATCGACGTGTCGGGCCTGGACTATTCCACCCAGGAGATCCATCGTTACCTTCTTGATGAAATCGGGCTTGAAATTGAAAAGTTCACCCATGCCACCATTCTGGTGCTCCTGACTTTCGGAGGCACCCGTTCCAAGGTCATCCGGTTGTACAACGCCTTGAAAAAACTCGATCAGAAACGTGTGGCCCTTCCTGTGAGCAAACACAGGAGGCGGCTTCCCGACATGATTCCCAAAATCCGTCTTCAGTGCCGGCCGGACCAGGCGTTTTTCGGACCCCGGGAGTCGGTGGACCTGGAAAACAGCGCGGGCCGGATCTCGTCGGGTCTGGTGACTCCCTATCCGCCGGGCATTCCCCTTCTCGTTCCCGGCCAGATGATCGAAAAGGCCCATATCGACTACCTCAAGGCCCTGGGCCACCAGAAGCTGAACATCCAGGGAACCTATGACGGGGAGATTTACGTGCTGAAGGAGCCGCTCTGACATTGTGTTTCTCCCGCATATCGGGTAAGAAGGTTCAAACTTTCAAGAGAGGAGACAGGCATGGATTCAAGCAGGATAGAAAAGGAGATGGCCGCGGTTACGGCGTTTCTTGACGCTCTTGGACTGACCCGCCGCGAGGATGTCAACACAGAGGCCTATTGGCAGGATGTCCACGACGACATCGGCAGGGCCATCGGCAGGCCCCTGAACGACTGGGAGCTTTCCGACCCCATGAGCGAGACCGTGGTGGATCTTTTCTTTTCCACGCCGGGCATCGCCAGGAAATTCCTGACGGTTGACCTGCCCCGGCTGACCCAGCTTCTCGTGACCCTGGAAACCCTCGGAGGTTTTCCGAAAAATCTGAAAACCGTGGCCGAGATCGGGGGAGGTCCCGGGATCGTCAGTCTGTGGCTTGCCAAAAAAAATCCCGAAGCCCGGTTCACGGTCTACGACCAGTCGGAAAACGCCCTGGCCGTGGGCCGGTCCTGGGCCCGTGACCTCGGTGTCACGAACGTCCATTATCAACGGGCGGTTTACCGGGACCTGGGCACAGAAACTCCGGAGCTTCCTTTTGATCTTGTTCTGGGCTTAGGAGCCCTGAATCTCCAGCTCGTCCTGCCCGAACCCCATCTTTGCGCCGACGTGGACCCGGCTGGTCTGGACACGCCTGTCACCCGAGGCGCCATGGAGTTCGCCAAAGCTTGCCGGAACCTTCTCACCAGTTCAGGCGTCCTGTATTTTTCCCAGGGAAGTTTCAACGACCTGGGGCTTTTGGGGCTCTTCCACGCCTTCCGTGAAAACGGACTTGGCCTGGACTGGCGTCACACTTACGCTGTGGGAGAAGGGGACGGTGCCGGTTTTTCCCTGAAAGCCATCCATCTTTTTCTGACGCCCGGCCAGCGTTCCGTTTTCAGTGACGCCCGTGAAGACCTGAGGGTTTTCCTGTTCTCGTCGAAAATGGCCCGTTTCGCCGACAAGACCGTACTCGGACACGGGGATTTTGAAAGCTGGCTCGGACTTCTTTCAGGCGGGACAAAGCTGGCGGATATCCGGGCCAGCCAGGATGACGGCCGGATCGAACGGTTCACGGTCTATGTGAAATCGGGAATTCTGGGTTTCTTTTCAAGCCATTCCGGGGGACTGAGGTCCGGGTTCATTCACAACGCCGCATCGTTTGAGTCCACTGTGGAACGGCTCATGGCCATTGTGGCGAACTACAAACAGCGGGGTGTCACCCTCACCCGCTGCGACTGGCATCCGTATTTTAAGGAACACACCGCGTCATAACCCTAGGGCTTTTCTGACCGCCTCGCGGAGACTGCTCAGCTGGTAGGGTTTCCCGAGAAAGGCCTGGGGCTGTTTTCCAAGGTCTCCGGCCATGGCGTGGGCCTGGTCGTAGCCGCTGGCCAGGATCATGGGGAGATCCGGATCGATCTGTCTCAAAGCCTCCAGGGTTTCCCAGCC
Organism: uncultured Desulforapulum sp.; assembly: GCA_964637565.1. Classification (GTDB taxonomy): domain Bacteria; phylum Desulfobacterota; class Desulfobacteria; order Desulfobacterales; family Desulfolunaceae; genus DYJE01. The sequence goes on from CAZWTY010000054.1 coordinate 27,869, forward strand.
GTTCATCCGGGGCATGGTCAGGTCGCAGAGAACAAGGCGGACAGAGTCCCTGTTTTTTTTGAAAACATCCACGGCTTCCATCCCGTCCCGGGCTTCCAGCACATCAAAACCCATTCGTTCGAGCATGGTGCGACCCAGCTGGCGGACCGAGGGTTCGTCTTCCACCAGAAGAACCGTTCCAGTGCCACGGAATTCAGCCGGTGTTGGGGCCTTGTCCGCCTGAACCAGACACTGATCGTCGGAGACGGGAAGGAAAACACGGAACACACTGCCTTTTCCCGGTTCACTTTCAAGGGCCACCGCGCCTCCGTGGGCTTTCACCACCCCCAGCGCCACGGAAAGGCCCAGGCCGCGGCCGGTGAATTTGCTTGTAAAAAAGGGATCGAACAGCTTTTCCATGTGTTCCGGGGGAATGCCGCATCCTGTGTCCGTCACCTCGATACAGGCGTAATACGGCTTTTCGGGGTGCCATTCCAGGGGATGGCGCCGGGTCTCGGGGATGTCGGCGGAAGAAACGGTTTTCACGTTCAGGCGGATAGGCCCAGGCCTGTTGCCCATGGCCTCCCAGGCGTTGGTCACCAGATTGTTCACCACCTGCTGGATCTGCGCGGGATTCCCCTCCACCACCGGTCCTAAAGGTGGCAGGTCCGGTTCCAGGGTGACGCCGTCCGGAAGGGCTTCTTTCAGGAACTCAAGGTTCCGGCGGCAGAGACCGGACAGGTCCAGGGTTTCCCGCTGGCCGAAACTCTGCCCGAGATAGGTGAGCATCAGTCCGCTGACGTCCGCCGCGCGCCGGGCCGCCTTCATGGCCTCGGTCAGGGCCACATCCACTTTGGCCCCCTGGGGAAGGTCGCTGATGTAAAGTTCCAGGCTGCCCATGACCACGGCCAGGAGGTTGTTGTAAAGATGGGCGATGGCTCCGGCCATGCGGCCCAGGCTTTCGGCTTTCTTGGCCTGGAGCAGTTTCCGTTCCAGGGCGAGTTGGGCCTCTTCCGCCTGTTTGAGCCGGGTGATGTCACGGGCCGCCGCGAACACGCCCACGGGTTGTCTGTCCCTGTCCCGGTAGACCACCGCGTTGAAGAGGACCGGAATGGCGTTTCCGTCACG
>CAZWTY010000055.1:0-28811 GCA_964637565.1 uncultured Desulforapulum sp.
ATGGTGGCGATCACATCGGTGATATCCGACAGTTTCAGCCCCCGCTCATCAAGAATTTTAAGCCGCCGTTTCATCAGCACATCGTAGTCGGGAATGTCACGGGTGGTGAGTTTCAACTCCTCGATGCCTGTTTTTTTTGCCACATTGATCCATATTTCCGGAACAAAAACCCCTTCGAGGTCCGAACAGATGATTTCCATAAGATTCCCTGCGTGTATGTGTTATTTTTTAAAACGTGTTTTCAGGCCAGGGCTCGATCCCGATTCGAATCAGCACCGCTTTTCCATTGGTGATGGGCAGTTTGTTGATGTCCGAGAGGGCCTGTTTCACATCAGCCTCACGGGCAGGTCCCGTGACCATCACAATGGGCACCTGCCGTTCGTTGTCTTTCTCCTCGGCCTGAAGCACGGATTTGATGCTGATCCCGTAGGAGCCCAGAATCCCTGATATGGTGGAGAGTACCCCGGGGCGGTCCGCCGCCGTGAAGCGGAAATAGTAGCGAGACAGGATTTCGTCCATGGGAAGCACCGGAATGGTCCGGATGTTCTCGTCACAGTACGACAGAAGGGGCACCCGCTGGCTGGAGCAGGACAGGATGTTCCGGGAGATATCCATGAGATCGCTGACCACGGCGCTGGCCGTGGGCATCATTCCGGCTCCCCTGCCCACGAAGAACATGTCGCCCATGGCATCACCGTTGACGTTCACGGCGTTCACCGAGTCGTTCACACTGGCAAAGAGGTTGTCAAACGGAATCATGGTGGGATGCACCCGGGCTTCCACGGCGTCCCCCACGAATTTGCTGATGGCCAGGAGTTTCACCCGGTATCCCAGGTGTTCGGCATGCCGGATGTCCTCGGGAGTGATCTCCTTGATGCCTTCCACGTAAATGTCGTCGAGGTTGATGGTCATGCCGTAGGCCAGGGCCGTCAGGATGGCCAGCTTGTGGGCCGCATCGATTCCTTCGATATCCAGGGTGGGGTCCGCTTCCGCGTAACCTTTTTTCTGGGCATCTTCCAGGGCTTTGCTGAAAACCGTTCCCTCGTTGGTGATTTTTGTAAGGATATAGTTGCAGGTGCCGTTCAGAATGCCCGACACAGAATGGATATGGTTCGCAGCCAGGGACTCCTTGAGGGCCTTGATGATGGGAATGCAGCCGGCCACGCTGGCCTCGAAACCCACGTCCACACCGGCTTTAGCCGCAGCGGAAAAGATCTCCGGCCCGGAGCCCGCCAGAAGGGCCTTGTTCGCCGTCACCACATGTTTCCCGTTTTCGATGGCCTTGAGAATCACCGTTTTCGCGAAGGTTTCCCCACCGACCAGCTCCACCACGATATCGATGTCCGGATCGGAGATCACCCGGTCCACATCGGTCACCAGGATGCCTGGATCGACTTTCACGCCCCGGTCCCTCTCGATGTCGAGATCGGCCACAACCTTTAGACACAACTCCGCCCCGATTCTCGAGCTGATAAGATCACGGCTTTCCGTCAGCAGTTTGACCACACCCGAGCCCACGGTCCCGAACCCGACAACCCCCACGTTGATTTGTTTCATCTGTCTGAATCCCTGAATTTGACTTGTTATCGAAAACGAGGGTTTTTGTGCGTCATTCCGGCATGCAGCACCGGCGTCACCGGGTGTTTCAACCGAATCCGGCCGTAACGGTCCGACATTTTGTGATTATGGGAAAATTGACGGTCTGATCTGCCCCTCTGTCACTGTTTAAAACCTGTATCTTCCTACAATAAGAACCTGTTTATGTCAAAAAAATTGTTTTGACATTTAAATTGAATCGGTTTAGCTTTTATCGTTTTTATCATGTATTGCAAATCAAGGCGGACCGTTGAAAAACAAGGTATTTCCGAGTGTCCTGCCGCCAACGGGGATGAATATTTATGAGTAAATCGCTGACATACGCCGATGCCGGGGTTGATGTCGACAAGGGCAACAGACTGGTTGATTCCATCAAAAACATAGCCAAACAGACGAAACGTCCGGGTGTGGTCGGAAGTATCGGAGGCTTCGGAGCCCTGTTTGCCCCCAACCTTTCGGGCATGGAAAAACCCGTGCTTGTCAGTTCCACCGACGGCGTGGGAACCAAACTCAAGATCGCCTTCATGATGGACAAACACGACACCATCGGAATCGATCTGGTGGCCATGTGTGTCAACGATATCGCCGTGCAGGGCGCCGAGCCCCTGTTCTTCCTGGATTACATCGCCATGGGGGAATTGAAAAACGAGACGGCCACGGACATTATCAGCGGCATCGCCGAAGGTTGCAAACAGGCCCGCTGCGCCCTGATCGGCGGTGAAACAGCCGAAATGCCCGACGTTTACCAGAAAGGTGAATACGACCTGGCCGGCTTTGCCGTGGGAGCCGTGGACGACCAGAAGATCATCGACGGTTCGGAAATCCGCATGGGCCAGAAAATCATCGGAATCACCTCTTCCGGGCTTCACAGCAACGGGTTCTCCCTTGTCCGAAAGATCTGTTTCGATGTCCTGAAACTCAAGATCGACAGCTACGTTCCTGAACTTGGTAAAACCCTGGGCGAGGAACTGATCACCCCCACGAAAATTTACGCGGACCTTATCCTGGGTCTCGTCAAAACCCACCCCATCTGCGCCTTCGCCCACATCACCGGCGGCGGCATCAACGACAACATCATCCGGGTGATTCCCAAATCCTGCAAGGCCGTGATGAAAGAGGGGAGCTGGGATATCCCGCCCATTTTCAAATTCCTCCAGGACGCCGGCAACGTCACCGACCATGAAATGAGGCGGACCTTCAACAACGGCATCGGTCTCATGGCCGTGGTTCCCGAAGATTCGACCCAGCCCCTCCTCGAAATGCTGAACGCCATGGATGAAAAGGCCTACATCGTGGGCGAGATCGCCGGACGGAAAAACGACGAACCCCAGGTCGAATGGGTCTGATTCTTTTCCCGGCCTTACGGAACACACCATGATCGTTCTGGGCATCGAAACATCCTGCGACGAAACAGCCGCGGCTTTGGTGAAGGATGGACGCACCGTTTTGTCTTCCGTGGTGGCGTCCCAGGTGGACATCCACCACGAATACGGCGGTGTCGTTCCTGAAATCGCGGCACGCAAACACGTGGAGGCCATCGTGCCTGTGGTGGAGTCCGCTGTAAAGGATTCCGGCCTGAGTTTCGACGATCTGGACGCCGTGGCCGTCACCCAGGGTCCCGGACTTGTGGGGGCCCTTCTCGTGGGATTTTCCTTTGCCAAGGCCTTTGCCTTTGGGCGAGACCTCCCCCTGGTGGGCGTGAACCACCTGGAAGGTCACATCACGTCGGTGTTCCTCACCGACGATCCGCCTGAATTCCCCTACACGGCCCTTCTTGTTTCAGGGGGGCACACCAGCATCTACCAGGTGACCTCCCATACGGAGTTCCAGCTTATGGGCCAGACCCGTGACGACGCCGTGGGCGAGGCCTATGACAAAGTCAGCAAAATGCTGGACCTGGGCTATCCCGGAGGCCGGGTGATCGACGAACTGGCGAGAAAGGGGGATCCGGGGCGTGTTGTCTTCCCAAGGGCCTGGGTCGACAAAAGCAGCTACGATTTCAGTTTCAGCGGAATCAAATCGGCCGTCCGGCGATACATTGCCGAGCACGACGATTACAGGGACAACATGGCCCACATCGTGTCCGGTTTCCAGGAAGCGGTGGTGGAGGTGCTTGTCTACAAACTCATCCACGCGGCCCTTGAAACGAAAAGCCGTCATATCGCCATTGTGGGTGGGGTCGCGGCCAATTCACGGCTCCGTGAGCTGGCCCTGGAAAAAGGAAAGAAGAAAGGGCTCAAGGTCCATATCCCGCCCATGGATTACTGCGGAGACAACGCGGCCATGATCGCCGCATCCGGCTTTCATCTTCTTTCACAGGGCAGGAGGTCGGAGCTTTCAGACGATGTCTACTCCCGGGCCAAATCACCTGCTGGAACGAAACACCGCTGAAACACACCACTCTCAGAGAAACGTCCGTTTAAGCTCCATGATCCGATGGAACGACACCCGGTTCATGTCAGGATCGGTGTCCCTGAACATCCGGCAGGCCTGTTCGATATCCGGCCCCTTGTGACAGATCAGAGCCATGTCCACGTCCGCTTCCACGATCCGTGAAATGGACACCTCGATGGGCACACGGATGGCCTTCATGTCCAGGTCATCGGTCATCACAAGCCCCTGGTACCCCAGCCGGTCCCGCAGCAGCCCCTTCACCACATTCACGGAAAGGCTGGCCGGCCAGCTGTCGTCAATGTCCCTGTACTGGATGTGGGACATCATGACCGCCGAAACGCCCTGCCTGATCGCCTCTTCAAAAGGAACAAGATCGCTTTGGGCAAGCTCGTCAAACCCTGTTTCCAGCACGGGAAGGTGCAGATGGGAATCGAGAGTGGTGCGCCCTATTCCCGGAAAATGCTTGGCCACGGCCATGATGCCCCGTGACTGGAAACCACGGATCATGGCCGAACCCATCCGGGCCACAAAGTCCTGATCGCCCCGGAACACCCGTTTGGCCATGACTCCGGAAAAACCCGGGGGGTCCACATCGAGAACCGGAGCCATGTTCATGTTCATCCCGATGTCTTTCAGTTCCCGGGACGTGACCTCCACGAACCGTTCCACATCGTCTTCGCACTGCATCCCAGGGTTCCCTTCGGGAAAAGCCGAAAAATACGGGGGCTTCAGCCGGGCCACCTGCCCGCCTTCCTGGTCCACGGCGATGAAAAGAGGGGGAAGATCCTGCTTTGCGGCGTAATCCTGGCAGGAACGGCAAAGATCACGAACCTGTTCCGGGGTCTCGATATTCCTGGCAAAGATTATCAGGCCCCCCACCATCAGCTCGCCGATAAGAAACTTCAGGTCTTCATTGAAAGACGTGCCGTCGAAACCCACCAGGAGCCTCTGGCCTGCGACCTGTTCATCTGTCCATCGGCGGTTCATCATGGAGTGACCTCGGGCTGTGGCTGTTTCCGCCTCAGCTGGTAAGTCCGGATGTTGTTCACGTGTTGCTCGTAGGTGACCGAAAATTCATGGGTCCCATCTTTCCGGGACACGAAGAACAGATACTCGCTGTCAACCGGGTAAAGGGCCGCTTCCAGGGATTTGTAACCCGGATTGGCGATGGGGCCTATGGGAAGGCCCTTGTTCATATACGTGTTGTAGGGTCCCGGAGTCCTGAGGTGCTCCCGGGTGAGGTTGCCGTCGAAGTTCTCCACTCCGTAAATCACCGTGGGATCGGTCTCGAGCCTCATGTCTTTTTTCAGGCGGTTGTGGAACACCGATGAAATCATGGGCCTTTCCTGGGCAGCCCCCGTTTCTTTTTCAATAATGGAAGCCAGGGTCACCACCTGATGCCGGGTCATCCCCAGTTCAGCGGCACGCTGATCCCATTCGGGCTTGAACACGGATTTGAACCGGCTCACCATATCCCGGACAATGATGGCCGGGTCGGTGTTTTTCGGGTAGAAGTAGGTTTCGGGATAAAGGTAGCCTTCGAAGGTTCGGGCCGGCTCCTGTACTCCCAGGGAAATCACGGCCAGGGTGTCCCTGGCGGCCGCCTCGAAATCTTCCCGGCTGCATATCCCTGCATTTTCAATTGTTTCCGCGACCTGACGGATGTTGTACCCTTCAGGAACCGTGAATTTACGCTGGTAAACCTTCCCGTTGACCAGGGCGGAAATAATTGACGAAGGGCTCATAACCGCGGAAAACTGATACTCACCCGCCTTGATTTTCTTGTCGTCTCCGGAAATGGCCGCAATAAGCTTAAACCGTGCCGGAGACAGGATCACCCCGGCATCCACCAGCATGGCCGTGGTTTTGCTGAAGCCCTGGCCAGGCAAAATTTCAATGATTTTTCCGGTTTCATCCTTACCGGAAGGACTGTGGGCGTAATGAAAGAGGCTGAATCCGGCCAGGGCGGCAAGACCGGCCACGACGGCAAGGCATCCCACGGCGAGAAACAGGGCTTTTTTTTTCATGGGCGAGGTTTTTTTCGTTTGAAGTTCTGTCATTTTTCAAGATGTTGAGCGGTAAGAGTTGTTGTCGGAAGGGAGTGTTTCCCGGCTTCAATCGGCGAACAACTATAGTCCAACAGACAAAGAATTGTCAAAGAGCTTTTTAGTCTGGAACAACCTCCGGTCGGTCTTTTCATTGCCTTTACCGTCAGGGTGTTTATATTGTTGAAATCTGACAACGACACACCAGGTCCTGACACGAAGGATGAAAGGATAAAGACATCATGGTTAAACCGAATGAAAACGAAACTTACACGGGTTTTGAACAGGGGCCCATCCGTCCTCCCAGCGAGGCGGGGAGCCTCCTTCTCCGCCTGACACGAAACTGCCCCTGGAACCACTGCACCTTCTGCCCGGTTTACAAGGGAACAGCCTTTTCCCTGAGGCCGGTGGATCATATCCTGAAAGACATCGACCTGGTCCACGGCTATGTTGAAAAGCTGAAAGATGCCTTGAAAACAGGTCCTTTCACACGTGACCGTATCGCTCCCGTGCTGAACAACACAGGGTCCGAAGATATCGAGGCTTTCCACGCGGCCATGAACTTTGTCCAGAACGGCATGGAGTCCATCTTTCTCCAGGACGCCAACAGCCTGATCATGAAATCCGAAGACCTGATCACCGTGCTCCGTCACATCAAAGCCTGCTTCCCTGAAGCAAAACGGATCACGTCCTATGCCAGGTCCCACACCGTGGCCAGGATTTCCGACGACCGCCTGGCCGAAATCGCCGAAGCCGGTCTCTCACGGATCCACATCGGCATGGAATCCGCCTCGGACAAAGTGCTCCAACGGGTGCGAAAGGGAAGCACCAAGGCCATGCACATACAAGCCGGGCTCAAGGTCAGACAGGCGGGAATCGAGCTGTCCGAATACGTGATGCCGGGTTTGGGCGGCGTGGACCTGTCACGGGAGCATGCCCTGGAAACAGCCGACGCCCTGAACCAGATCAACGCGGAATTCATCCGGCTGAGAAGTCTGGCCATCCCCACCCATGTGCCCCTGTTCGAAGATTTCCGTTCAGGACAGTTTACCCCATGCCCGGATATCCGGGTGGCGGAAGAGCTTCTTCTTTTCCTCGAAACCCTTGACGGGATCAGCAGCACGGTGAAAAGCGACCATGTGCTGAACCTGTTCCAGGACGTGGAAGGCACATACCCCGGGGACAAAGAGCGCATGACCGGCATCATCCGCTCGTTTCTCGACCTTCCGGCCCAAGAACGGCTGGTGGTTCATGTGGGGCGGCGTCTCGGCCTGATACGGACCGAGGCGGACATAAACGACGCCAAACGGATGGACCATATCCGGGAAACATGCCGGGCCAACGGCATCACCGAAGACAACGTGGACAGGGTGATCCAGGACATCATGAGGCGGTTTATCTGATGAACGGCCTCTACATCCATGTGCCGTTCTGTCTGAAAAAATGCGGCTACTGCGATTTCTATTCGGTGACGGATCTTCAACTCACAGGAGCTTTCATCAAGGCCCTGTGCGATGAGATCCGCACCGTGGCCGGCCAAGAAGCCCCTGAAAACCGAAGAGTGGACACCGTGTATTTCGGAGGAGGCACCCCTTCCCTCTTGCCGGCAACTGACCTCCACACTGTTCTCAAGACAGCGGGGAAATGCTACGATCTTGACCCTGATACGGAAATCACCCTGGAAATGAACCCGGGCACCGTGTCGTCAGATTATCTGAAACAAATCAGGGACATTGGGGTCAACCGCCTCAGCGTGGGAGTTCAGTCTTTCCATGACCGGGCCTTACGTTTCCTCGGCCGGATCCATACGGCCAGGGAGACGGAAAATATCCTCCACTCTGCCCGGGACCTTGGTTTTGACAATGTGGGCATCGACATCATCCATGGGCTTCCCGGCCAGACAACGCACGATTTGGAAGAAGATCTTTCCAAAGCTCTGGCCTTTGAACCGGCCCATTTGTCCTGCTACATGCTGAGTTACGAAGAAGGCACCCCCCTTGACCTGAAACGGCAAAAAGGACAGCTGAAGCCTCTTTCGGAAAACCGCGTGACCGGTCTGTTCCAGCACACCGTGAACTTTCTCGAAAAAGCCGGTTACCTTCATTACGAGATTTCCAACTTTGCCAGGACACCCTCCACTCGGTCACGTCACAACATGAAATACTGGGATTTCTTACCGTACCGGGGATTCGGGCCATCGGCCCATTCCTTTTATCCGGATTCCGTCACACGGTGCTGGAACGTCAGGGACATCCGGGGGTATGTGACCCTGATCTCAAACGGGCACTCTGCCGAAAAAGGCCGGGAAATCCTGACCCGGGACCAGATGATCACCGAAGCCATTTTCCTTGGCCTTAGAAAACGGGACGGCCTGGACCTCGCATTGTTCCACCAGCGTTTTGATATGGATTTTATCGAACAGTTCAAAGATGTTATCGATTTATTCTTAAAGCAGAACCTTGTGGATATTTCAGACCAGCGGATAAGCCTCAGCCGAAAAGGACTGGTTTTCGCGGACCATATCACCGCCCGCCTGGTGGAGTGTATTCCCTAACCTTGGCCCCTTCATTATCAACAAAAAACCCGGCCAGAAGCCGGGTTTTCTTGTTTTCGACGTTTCTTTTCACCATCAGGTGGCCAGGGCTGTAATGAGAACCCCGATGTAGAAACGGGCGTGACTGACGTAGGTGGACATGTTGGCCCTGTGGTTGGCCAGGAAACCGTCGTAATTTCCTTCAAACACGATCCAGGGGGAAAGGTGTGCCGCCCCTTCGCAGGCCTCGATGGCGTGATGCAGGGGTTCGAGACCGTCACGTGATTTGAGAGTGACGTAAAAATCCTGTTCGATGGCCTTGAGAAGCGGAAGGATCACGGATGCCACACCCTTGGCGTAGTAGAACCGGTTGTCCGCCTCAAAGGTGCTGACCTGGGATCTGGGGTCGCCTTCCATGCGAATCAGCTTGTTGTCAATGTCTCCCAGCTGGGTCCTGAATTCCATCAAAAGAGGAATCAGGTTGTCGGATCGTGTGAAGAAGTAGGCTTTTCCCTGTCCCACATCCCCGATATACTCTTTGAGTTCTCTGATCGCCCGCTCATATTCGTTCTCAGCCGAAGGAAACCAGAACCGGGTGGGGTCGATATTGAGATTGCTCCTGGCTTTCTGGAGGTTCTCGTTGATGTAAACGTTGGTTCCTGTTCTCGAAATCCGTTCGGAAAGGATGTTGACCGTGCGCCGGGTCATTTCGATCAGGCCGAGCTGGTAGTTCTCCACGTTGTCCATGCCGAACTTGAACAGCCAGATGTCGTTGGGCCGCCATCCCCAGAAACGGTTTTCCAGCTCGTTTTTCAAAGGCTGGCACAGGGCGTCGACAAAAGCCGTTCCAATGACCTGGCGTGTCATGTCTCTTTGAATGTCAGCGGGCGCGTGGGCCGGTGCCGATTTTCCGTGTTCAGGGTTCACCGATGCTTCGGCGGGCTTTTCGGCGGCACCTGCCGTAGCCTCGACACTTTCAGCTTCTTCACTTTTAAATCCGGAGCCACTGTCCGCCGATGCCATGGGGAAATCTTCCCGTTCACCCATGAAACTGTCGTAGTACCCTTCCTGGTACTCCTCGACCTCACCCCGGTATTTGGTTTCGGCAATGCCCTCCTGGTCGTTGGGTCTCAGCGAACTGATCGCCCCGTCGACTTTTTTCAACACGGGGTAGTCTTCCAGGGTTGCCTGGTATGGAGACATGGCCTTGCCTTCTTTCGAAAAAAAGGAAATGGCCAGGGAACCGAGCCAGAGGCAGCCCATGACCACCACGATTCCAATGACGACCCTCAAGGACGCATACGTTCCAAATCCGTCTTTTTCCATCTTATTGTTACTCCCGCTCATTGTCTCTCCTCATCTGGTCTGGATGTTTCATTCCAATACTGGGATTCGTCTATAGCATAAAAAGCCACGATCATGTTCACATTATTTTTCAGGACGACCATGTATTCCATGGTTTTTGTCCGGATGTCAAAGACTGCTCGGGGCGATGGCCCGCCCTTGAAACCTTTCCTACCCGTTGCGCAACTGCCGTGTGTCGCCCACCCGGATGGTGATGTTTTTCATGTCGAAATACTCGAGAATCGGGATCAGGTATTTACGGGCGATTCCACCGGCCAGATCCTTGAACTGGGGGGCATCGATGGTTTTGTTCGCCTTGAGGAACTCCACCAGTTTCTTCTGGAGGTTTTCCAGGGCATCTGCATGAAAATAGAGATCCTCCTTGATTTTGACAAGCTTTTTCTCTTTCACAAGGAGCATCAGCACATCTTTGGCCTGGTCGACATCGTATCCCAGGGTTTCCGTCACAAGACTTTTGAAATAAGGCGGAGTGATGCCTGTGTCCACATAAGCGGAAAGGATCTTCTCCCTCATGTCGGCCTGATCGACCTTCAGGGCCACTTTATGGTGGGTCAGCCGGACCGAGTCCCCTTCCTGGGTCATGGTTCCCGAAGAGACCAGATGGTTGACCAGCAGGTTGAACAGCTTCGTTCCAAGGCTCTGGGGAAACTTGGACTTGAGCTCTCCCTTGAACATCCCTTCCCTCAGAGGGTTGGCTTCATGGTAGGTTTTGAGCATAACCATGGCCGAAGCGGTGAGGCCGTCGAACACGTCCTTGTGGATGAAGTTCCTGGTTTCCTTGTCCGTCTGAAGCAGCCGTTTATGGGTCAGAAGGTTTGAAAGGGCCGCGTTGAGTTTTTTGTCCCCGGTGTTGGTCATAAGCTTCAGGTCGTTGAACGTGAGACCCGCAAACCCTGCCTGGGAACAGTGAAAGGTGATGGTGCTTTCCAGGTCCTGTTCCGTGATGCCTTTCAGACCTTCCACGATCTCATCTTTGAACCGTTTGTGCTTGGAAGGAAACGGGTTGAGGATCTCGCCACCGGCGATGGTCCTTACCGGAGAGTAACTCCGGATAACGTAACGGTCGTCTTTCACGCAGGCCACCGGAGATTCGAGGCGGATCTGGACCACAGCCGTGGAACCCGGTTCCAGGGTTTCGTTTTCAAGCAGGATCAGATTCCCCATGATTTCACAGGTTCCCGTATGAAAACGGACGCGGGTCCTGTTTTTCAGGGGTTTCTTGTTGCTTGAAAGGTAGTGCATCCTGGCGTCCACCAGATGGCTGTTCCTCATGCCGTCAGGAACGGAAACCACTTCTCCCCGTTCGATGGCGGTTTTTTCAAGGCCCTGGAAGTTGATGGCCGTCCTCATGCCCGAAGAGGCCGATTCGGTGCTGGTGTTGTGGACCTGGAGCCCACGGACCTTGGATGTGACCATGGACGGGTAGATCATGATGGTGTCCCCCACCCGGATGGTTCCCGAAGCCACGGTTCCCGTGATGACCGTTCCGAACCCTTTCATGGTGAACACCCGGTCCACGGGAAGCCGGAAAAGGCCGCTGGACGTTCTTTCGGGAATCAGGGCCGCGATGTCATCCATGGTTTTCACCAGTTCGGGCAGTCCTTCACCGGTCATCGAGCTCACGGGTATGATGGGCGCCTCTTCCAGAAACGTTCCCTGGATGAAATTCCGGACGTCTTCGGTGACCATCTCCAGCCAGTCTTCGTCCACCATGTCTTTTTTCGTCAGCACCACCATGCCGTGTCGGATGCCCAAAAGGGTGCAGATTTCCATGTGCTCACGGGTCTGGGGCATGACCCCCTCGTCCGCGGCGATGACCATAGCCACCATGTCGATACCCGTGGCCCCTGCCACCATGTTTTTCACGAACTTTTCATGGCCGGGAACGTCCACGATGCCCAGATGCTGGCCGCTGGGCAGGTCCATGGAAGCGAATCCCAGCTCGATGGTGATACCCCGGGCCTTCTCCTCCTTGAGGCGGTCTGTCTCGATGCCGGTGAGGGCCTTGATCAGGCTTGTCTTGCCGTGGTCGATATGTCCTGCTGTTCCAAGAACGATCTGTTTCAACGGTTCTGCTCCTTCCTTTTTCTGTTCCGCAAAGCCGATGACAGGTAGGAAAAACCCACAAGCAGAACGGCGATCCCCGCCATGAAGAAAATCCCTTTTTCAGGATGGAATATCCGTGTGAGGAGAACGGCGAAAGCCGTACCCAGAATGATTCTCAGAACAAGGACGATAAGACGGTTCATGACCCTCCGCAAATGGTGCTGGTTAAAAAACGTAAAACCAATAAATAATATAGAAGGCGGAACAGGTCAACAAGGGATGCGGCTTCTCATGATTTGAGAAGTTCCAGGGCTTCCCTGGCCGAGATTCCTTCATGGACCATGCGGCAGGCCACATGGACGAACCGTTCGGGGTTCTCGTGCTGGAAGGCGTTTCGTCCCATGGACAGCCCGGCGGCTCCCGCCTTCATGGCCCCTTCGATGATCATCAGGGTTTCCTCGTCGCTGTGTTTGGACCCTCCGGCGATGACCACGGGTACCGGGCAGCCCCGGACCACCTGGGCGAAACTTTCGGGATCGCCGGTGTAGGGGCATTTGATGATGTCGGCCCCGAGCTCGGCCCCCACACGGGCGGCCAGTTTGATGGAATCCACGGTTTCATGGACGTCTTTTCCCCTGGGGTACATCATGGCCAGAAGGGGCATGCCCCAGCGGTTGCAGTCCTTGGCCGTCTTTCCCAGGGCCTCCAGCATCATGGCCTCGGAACCGGAGCCCACGTTGACATGGACGGAAACGGCGTCGGCCCCCAGGGAAAGGGCCTCTTCCACGTCGCACACCGATATCTTCCGGTTGGGCTCGGGATTCAGGGACGTGGAGGCGGAAAGATGGATGATCAGGCCGATGTCCGTGTCCTCGCTCCGGTTGGTGGACATCACGATGCCCTTGTGGACCACGGTGGCATTGGCGCCGCCCCGGATGACCATGTTCACGGTCCTGTCCATATCCTCGAGACCGGGAATCGGCCCCATGGACACCCCGTGATCCATGGGAACGATCACGGTCTTCCGTGTTTTCGGGTTGATGATCCGTTTGATCCTGATCCTTTTTCCAACGCTCATGGGCGCACCTTCCATTGTTCAGGGTTGTTTGTACAAGGTTTGATCGGGTCAGACGTCGGCCCGCCTGTGAAAGAAGTATACAAGCATATCCCGGCGTGTTTTTCCATATGAATATTGGGTCGGGAAAAGAAAAATCGGGGGAGATGAGCGCCGGGGAGAAGCTCCGGGAACGCCGGGTTGCACCCGGCACAGTTTGCCGGGTGCAACCCGGCGTTCCCATGTTTCTGTTCGATCTTTTTAAAACGTTTCAGGATTCCTGGGCGCTGAAAAGCCTCCTGACCGCGCTTCCCGGGGACAAAAGCCCCTGTTCCACGGCGCGTGTCAATTCCGGAAGGCGTTTCATGACCGTCGGCCTTTCATAGAATTCCTGTTTGAGCTTCTCTTCCACCAGGTCGTGCATCCAGTCAACGGCCTGGTTCCGGCGTTTCAGGGCCAGTTCTCCTGCCTTTTCATGATGGCTCCTGTGTTCGAGAACGGTGGACCAGACGTCCTTGATCCCCCGGTTTTCCAGGGAACTGATGGTGAGGACCACGGGACGCCAGACCGGCGAGGAGGCTGTCAGGTAATGAAGGGCGTTTTCAACGTCTCGACCGGCTTTCACCGCGTGGTCGACGTTGTCACCGTCGGCCTTGTTGATGGCGATGGCGTCGGCCAGTTCCATGATGCCCCGTTTGATGCCCTGGAGTTCGTCACCGGCCCCGGCCAGCATCAGGAGGAGGAAAAAATCCACCATGGAGGCCACCGCCGTTTCCGACTGTCCCACCCCCACGGTTTCCACGATCACCACGTCGAAACCGGCGGCCTCACACAGGATCATGGTTTCCCGGGTCCTGGCCGCCACACCGCCCAAGGTGCCTCCGGCAGGTGATGGGCGAACATAGGCCTTGGGGTCTGCCGAAAGTCCGGGCATCCTGGTTTTGTCTCCGAGAATGCTGCCCCCGCTCCGGCCGCTGGAAGGGTCCACGGCAAGAACCGCCACCTTGTGCCCCCGGCCTGTCAGTTCCAGCCCGAGTTTTTCGATAAAGGTGGATTTCCCCACGCCGGGAACCCCGGTGACTCCCAGGCGGACGCTCTGCCCCGAATGGGGAACCAGAGCGTCCACCAGAGCGCTGGCGGAAATCCGGTGGGCGTCCAGGCGGCTTTCCACCAGAGTGATGGCCCTTGACAAAGATCGGCGGTCGCCTTTCAGGACGCCGCCGACCATGGTTTCAATGGCCTGCTCAGTCATGTCGGTTTGTTTCAAGCCAGGTCAGAAGGCGGTTGGCCGCCTCGGGCACCCGGGTTCCGGGTCCGAAAATGTCGATCACCCCGCAGGCTTTCAAAAAATCGTGATCTCCCGGAGGAATCACGCCTCCCACAGCCACTTTGATGTCACCGGCTCCCAGCTCTTTCAGATACTCGATCAGCCGGGGCACGAGGGTCTTGTGGCCTGCCGCGAGGCTCGACACCCCGATGAGATGCACGTCGTTGTCCACCGCCATGTTCGCCGCTTCTTCCGGGGTCTGGAACATGGGGCCGATGTCCACGTCGAACCCGAAATCCGCGAAAGCCGTGGCAATGACCTTGATCCCCCGGTCATGGCCGTCCTGTCCCATTTTCACCACGAGAATCCTTGGACGACGTCCGTGCCGTTCCATGAAATCCCCGCATCTTTTCCTGAGGGCGTCGATGATGCCCGGATTGTCAAACTCCGACGCATAGACCCCTGAAATACACTGTGTGGTCGCCACATACCTCCCGAACACGCTTTCCATGGCATCGGATATCTCACCCACGGTGGCCCGTTCGCGAACCGCCACGATACTGGCCTCAAGCAGGTTGCCGCCTGATTTCGCCGCAAGGGTCAGGGCCTCCAGGGCTTTCGTCACCCGGCCCTGGTTCCGTGTGGCCCGGATGTCCTTCAAGCGGGCGATCTGCTCGTCACGGACCGTGGACGGCACCTCACGGACTTCCAGCGCCACGTCCTGATCAATGGTGTACTTGTTCACGCCCACGATCACGTCCTTGCCCTGGTCGATCCGGGCCTGACGGCGGGCCGCCGATTCCTCGATCCGCATCTTGGGCATGCCGGACACGATGGCTTTGGCCATGCCTCCAAGACCTTCGATCTCTTTCAGGATGGTTCTCACTTCCTGGACGATGCCAGCTGTCAGGGCTTCCACGTAGTAAGATCCTCCCAGGGGGTCCACCACCCGGCAGACCTGGGATTCCTCCTGAACGATGATCTGGGTGTTCCTGGCCACCCTGGCCGACAGTTCGGTGGGCAGGCTCACCGCCTCGTCGAAGGAGTTGGTGTGAAGGGACTGGGTGCCCCCGAGAACGGCGGACAGGCATTCCAGGGTGGTCCTGATGATATTGTTGTAAGGGTCCTGCTCGGTCAGGCTCCAGCCCGAGGTCTGGCAATGGGTCCTGAGCTGGCAGGACTCGGGTTTTTTCGGGTTGAACTGACTGATGATCTCGTGCCACAGAAACCTTGCCGCCCGGAGCATGGCGATGTCCATGAAGAAATTCATCCCGATTCCGAAGAAAAAGGACAGGCGGGGGGCGAAGGTGTCGATGTCGAGTCCTGCGGCCAATGCCGCTTTCACGTATTCCAGGCCGTCGGCCAGGGTGAAGGCGGTCTGGAGCACCGAATTGGCTCCGGCCTCCATCATGTGGTACCCGCTGATGCTCACCGTGTTGAATTTCGGCATGTGCTTCGAGCAGTAGGCGATGATGTCCGACACGATGCGCATGGACGGTTCCGGCGGGTAGATGTAGGTGTTCCGTGTCAGGTATTCCTTGAGAATGTCGTTCTGGATGGTTCCCGTAAGTTTGTCCTGGCTGACTCCCTGTTCTTCCGCCGCCACGATGTACCCGGCCAGAATCGGAAGGACAGCACCGTTCATGGTCATGGACACCGACATTTCGGAAAGGGGGATTCCGTCGAACAGGATTTTCATATCCTCCACCGAATCCACGGCCACCCCGGCTTTTCCCACATCCCCCACCACCCGGGGGTGATCCGAATCGTAACCCCGGTGGGTGGCCAGGTCAAAGGCCACGGAAAGCCCTTTCTGGCCCGCGGCCAGATTCTTTCTGTAAAATTCGTTGGATTCCCTGGCCGTTGAAAAACCCGCGTACTGCCGGATGGTCCAGGGACGCACCGTGAACATGGTGGCCTTGGGACCCCGGACGTAGGGGGCGAGACCGGGCATGGACCCGGCCCATTCCAGGTTTTCCAGGTCTTGTGCCGTGTAGAGGGGTTTCACCACGATCCCCTCGGGAGTTTTCCAGTCCAGACCGGAGACGGGCCGTCCCTTGAGTTCCTTTTCGGCCAGGGTTTTCCATTGGGAATATCCGGAATGTTCCGTCACGGTGTCCCTCCTTTGGCATGGCTGGAACTGCGCTCGCACAGTTCCACAAGAACACCCTGGGTGGCCTTGGGATGGAGAAAGGCGATCTTCGCCCCCCCCGCTCCGATCCGGGGTGTCTCGTCGATCAGTTTCACCCCTTTTTCCTTGAGTTCTTTCAAGGCGTCCTCGATGTTTTCCACCCGGAAGGCGATATGCTGGATCCCCTCCCCTTTTTTCTCCAGGTACCTGGCCACCGGACCGTCGGGTGAGGTGGACTCCAGAAGCTCCACCTCGCTTTCCCCCACAGGGAAAAAGGCCGTGGTGACCTTCTGCTCGGTTACCGTTTCTTTACCCGCGAACTCGAGGCCAAGAACTCCGGCCCAGAAATCCACCCCGCTATCAATGGAGTTCACGGCAACGCCAATGTGATCGATTGAAAGTATCTTCATAGTCTCTCCCGGAATCGGACAGTCATGTTGCTTGGGATCGGATGGAATCTGGCCATCCGTGTTCAGCCATACGGGACATCACAAACATGAAAAACAGTGAAACGTGGTACCGGCAGCCTCTGGGGAAAAACGGCTGCGACAGACAGGCAGATCCTTTTCTGAACGAGCGCTCAGTCAGCCGACCGTACCATGCCGCCGTTTTTTTTGTCAACATTTTATCCAAAGGGGAATTCCACGAACCGATCCACAGGTTTCGCCAGGAACAGGCCGTGACAATTTCCCGAATACGCTGCCTGAGGAACTTCATATTGATTTTCAGCTCCCCACCTGTTAATAACGACCCTGGAATACACGGCAAGTAAAAACAACACGATATGGAGCCGTTGGAACGGCCGCCCCATGGCGGATGATTCAACCTGAAGAGAGATCGACAGCGATGATAGTCACCATCAACCCCATGAACCCCCAGATGCGTCTGATTGAAAAAGTGGTGGACTGCCTGAAAAACGGCGGTGTCATCGCCTATCCCACGGACACTTACTATGGTATCGGCTGCGATATCATGAACAAGAAAGCCATCGAACGGGTGTACACCATCAAACGCCGGGACAAAAGCAAGCCCTTCAGCTTCATCTGTTCGGACCTGAAGCACATCAGCGATTACGCCAAAATCTCCAATTCGGCTTACCGAACGCTGAAGCGCTGTCTGCCGGGCCCTTACACCTTTATCTTCGAAGGATCAAAAATGGTCCCCAAAATCATGCTGACCAAACGCAAAACGGCCGGCATCCGCGTTCCCGACCATCAGATCTGCATGGACATCATCAAGACCCTGGGCAACCCGGTAATCTCCACATCGGCCAACCTTCCGGACGAAGACCCCATGAGCGAAGCCTGGATGATCGAGGAAGCGTTCTCAAACCAGATCGACATGGTCATCGACGGGGGGCCTGTTCCCAACCGTCCCTCGTCGGTGGTCTCATTGATAGACGATGAATCTGAAATCCTTCGTGAAGGCGCGGGCCCCGTGGATCTGTTCAAATCCTGATCCGTGATCAGCCTTCATTTTTAACATCTTGACTCCACAGGAGAACGCCATGACAAAAAAACGTCTGCTCATTCTGACCATGCTAATCGCCTGTTCGGCCCTGGGCTGCAAGACCCTCCAGGGCCTCGTCAAGCCACCGTCGGTCCAGCTTGAAAAAGCGGCCCTGAAAAGCACCAGCCTGTTCCAGGGTGACCTGGAGTTCATCTTCAACGTGACGAACCCCAACCCCATCGGCGTGCGTCTGGACGGATTCTCCTATCAGCTGGCCATCGAGGGACGCAAGATGCTCGAAGGCAACCAGGCTCAGGGCCTCGCTCTGCCGGCCATGGGTTCCCGGAGTGTGGCCGTTCCCATCACCGTGAACTACATGGAGAGTGTGGATTCCCTGGTGGATTTCTTCCGGAAAGACAGCCTGACCTATGAAATCGCCGGAACCTTCCGGATCGGCGTTTTCACCATCCCCTTCAGCCACAAGGACGTGATCACCCTTCCCAAGCCTCCCTCGGTTCAGGTCAAAGGTGTGACCATCACCAGCATGACCTTCACAGGCGCCAAACTTGCCCTGGAACTCGAAGTCACCCGGAAAAACCAGGCGAAAGTCGACCTCAGGAAAATCAACTACGCCGTGTCACTGGGAGGATTCCGCCTTTTCAACGGGAAAAGCGAAGGCATCAGCCTGCCCGAGGATGTGGCATCGAAGACGTTCACCGTTCCCCTGTCCGTGGACTTTCTCACGATAGGCAAAGGGGCGGCCACCTTGCTGTCCAAAGGGTCCATCGATTACGAACTGACAGGCGACATGGAGTTCGATGTCCCGAAAATCGGCCCGAAAATCTTTCCTTTCAAGAAGTCCGGCACAACGAATCTCAGCCGTTGACGGCATTCGACCACATGAGAACATGACAAGGAGAAAAAAATGATCACCTATGCTTACTGGTTCGCCCTTTTTCTGATCGCGGTTCTGGTACTTTTCGGCCTTGGTTTCAAGGCGAAACTCTGGAAAACGGCGGTCACCGCAACGCTTATCATCCTCATCACGGGCTGGCTGACTTACGCTTTCCACTTCGAACAGATCTTCGTGAAACGCTACGGAGGACAGATGCAGATCAGAACTCCGGAAGGGCAAATCCACATGGGCATCACCTGGAAAGATGACAACATGTGGATCGAGACCTACGATCCGGCCACCAACACCTGTATTTTTACGGAATATTCCAAAGGAAACGTGCTTCAGGGAAGGGTCTTCATCAGGAACTGCAATCCCATGCTGCCCAAGAATTAAGCCAGAGGACTCACGGGATTTAAATATTAAATCGGAATCGCTATCGGGATCGCTATCGCTATCGAAACATTGGCGCGACTGTTCCCGATCAGCAAACGCTGAGATGCTTTGTAGGTCGGGCTTTTACGACGGGAATAGCCGTATTTCCGTTTCCATTCACCGGCAATTGCTGGTCTCCGATTGCGATACCGATAGAGATAGCGATTGAGCGGGGGACTCATACCATCAACTGCCCGGCTGGTACAGGTACCCCGCTTTCAGCTTCGATTCCACCAGCTTATCGAACATCTGGTCCACCGAAGAGCCGCTGAGGTACTCCAGAAAACTCATGGGGGGTTCCGGGGGATACACCACGGAAATCTCCCCTTCGATACCGGCCAGTTCACCGGCCCAGTCCACCGCGTCTTCCAGGTTTCCGATCCGGTCCACCAGACCCAGCTCCTTGGCTTCAAGTCCTGTGTAGATCCTGCCGTCGGCCAGCTTTTTCACGGTCTTGTATTTCAGCTTTCTCGATTTGGCCACATCTTTCACAAACTGCTCGTGGATCTTGTTCACGAAGTTCTGGAGAAACACCTTTTCTTCCGGCCTCATGTCACGTACGGGCGACCCGGTATCCTTGAAGGCCCCGCTCTTGAACACCACGGGCATCAGGCCGATTTTCTGGAAGATTTCCTTGAAGTTGGTGTAGCCCATGATCACCCCGATGCTTCCGGTGATGGTTCCGGGATTGGCCATGATTCCATCTGTGGCTGCCGCCGCGTAGTATCCCCCTGACGCCGCCAGGGCGCCCATGGAGGTGATGACGGTTTTCTTTTCCTTTGTTTTCTGGATAGCCCGGAATATTTCCTGGGAAGGGCCCACGCCGCCCCCGGGGGAATCGATGCGCAACACAATGGCCTTGATGGTTTCATCTTCCCGGAACATCTTCAGATTCTCGTTGATTTCCTTGGAATCCACAATGGGACCGACAATTTCCACCACCCCGACCTTTTCTCCGGAAAATCCGTCCTGGCCGCCGAGCAACCCGCTGAATATCAGGGAAAGGATCACAAAACCACCCATGGTGATCGCCGTGAACACGAGAATGAAATACAGGAAAGGATGTCTTCGTGAAAACATGGTGCTTCTCCCTCGGGATGGTCAAAACAAACGGTTCATGGGCCATAAACAGAATGCCCCGAAGGGGGTTCCTCCGGGGCATTCCATACATCAAAACGCTCAGCCGACAGACAGGACGCCGAAATAATCGACAAACCTGTCTTTACGCTGTTTACTTGTCGGTGTCGCCGGCTCTTTTTTCATGCTCGCTCTTCAGCTGGTCCTGAAGCATTTCGCCGAAAGCGGAGGTGGCGGGTTTCATCTTGCTCACGTACTCGGAGAGGATGGCTTTGTCATCTTCCATTTCGAGACGTTTGATGGAAAGACCGATTCTCCGTTCATCGCTGTTGATGTTCATCACCTTGGCGGTGAGGGGTTCGCCCACGTTGTAGGTTCCCACGGGAGTCTTGATCTTTTCCTTGCTGATCTCGGACACATGGACAAGGCCTTCGATCCCTTCTTCCAGTTCCACGAACACACCGAAATCGGTGACGTTGGTGATGGTTCCGGTGATCTCGGTGCCCACGGCGTAACGCTCGGCCACGCTCTTCCACGGATCATCCTGGGTCTGTTTGATTCCCAGGGAGAAACGCTCGTTGTTCTTGTCGATGTCGAGAACAACCGCCTGAACCACATCGCCCTTCTTGAACACTTCGGAAGGATGCTTGATGCGTTTGGTCCAGGAAATGTCGGAGATATGGACAAGGCCGTCGATTTCGTCATCGATGCCGATGAACAGACCGAAATCGGTGATGTTCTTGATCTTGCCTTCGATGATGGTGCCGATGGGGTATTTCTCGCTGATGATTTCCCAGGGATTCTGGGCCACCTGCTTCATACCGAGGGAAATCCGGCGATTTTCCGGTTTGATGTCGAGCACGATGGCTTCGATCACTTCACCCACGGAAATCACCTTGGAAGGATGACGGATCTTGCGGGTCCAGGACATTTCAGACACATGGACAAGACCTTCGATGCCTTCTTCGAGTTCGACGAACACACCGTAATCGGTGAGGCTGACCACTTTACCGGAAACTTTGGAACCCACGGGGTATTTGCCTGCGGCGATAGACCAGGGGTCTTCGCTGAGCTGTTTCATACCCAGGGATACACGTTCTTTCTCGATGTCGAAAGAAAGGATTTTCACGGTGATGCTGTCGCCCACGGAGAACATTTCAGAGGGATGCTTGACGCGGCCCCAGGAGATATCCGTGATATGCAGGAGACCGTCCACACCGCCGAGATCCACGAACACACCGTATTCGGTGATGTTCTTGACGACGCCTTCCATGACTTTGCCTTCATGGATGTTCTCGAGGGTCTTGGAACGGACGCTTTCACGCTGCTCTTCGAGAATGGCTCTGCGGGAAAGAACGATGTTGCTTCTCTTGCGGTTGTACTTGAGCACTTTGAAGGTATAGGTCTGGCCCACCATCTCGTCGAGATTGCGGATGGGACGCAGGTCTGCCTGGGATCCGGGGAGAAACGCGGGAATTCCCACATCCACGGAGAAACCGCCTTTGACACGGCTTGTGATGACGCCTTCCACGGTGCCGTTGGCGTCGTGAATTTCTTTGATGCTTTCCCAGACTTTGATTTTCGCGGCTTTGTCCTTGGACAGGATCACACGTTCCTCGTCCTCGTCCCAGACTTCGACCATGACTTCCACCATGTCGCCGATCTGAACGTTGACTTCGCCGTTCTCGTCTTTGAATTCATGGATGGAGATCTGTCCCTCGGATTTGAAACCCACATCCACGAGAACGTGATCGTTGTCCACGGCGATGATCCGGCCCTGGGCCAGTTCGCCTTCCGCGAAACGTTTGAAACTGTCGTCGTACATCTGGCGGAACTGGAGCATGTCCTTGTCGTCATCCAGGATGACGCGTCCGATGGGATCACCGAACATGTCGTATTCCACGCCTTTTGCTTTGATACCTTCGTTCTGATTTGTTTCAGTGTTGACTGCCATTTAATATAGCTCCTAATAATTTTATTTTACACATAGCTTCTTTCGAAGGATGTGTAATCCAGCTTCATTACCAGTTCAGGCGTCAAAAGACAATCCTTTTGTGTGACCGTGCGCCTTTTTGAGGGGTCTCATACACCAAATTTCGTTGAAAGCAGGCTCGATTCCGTTTGCTTAATGCAGTAGGTCGGGCTTTCGCCCGACACGGATGTCGGGCGAAAGCCCGACCTACAGAGACCGCACTCCACAAAAACCTTATAAGAAACCGGAATGACATGACTGGTGGATCGGGATAATTACAAAACCAAATCAGCCCTGCTTTTTTTCGATGCGGGACATCATGGTGGCGATCACGGCGTCGATGTCTAAAGACGTGGCGTCGACGATCATGGCGTCGGCGGCGGGTTTGAGGGGGGCGATGGCCCTTTTGCTGTCGTTTTCATCCCGGATCAGAATGTCTTTCAAAACCTCTTCCAGTGGGATGTCCTTGCTGGCTTTGAGTTCCAGGTAGCGCCTGTGCGCCCTTGTTTCCGGAGAGGCGTCCAGGTAGAATTTCACATCCGCCTCGGGGAACACCACGGTGCCCATGTCCCTGCCTTCGAACACCACGGATTTTTCCCGGCCCATTTTCCTCTGGAGTCCCAGGAGATAATCCCGGACCGGTTTCCTGGCCGAAACAGCCGAGGCCATCATGGACATCTCGGGAGTCCGGATCTCCTCGGAAATATCCCTTGTGCCGGACATGAGACGGAGCCCGGCGTCCGTCAGAACAAGGTTGAGATCCAGGGACCCGCAGAGGGTTTCAAGGGCCTGATCGTCATCGGCCGCCACACCGGCGGCTTTGGCTTCGAAGCCCACACCCCGGTAAAGGGCCCCGGTGTCCACGTAGCGGTAGCCCAGCCGCTCGGCCAGGCGTTTGCTCACCGTGGTTTTCCCGGCTCCGGCCGGTCCATCGATGGTGATGACAAGGCCCTTCATGCCATCACCTTGGAAAGTGCCTTGATAAAGCGCTGATTTTCCTCAGGAAGTCCCACGGAAAGACGGATAAATTCAGGATAACCGTAGGACGTCATGGACCGGACGATGACCCCTTCCCGGAGCAGGCTTTCAAACACCTGGTCCGCGGGCCGTTTCACGTCGATCAGGAAGAAATTGGCCTGGGTCCTGTAAAAGGTGAGCCCCATCTTCTCCAGTTCTGCATAGAGATAATCCAGCTCTTTGTGGATCAGGTCGAGGCTTTTCGCCAGGTAGTCTTCGTCGGACAATGCGGCCAGGGCCGCGGTCTGGCCCAGGATATTCACGTTGAACGGCATCCTGACCTTATGAAGGGCCATGGCCATGTCTTCGGACATGAGGCCGTATCCCACACGCATGCCGGCCAGTCCGTAAGCTTTGGAAAACGTTCGGAGCACCACCACGGGCCTTTTCCCGTCCAGGTAATCCCGGCCGTTCATGCATTCGGGATCAATGGCGAACTCGATGTACGCCTCGTCGAGCACGACGATCACGTTCGACGGAACTTTTGCCAGGAATCTTTCGAACTCCTGTTTCCGGATGATCGCTCCCGTGGGGTTGTTGGGGTTGGTGAGAAAAATCATCCGGGTTCGTTCGGTGATTTTCCCGACCATGGCGTCAAGGTCGATGGCAAAATTCCGTGACCCGTCGGCCAGGGGAACAAACACGGACACCGCTCCGGCGGAGTTCACCATGATTTCGTACATCAGAAAGGACGGCCGGGTCATCAGGGCCTCGTCACCCGGAGCCAGGTAGGCCCGTGTGAGAAGCCCGATGATGTCGTCAGACCCGTTTCCCAGAACCACGTTCCCAGGCTTCACCCCGTGCAGTTCGGCAATCTTCCGGGTCAGGTGGAAACCGCTTCCGTCAGGATACCTGTGGCATCCCTTCAGGGCTTTTTCCATGGCCGCGACCGCAGAGGCCGGGGGACCCAGAGGGTTTTCGTTGGAGGCCAGCTTGATGGAATCCCGGATTCCGTATTCCCGCTCCAGCTCCTCGATGGGCTTTCCCGGTTTGTAGGGTTTTAAGTTCAGAATGTAGTCGGGTGTCTTTACAGTGTTCATCGGAGTTCCCTTTTCGTGATGTCTTTTCAACCGGTTTTCCATCGCCCGGAATTCAGGGCTCTGCCCGGCACAGGTTTTTCTTCTTATATGAAAAGACAAAAACTGACAAACCCTTTCTCATGTCTTTCAGTACCAGGGTCTCACCGGGTAATCGGAGACCACGATTTTATTGTCCACGGTTTTTACGCCGTCCACTGCCGAGGCCAGATCCGCAGCCGCCGCACGTTCAGCCGCCGAACCGAGAAACCCTGAAAGAACCACGGTGCCTTCATCCGGTACGGTGACCCGGATGTAGTTGGATTCACTGAGCGCTTTCAAAAGAACGATTTCCACCCTTTTTTCAAGGGCCAGACTCCGGTAGGCCATTTTGTCCGATGCTGACATGGGATTTTCACGGTCGATACGGGTAAGCTCCCGGACCAGGAAATTTTCGATGGCCCGGCTGTCAAACCGTTTCGTGTCGACGGTGATGTCGTACCAGCAGCTGTCGGTGACATCCTCATGGTACAGATACCGGATGAAATCCCGGCGTTTTCTGTCCGATGACTCCAGATAGTCTTCGGCGATGACCCGTTCGATGTTCATCGCTTCCATGATTCTGGCCAGACGGGTTTCAAACGGGGCGGTCAGGCAGACGTTGACCGCATGGGGCCTGCCCTGGAGAAGAAACTGACCTCCCCGCCCCAGGATCACGGCCTTGTCCTCAGACACGGCATCGTAGATCATCGAGGAAATCATATGACCGTACACCGACCGCTGCCTGAACAGGCTGTCAAAAAACCCGGGCTTGCTCTCGTTTTCAAGGACCTCGATTTCCTTGGTAAAATCGCCTTTGAACGAACGGGCCTTGCCGTGGATCCACGCTCTGTCGATCAGGGCGTAACCCAGTTCGTCGGCGATATCCCTGGCGATTTCGCTCCCCTTGCACCCTTCGAACCTGGAAATGGTGATAATGGCCATGGGACCTCCTTGGAATTGAATTTTCAATGAATGTATGTCAGATTAAACGCCAACACCTCGCCTTGAACCATCGAAAAATCTTAAAAGGAGCATACCATGAACGGCATCCAAAGCAAACTGCGGTGTTTAAAAGGTGATATCACCGCCATGGACACCGACGCCATCGTCAACGCGGCCAACAACTCCCTTCTGGGTGGTGGCGGTGTGGATGGGGCCATTCACAGGGCCGCCGGCCCGGAACTTCTGGACGAATGCAGGACCCTCGGAGGCTGCCCCACCGGCGAAGCCCGCCTGACCAAGGGGTACAACCTCAGGGCCCGTTACGTGATCCACACCGTGGGGCCGGTCTACAGCGGAACGGAAAAAGACGCCCTGTTTCTTGAAAGCTGCTATGTCCGCTGCCTGGAACTGGCTGTGGCCAACGGGATAAAAACGCTGGCTTTTCCAGCCATCAGCTGCGGGGTCTACGGGTACCCCATCGACGAGGCCGCAGCCATCGCCGTGGGAACGGTCCGGACGTTTCTTGACGGCCACCCGTCCATCGAACAGGTGGTTTTCGTCCTGTTTTCACAAGAATATCTGGATCATTACCGGAATCTGCTGGGGCATTGACCCGTCAGATCCGTTTCACCTTCATCATGTTGGTGGTGCCTTCGACCCACACCGGATGGCCGGCGGTGATGACGATCAGGTCCCCTTTTTTCACCCAGCCGGTTTCCACGGCCGATTCCGCCACTTTCTCGATCATGTCGTCGGTGTTTTTCGGCACGTCCACAAACCCCGGAAAACAGCCCCAGTAAAGAGCCAGGCTCCTCAGGGCGCTTTTATCAGGAGAAAGGGCCACGATGCCGGAGCGGGGCCTGAACCGCGAGATCTGCTTGGCTGTGAAACCGGACTTGGTGGACGCCACGATGGCCGAGGCGTTCAGGTGTTCTCCAAGCACACAGGACGCATAGGCCACGGATTTGGCGATGGTGGTGTCCGAATGGGCCAGTTTCAGGTACCGGTCATGGGGATACTCGGCCTCGGTGCTTCGGGCGATTTTTGCCATGTACTCCACGGCTTCGAAGGGATAGCGGCCGCTGGCCGTCTCCTCGGAAAGCATCACCGCGTCGGCTCCGTCAAGAACGGCGTTGGCCACGTCATTGGCCTCGGCGCGGGTGGGCCGGGGCGAATCCACCATGGACCGGAGCATCTGGGTGGCCACGATCACGGGCTTGCCCTTTTCATTGGCTTTCCGGACCAGCATCTTCTGGAGTTCGGGCACCTTTTCCAGGGGAATTTCCACCCCCAGATCACCCCTTGCCACCATGACCACGTCGGTGGCCTGAAGAATCCCGTCGATGTTGCCGATGGCCTCGTGCTTTTCAATTTTCGCCACCACGGGGATGTTTTTTCCAGATGTTTCGATGATCTCTTTAAGCTCCATCACGTCGGCCGCCGAACGGACAAAGGACAGGGCGATGAAATCCACACCCTGCTCGATGCCGAAAGCCAAGTCCAGCCGGTCCTTTTCCGTGAGGGACGGGGCGTTGATGGTTCCACTGGGCAGGTTGATGCCCTTGTTGGAGGTCAGGGTCCCGCCGATGATCACGTCACAGGCGATGTCTTTCTCCCCTGTTTCCACCACCACCAGTTCCATCATGCCGTCGGCCAGGAGGATGATGTCGCCCACTTTCACTTCGGACGGCAGGGGCTTGTAGCTCACCGACACCCGGTTCCCCTCCCCAAGGATATCCTCGCTGGTCAGGACCAGGCGTTCTCCGGCTTTCAGCTGGATCCCCGGGTCTTTCACCTTTCCCACACGGATCTTGGGACCGCAGAGATCCTGGAGAATGGCGATGGATCGTCCCATCTCGTCGGAAACCTTGCGGATGGTTTTGATTTTTTCCAGATGTTCGGCATGGCTGCCATGGGAAAAGTTCAGCCGGGCCACGTTCATGCCCTTTTCGATCAGGGCCTTGATCTTTTCCGGAGTATCGCAGGCGGGCCCGATGGTACAGACAATCTTGGTTTTGGGAGGATTGGGATTCGGTTGTTTCATGGCAGCGGTTCTCCTTAATTTAAGGAACGGTTCGGCAGATGTGAAGGATCAGGTCGTCGAGGACAAGACGGGGATTTTCCCCGGAACTTTTCAGTCTCATATCCGCCTTGTACGTCATCTCGACGGCTGTGTAAAGGTCGTTGAGGCTGTACCGGCACGAATTCACCAGAAGAAGGTACACGGGATAGGGGCTGTTGGGGTTTTTGGCCAGGATCAGGTCTGTTTCCGTTTTGGCTTTTTTTTCTTTTTTCGATTTCTTCTCCCGGCTGTGGTCCTGATCTGGGTCAGCCAGAAGGCTTTCCCGCTCCTCGACGGTTTTCTGGTTCTTCAGGTCGTATTCCCGGATAAACGGCATGATGCTGTTCTTGAAGCTGTTGAAATCCATGCCATTTCTCCATGTGCCGCGGGGAAGCCCCTCGAGGAAGTCGCGGGCCACGAGCAGACGCCTGAGCTGGTTGGCGATGGTGGCCAGGATCTGGAGGGGAAAGATCCCGTTGCCCAGGAGACTTGCGGTAAAGAACAGGGCCTTGGAAAGATCCCGTTCGGCGATGGCCCCGGACAGTTCGTAAATCGGGTCCTGCCGGCTTCTCTGGACAAGCTGCCGGGCGTCGGCAAGGGTGATGGTCTTCCGATCTCCTGTGTAGGCGATGAGTTTTTCCAGGTTTCCGGTAAAGGTCCGGATATCGAAGCCGGTCATCTCGGAGAGGCAGGCGTAGGCCGAAGGTTCCATGCTTTTGCCGTTTTTTCCGAGAATGGCGGCCATGGCGTCTTTCAGCACCTGGTCCTGGCTGTCCCTGTCCGCCTTCCTGTCCCCTTTGGGAACGGAACAGTCCACCACAAGACCCTGGTCACGGATGGCCGTGTAAAGGCTCTTCCGCTTGTCCACGATGTCCGTGGTGATGATCAGGTGGTGGTTTTCAGGAAACCCCTTGTCGATGGCGTCTTTGAGGAGTTTCAGCGGGTCTTCGGCTTTTTTCAGGGAAAGGCCGCTGTCCCGGATAAACGACACCACTTCGGCGAGAAACGTTCCGTTGTCGTCGAAGGAATCGTCGTATTTCAGGTCGTCCCGGCTTTTTTCCGACAAGGCGTCCCCGATCTCGACCTGGGCCTGGGACATCAGGGAGCCCAGCATCATTGCGGCTTTTTTCCGGTCGCCCTTGTCCCAGGCTGCCCTGATTTTCTTGAAAGCCGCGTCCTGGTCCTGGCGGCTGTAGAAGATCCGGGAATCAAAGAGCCCCACAACCTTGGCCCCGGACATCATGGAAAAGGTGTTGAGCCTCTCGATGATGTCGGGCATGCTCTCCGAATCTTCGTCTGCTGGTTCAAAGGCGAAGCTCCGCTGGGATTCGGGAACCAGAAGGTCCAGGACCGTGTGACAGGCGGTTTTGTATAGGTACTCTTCCCCGTAAATCAGGAAGACCTGGGGATACCCTCTCTTCGCCTGGGTTTTCAGGTGTTTTTCCAGGTCTCTGTAGTGGATTTCAGCCATGT
>CAZWTY010000056.1:0-28614 GCA_964637565.1 uncultured Desulforapulum sp.
TCGGCATAAACAGGTTGTTCAGCAGCATGGTTGAGATGGCCACCGATTCCACCATTACCATACCTGCAGCTGCGGAAAGACCTCCCAGAAAGGCCAATAATGCCATGGAACTGCTGCCTGCTGCCAGGGGCAGGCTGATCACAAAATAGTCTGCACCGGCATTGCCGCTGTAATGCAGAATGCCTCCCAGGGCAATCGGCATGATAAACAGGTTGATCAGGAACAGATAGGTGGGAAAGAGCCACATCGCCTTGCTGACATGGTTCAGATCAGCATTTTCTATGACCATCACATGAAACTGGCGGGGCAGCAGGATGATGGCTCCCATGGAAAGAAACAGCATGGTGGAGGAGGGGATGAATCCCTGGCCTTCCGTGGGGTGCAGGGTGAACAGGCGGTTAAACAGTTCAGGAAACTGCTGGTTAAAGCGGGACAGGATATCGCCAAAACCGTCGAACATGAACCAGGTAACAAAAATTCCCACGCTGATCAGGCTAACCAACTTGACTACAGATTCAAAGGCCACAGCCGCAATCAAACCTTCATGGCGTTCAGCAGAAGGAAGGCGTCGGGCGCCAAAGATAACGCCGAATAGGGACAGGATCAGGGCCAGACTCAGGCTGGTGGGAAATGATACGGCGGAGTCTGCTCCGGGCAGGGTGATGGTGCGTTGGGTAACGCCGCTGATCAGGGCAAAGGAGGTGACTACCGCCTTAATCTGCAGGGCAATGTAGGGCATAACCCCCAAGACTGCAATCAGGGTAACCAGCGACCCCAGTAACTGAGAATTGCCGTAACGCAGGCTGATGAAGTCGGCAATGGAAGACACATTATTTTCTTTGCTGATCCTGATGATTCTGCGCAGGATATAGAACCAGGAAAAGGCCACCAGTGACGGTCCCAGATAAATCATTAAAAAATCAATGCCGCTGGTGGCCGCCTTACCCACACTGCCGTAAAAGGTCCATGAGGTGCAGTAAACCGCTATGGAAAGGCTGTAGACGTACGGGTTATTGACCAGGCTGCGTCCCTGCTCTGAGCGACGGCGAGCATACCAGGCCACCAGAAAAAGCAGACCGGCATAGCCTACAGCAATTGCAGTAACATAATAAATGTTCAGAGTCACCGGGGTGCCTGTTCTTCAGAGTGATACTCAGTTTGATCCGGCTCGGCTGCGCTGGCAAAAAGGTAGATAACACCGATTGAAATGGCCCAGCCAAGGGTAAAGTAAAGATACATCAGCGGGAAACCCAGGATGGTGGTTGGCTGGTTGAAGATCTTTAAAAAAGGGAAGTTCAGCATGACGTTTCCCAGCACAAAGAAAATTACCCACGATTCCCGCAGGTGCAATCGTTTCAGAAATCGTTGTAGGTTTAAGCGCCACATGGGGTAGGTAGCCCCTTTCTTTGTTTCAGGTTGGCTGATCAACTTTTACCATTGATCCCCCCACTGTGCAACCAGAGGGCAGATAATTATTGCCCCAGCGGAATCGTTTGACGCTTGTCAGCTTGTATGGTAGCGTTTATCCCTTGATTGATTACGCAACCTGTTGAATTTCGGATGGTGTCCCATGTTACGCTATGTACTCTGTTGTCTCGGTCTGTGTCTGCTTGCAGCCTGTAGTTCTGTGCGCCTGGCAGATTCTCCTGATGCAGGCCCGGTTTTTTCACACACCGGTCTTGGCGCCTATGCCCAGGCACGTATTGCCTGGAATGAAGGTGATCTGGATCGGGCACTGGCACTGGCGCGTCAGGCGCAGACCGCCGACGCAACCACCCCGTATCCAATTATGCTTGAAGCTGAAATTCTGCTCAAATCAGGCAGGATTCAGGACTCGCTTTCTGCCATAGACCGGGCTGTTAAGGTCGCTCCTGACTATCGTCCACCCTATCTGCTGGGTGGCAGTATCATGTCTTCCCTGGGTAAGACCAAGGAGGCTGTTTCGTACCTGCGTCATGCGGTCAGGCTTGAACCGGGCAAAGAGGACGCTGTTCTGCATCTGACAACAAATCTGATGCAACTTTTTGAATACGAAGAGTCAGTTGCTGTTCTTAAGGGGCTGATCAAAGAGAAACCGGAATCTGCTGTAGGCAATTACTATCTTGCCAAGGTTTACAGCCAGATGAAACTGTATCGTGAAGCGCTCAGCTACTATCAGCGCGCCCTTGAACTTCGTCCTGAACTTGTCCAGGCAACCGTTGATATGGCTATCTCCCATGAAGCTCTGGGGGAGTATGACAAGGCGATTGCTGCCTACAAAAAAGCACTTGATGATGCTGAAAACCGTGCTCCGCTTATTCAACACCTGATTCAACTTTTTATCCAGAACCGACGCTATGAAGATGCCCTGGTCTATCTGAAAAAACTGGATGAGATGGGACTGGCAACAACTGAGACGAATCGGAAAATTGGTCTGATTTACCTCGAGCTTGAACGTTATGACGAGGCGATCAAGATTTTCTCCAAGATGCTTGAGTCTGATCCAGACGCCCATCAGATGCGCCTGTATCTTGGTAGTGCCTATGAAGAAAAAAATGATCTTGACCGAGCTGTCGTAGAATTCCAAAAAATACCAACAGATTCTGCTGTTTACTCTGAAGCTGTAGGTCATCTGGCGTTTATTTACAAAGAACAGGGAAAGGGGAAAGAGGCAGTAACTGTGCTTGAGCGGGCTATTGCCGCCAATCAGGATAAGCTTGACCTGTATCTTTCTCTGGCAACACTTCATGATTCTCTGCATCAACCAGCTGAGGGGCTTAAACTGTTGCAAGGCGTTGAACCACGCTTTTCCGGCGATCCAAAATTTCAGTTCAGGGTAGGGATACTGTACGACAAGCTGGGCAAACGGCCAGAGTCCATTGAGCGGATGAAGAAAACCGTTGAGCTGAACCCTAAAGATGCTCAGGCCCACAACTTTCTTGGCTACACCTATGCAGAAATGGGAATCAACCTGAATGAAGCTTTAGCACACATCAAGAAAGCCCTGGAAGTCAGACCTGATGATGGCTTCTTTATCGACAGCCTGGGGTGGGTCTACTACCAGATGAAGCGCTACGATGATGCGGTTCGTTATTTGGAGCAGGCAACGGAGCTGGTTCCTGATGATCCCACCATTCTTGAACATCTGGGGGATGCGCATCATGCCCGCAAAGAAAACAAACAGGCCCTAAAGTACTACAAAAAAGCTAAATCTCTTGATCCTAAAAAAAAGGAGCTGGATGAAAAGATGCGGCGGATCATCCGGGGCGAGCTGGAAGAGAAATGATTGTCCGGCATGCTCTCCAACGCTGGAGATATTACGGCATTGCAGGGCTGATCTGCCTGCTCTGCGCTGCCTGCACTGCAGGAGAAACGCCGACATCCCGCAGCAGTTCATCTGCAGCAGCATCCCCGGCCTATGGTGATACCCTGGTGGAAGGCACCATTGGCGAGGCATCCACTCTCATTCCGATTCTCGCCTCTGACAGCGCCTCTCACAGTGTGGCAGGTCTGATCTATAACGGCCTGATCAAATATGACAAGAACCTGAAGATTGTTGGCGATCTGGCCGAATCATATCAGGTCTCTCCTGATGGGCTTACCATTACCTTCAAACTGCGGCGTACTGTACGCTGGCATGATGGCAAACCGTTTACGTCACGTGATGTGCTCTATACCTACCGTGTCATTATTGATCCCAAGACCCCCACCGCCTATTCCGAAGACTTCAAGCAGGTAGCTGCAGTTACTGCACCGGATGCCTCTACCGTGGTGGTACGCTATGCCAAACCCTATGCACCAGCCCTTGCATCGTGGGCAGTAGCCATATTACCCAGTCATCTGCTGGAAGGGCAGGATATCACCAAAAGCCCGCTGGCTCGCAAGCCGGTTGGCACCGGGCCGTTCCGCTTTGCGGAGTGGGTGGCAGGTCAGAAGGTGGTGTTGGAGGCCAACAAAGACTACTTTGAAGGACGTCCTTACCTTGATCGATACGTCTTCCGTCTGATTCCTGATACATCCACCATGTACATGGAATTAAAGGCTGGCGGTGTTGACCAGATGGGTTTAACCCCGGTGCAGTTTGCCCGACAGACCGATACCCCCCGTTTTAAGGCAGCCTTTAACAAGTACCGCTATCCCTCCAACGGCTATCTCTACCTTGGCTATAACCTGCGGCATCCCTTGTTTAAAGATGTCCGCGTCCGTCGTGCCATGACCGCTGCCATCAACAAGGATGAGTTGATTCAGGGCGTGCTGTTTGGCATGGGGCAAAAGGCAGACGGGCCGATGATCCCTGGTCGATGGGCCCATAATCCCAATGTAAAAGATATCCCCTTTAACCCAGCCTATGCCAAGCAGCTGTTGGCTGAAGCTGGCTGGAAACCGGGAGATGATGGTTTTCTGCAAAAAGACGGCAAGCCGTTGCGCTTTACCATCCTGACCAATCAGGGCAACCAGCAGCGTCTGATGACCGCCCAGATCATCCAGCAACGCCTGAAGCAGGTGGGGGTTGATGTGCAGATCAGGATTGTGGAGTGGGCTGCTTTCCTGAAAGAGTTTATTGACAAGGGGAATTTTGAAGTGGTGCTGCTGGCCTGGCTGACCTCCCAGGACCCGGATATGTACGACATCTGGCATTCCAGCAAGACCAAGCCTGGCGAACTGAACTTCATCGGCTATAATAACCCTGAGGTAGACCGCCTGCTGGAAGCAGGTCGCAGCACCTTTGATATTGTGAAGAGGAAAAAAGCCTACTACCGGATTCAGGAGATCCTGGCCGAAGAACAACCCTATACCTTTCTCTACGTGCCTGATGCCCTGCCGGTGGTTTCGTCTCGGATACATGGCATTGAACCGGCCCCGGCCGGGATTGGGCACAATCTGATTAAATGGTATGTACCCAAGGTGGAGCAGCGGTATTGAAGTTTTTCGGTGCCGCAGGTAGAGTAAGGCTTTAAGAACAACGAAAAACAGTGTGATGGTAGTGTGCATACTGCAACGTTCAAACTATCTTCGTTATGGATGAGTTTTTAAGGGGGTCATCCCAATGCCCGTGCCACAGAACAGATCTGAACAAAAATGGACCTATGCCGACTATTTGACGTGGGATGATGGTCAACGCTGGGAGCTGGTTGAAGGTGAAGCGTATTGCATGAGTCCGGCTCCAAGTGTGAATCACCAGCGTATTGCAGGCAAGCTTTTTAGACCTCTTTCCACTCATTTACAGGGGAAAACATGCGAGGTATTTTTTTCTCCCTTTGATATTCGTCTTTCAGAGCAGAATGACGTAAGTGACAACTACGTAGAAACCGTTGTGCAACCAGATATAGTGGTAATCTGCGACAAAGCCAAGCTTGATGACCGTGGCTGTAACGGCGCACCTGACCTTATTATTGAAATTACCTCCCCATCCACAGCTAAAATGGATCTGACTGTAAAGTTTGATCTGTATGAGAAGCATGGTGTCAAAGAGTACTGGATTATTCATCCTGCAGAACATACGCTGCTTGTGTATAAGCGTGCAGAAAACGGCAAGTACGGGGCTGCCGACCGCTATGCCGGAGATGGCAAGGTTTTGGTGCCGCTGCTGGGAGATCTGGAGGTAGATCTGGCAGAGGTGTTCAGGGAATAAGACGGCGAAGGTACACTCGTGAAATCAACTGGATATAAGGATCATCGTTAGGTGTTGCAAAAATAAATACCGTCTGGCAGGTTGTTTTATACGTTTGCCTGTGGTAGGCAATCGTATAAGTTTTGAGTGAGGTGTGTCGCATGCAGAAAGAACATTTTGAAATTTTACTTTTCACAAGTCTTGATGCGAGGTAGATCATGTCAAGTATAACATTTGATACCCTGAAAATGTGTAAGCGCCTGAGAGAAGCAGGTTATACAGAACAACAGGCAGAAGTATTTGCAGAGGTGCATAAAGAAACCATTTCAGAGGCAATGGATACGACGCTTGCCACAAAAGAAGATATGAGAAAGTTGGAAATGGAGTTGGCTGTAATTAAGTGGATGCTTGGAACCGTAATGGGGGGCATAGTTGCTTTACTAATTAAAAGTTTTTTGAAGTAAGGGGCGTTGACAAAAGCCGTCAATGGTTCTTTACAAAGTCCCTTTCAGGCTGATGGCCTCTATGGAGCCCCTGACCGATACGGTGATTATGGCAAGGTGAGTGTTTCGTTATTAGGTGACCTGACGATAGATTTGGCGGATGTATTTGCAGAGTAGTTGCTTGACAAATTAACAACGTCCCCTTTAGGTTCCTCCTGTTTTACTGCAACCAGCAAAATAGGCTTTAACGGTGTTGAAGTAGCGCAATTTTTGAACCAAACTCGCTCTGCTGTCAGTTTGGCATCCAGGCGAGGGGAAGCTTTGCTGGCCGCTAATGCAGATCTTAAATCAAGGCTTGATTTGTGCTTGATAAATTAACAACGTCCCCCGCCTGGAGGTGTTTATGGTCCAAGCATTGAAAAAAACTGGTCAGAAATGGACCTACGCTGATTATCTTACCTGGG
The DNA here is from genome assembly GCA_964637565.1 of uncultured Desulforapulum sp. Taxonomy (GTDB): domain Bacteria; phylum Desulfobacterota; class Desulfobacteria; order Desulfobacterales; family Desulfolunaceae; genus DYJE01. The sequence continues at coordinate 6,498 of CAZWTY010000056.1, forward strand.
ATGATGGCCAGCGTTGGGAGCTGATTGACGGGGTGGCTTACCTGCTGCAAGGGGCTGTTGGACTTGCTCCGGCTCCACTTCGCCAACACCAGCAGCTATCTATTGCGTTAGCTGCTCAACTGTATTTGCATCTTAAAGGTAAACCCTGCAAGGTCTATGATGCCCCCTTTGATGTGCGCCTGCACGAGCGGTCTGACGCAAGCGATAATTATATTGAAACTGTTGTGCAACCCGATATTCTTGTGGTTTGTGATACTACCAAGCTTGATGATCGCGGCTGTAAAGGCGCACCAGATCTGGTCATTGAGGTTACTTCACCATCTACAGCCAGGCATGATCTAACCACCAAGTTTGATCTTTATCAAAAACATGGTGTAAAAGAATACTGGATAATCAGCCCTGATGATAAAACCTTGATGGTCTTTAAGCTTCAGACTGATGGCCACTATGGAGCCCCTGACCGATACGGTGATGATGGCAAGGTGAAGGTTTCGTTACTAGGTGACCTGACAATAGATTTGGCGGATGTATTTGAAGGGTAGCAGCTTGACAAATTAACAACGTCCCCTGGCTGGAATTGTAGCTGTACCACTGCTGGACGATCTGGTAGTTGATCTGGCGGAGGTGTTCAGGGAAGAGTAGATTACCTTGCACGTCAGCCTGTGGTATGCAGGTGTAAGTTTTGGAGGAGATGTACAGATGGGAAAAGAGCATTTTGAAGTGGTGCTGGAATCCATTGAGAGCAAAATTCAGCTCGTTCTTGAATGTTTCAGCGTCTTGGATAAAAAGATTGATGATAAACATGACGAACTGAAGGAAGAGATTGGCCTGATGAATGTAAAACTATCTGGGCTAAGGGACCGGGTTGATGTAGCCTGCTGAACTGCATAAAGCCCCGCGCAGAAGAGTTTTGAAACAGGTATAGTTTTTAATTGACAAAAAATGTCAGCGTGGCTTGACAAACAGTATGCCTATGCTAGCCTGTTTACCAGTATGAATGGATAAGAGTTGTGTAAAGACTGATAGTTAGTTCTTTTTTGTGTTGGCTTGTATTTTGCTTGAGCTTTAGCTGAATTCATCTACGTAGTCTGCTTAAATTTACACCTGCATATCAGCAGGACAACCAGAAAGGAGAAGAATCTATGCTTAACAAGATTCGGAACAGAAAAGGCTTCACCCTCATCGAGCTCTTGATCGTCGTTGCGATCATCGGCATCCTGGCCGCAGTTGCTATTCCGCAGCTCAATGCATATCGTATTAAGGGGTTTAACTCCAATGCAACCAGCGACCTTCGCAACTTCAAAACAGCACTTGAGGCAGTTTATGCTGATCGTCAAGCCTATCCATCAATGTAATCAGGAAAGGAGATATACACAATGTCAAAACCAGTACTTTTAAAACTTTCTCTTGTAATAGCCCTCTCAATTGCCGCTTCAGCTGCTGGTGCTGCCACGCTTTATGAAGGTACAACAAGTGTTGGTGGCACAAGTTTTACATCTTCCAACAAGGTTAAGGTTTATGGGTCATCTGATGCAGCTGAGAATTACTCAATACGCTCTGGCCATAACGGAGGAGACAAAGTCATTGCTTCAAGAAGTGGAGATGCCAAGCTTTACTACTCAACAACTACTGTCGGGGCTGCTACCGCAGCCGCTTCCGCCGCTGCCAGTGGTGATGCTACTGGCACTACTTTCAACAGTTGGACTTCCATGTAACAGATAAAGCGCAATTTATATAATATGCTTTTATTAATTCAAAGGGTTGGCTGATTATCAGCCAACCCTTTTTAGGTGCTCATGCAAAGACTGCAGCCAAGATATCAGTTAATGCTTATTGCGATATGTTTATTTCTTGTCTTCTCACCTACCAGGTTTGCCGAGGTGTCTTTGGTGGACGACCTGGACGCTTTAACTGACATACTTACAGGTGATAATTTTTCTTTCATTGCCAATTTTTTCCCCAAGTCCGATGCTGCAGGTTACTATAGGCCTTTGATAGGTCTAAGTTATCAGCTTGATAAATCGCTATGGTTCCTTGACGGTCGGGCCATGCATGTTGAGTCGGTAATAGCGCATATAATCAACTGCATTCTCCTTTACTTCATAGCCAGTAAGGCTGTGCGACGGTATGAGATAAACGACGCTTTTTATCTTCCAATGTTTGTTGCACTGCTGTTTGGAGTGCATCCCATTGTTACAGAATCGGTAAACTGGATTTCCGGCAGAACCGACATAATGATGAGTATGTTCGTTCTTTCCAGTGTTTTGCTTCTTTTTTTCTATATTGAGTCTGGAAAGAAATGGCAGCTATTTCTGTCATTGCTATCTGCATTTGTTTCTCTCTTAGCCAAGGAAGCTGCTTTTGGCTATCTGATAATTATTCCTGTACTGTTATTAAATAGTTCAGGCCACTCTATGCGCCCGGAGCATAGAGCAAGCCCTGTCGCTTTCTGTCTGTTTTTTTCTACAGCATTACTTGCAGCAATTTTTCTTAATTCGTTTTGGCTGGTTGTTGCTATTGCATTGGTTTATTTAATCTATCTGTGGCGCTCAATTCAAGGTATTAAATGGTCGGAGATTTTTAAGTATGTATTTGCAGGAGTTGTGCTTGTCTCATCAAGTATACTGCTGTTTTGGGTAATAAGATCTGTTGTGTTCGCATCAAGCGTTGGCAAAATTGCTAATACTGTGAAGTTGATGGGTGATGATCTGAATTACACTATATCGCTTTTCCTTGGCGCAACAGGATTTTATGTGAAGAAGTTTTTTATACCAGTCCCGCTGAATTTTTTCATTCTTGAGATTGATCCTCTTTATGATCTTTTGGGAATTGCGGTACTGTTCCTGGTTATGTACCTGCTGGTATTACGAACATTGCCAGCCTTGTTTGCCCTTGCAGGTTTTGCAGTTATGTTGCCAGTATTGCCGTTTGCATTCGGCACCATTGCCTGGACAGCTTATGCAGAGCGATACATATATGTTTCATCTGCTTTTTGGATGCTTGCTTTGTTGCTTGGAATCTGGAAAACGATAGAGGAAACAGCGAGAGCCAGAATGTATGGCTATGCCATCCTTTCATGTTTATGCATATTGGCTTCATATGTGACCTTACATAGAAATATTCAGTGGATGACGAATGCTACTTTGATGAAAGACACTGTCAGGCAGTCCCCAAAGGTTAGAAAGTTACGTGATATGTATATAGCTGCCCTTGTATCTGCAGGCTCCTTCTCAGAAGCGGAAAAAGAGTATAGCTATTTAATTAAAGAGCTTCCGCCAAATCATGAACTTAACAGGTCAGACATTATTATTGGTAGAATGCTAATAAGGCAAAAAAGGTATGAAGAAGCTTTGAAGCTTTACCAGGAGTCAATTACAAGAACCAGATATGTATCAGAACCGTTATTGGAAAATGCAGTATCCCTGATTGATGAAATGGAGACGGGTGGCATTGTAAACCTGCTGGATAAGTATTCACTTGATAAACTAAGAGTCGAGTATTCAAGTCATCTCTATAAAATTTCAAAAAACCCGAGACTGTTTGTTACTGCAGCAAAAACGGCGATGAATCGTGGAGAGTATGATGCCGCATACAGCTCATTTGGTCGCGCATTGGAATTTATACCTCTGCAGGATATTAATCAAAGAAAGCACTTAACTCATTTGAGAGACAAGATGAAGGAAAAACTCAATGGAACACATTAACATCGAGGATAACTCAAATGAGGTCGCCGATACATTCATTGAAATTAACAGGCTTGCTGATCTGGGAAAACTGAAGAAAGCGCTGACTCTTTGTGAAGATCTTTACAAAAAGTATCCTGATAATCCTCGCGTGATGCATGGTTTTGGGCTTTTAAAATATCGCACCGGTGATCCGGAAACTGGAGAAAGGCTTATAAGGAATGCAATAGATTTAAACCCGGAGTATCTTGACGCATATTTCAATCTAGGGCGTATCCTTCAGAGTTCATCTCAATTTAACGAAGCCGAAGAGATTTATCGCAGGATACTTGCATTAGCAACTGATAACGTTAAATACATTTTGGAACTTGCGTTTATTTTGGTACTTCAGCAAAAATTTGCTGAAGCCCATGAGCTATGCAATAAAGCACTTGAGATTACTCCGGAAGATCCTTCAGCATACGCTCAGCTAGGGAATATATTGTTGGCGTTGGGTAGAACTATAGAGGCTATTGAATATTTCAATAAATCATTGAGCATAGCCAGAAACATAACGGTTCACTCCTGTCTTTTGTTTGCTATGAATCTTCTTCCTGATGTGACCCAGCAGGAGATATTCAATGCGTCAATCTGCTGGGCCAAACGCTACTTATCAAAATTTGAAAAACTTGTGCGCAGGCATCTTAATCGCCCGGATTCGGGAAAAAAAATAAGGATAGGGTATGTTTCCGGCGATTTCAGGGCCCATCCGGTTGGCTATCACCTTAGACCAGTTCTGGCAAACCATAATAAGGAGCAAGTATTTGTATGCCTGTATAACTCCTGTCACAAGGTTGAGGAGATGACAGAAGAGTTTTTCGGGTATGCCGATTGCTACCGGGATATTTCACTGCTTTCGGATGAACAGGCTGAAGCGATCATAAGAAAAGATGGTATTGATATCCTTGTTGATCTTGCTGGACATACCGGTTTTAGCAGGCTGCCTCTTTTTGCCCGCCGACCAGCTCCGGTTCAGATGTCATGGATTGGATATTTTAATACAACAGGCATGAAATCAATTGATTACCATATAAGTGATGAGATAACGGCTCCTCCTTATATGGATAACTATTTTTCAGAAAAGATAGTTCGTTTGCCAAACTGCAGATTCTGTTATCAAGCACAACCCTATACCCCGGATGTTGCTCCACTGCCTTTCAAGAGGAATTCCTATATTACGTTTGGTTCGTTTAATAATATAACTAAAATATCAAACGATGTAGTTGAGCTTTGGTCAAAAATTATGCATGGGGTGCCTGGCTCAAAATTGCTACTGAAAGCAAAGTCTTTTTCTGATCCCGATGTTGTTCAGGATTTCAGGGAGCGTTTTGCCAGGCACTCAATTACTGCAGAGCGTATTAAAATGAGGACCCTCTCTCCCCACGCAGAAATGCTGGCAGAATATGGAGATGTTGATATAGCCCTTGACACATTTCCCTTCAATGGAGGAGCAACTACATGTGAGGCTCTTTGGATGGGCGTACCTGTTGTTACGCTTGTAGGCAACACTCCGATTCATCGCCAATCAAAGGCTTTTCTGGATGTTATCGGTTGTTCTGATCTGGTGGCTGAAACAAAAGATGAATTTTGTGATATTGCATTGTCTTTGGCAAACAATATTGAACGGTTAGATAGTATAAGAGGCCAACTTAGAGCCGCTATGGCAGCTTCACCTTTATGCAATGGCAGCGAATTCACGAAAAATCTTGAGAATACTTTCAGGCATGTCTGGTCGCTTTGGTGTGCTGATAACAGAGAGAAGATTTCGGGGTGTGAAGATATAAGAAGATTTAATGTTGACGAAATCTTCTCATTTGCTGTTATTTCAATGAATGATCGTGATTATGAGCGCGCCTCTATGCTTTTTGAGGCTGTATTGAAGAAAAAACCCTCCCATACAGTTGCAGCGCTTAACCTGGGCAACTGTCTATTAATAAGGGGGATGACTGATTATGCTGCGGTTATGTTCCGAAAGGTTTTAAGATATGACAAAACATCCTTCATAGCATCTCTTAAGCTTGCTATCATTTATGGAGAGCGAGGCAACCTGAGAACAAGTTTTGTAATGGCTAAAAAGGCTTTGTCACTGGAACCTGATAATCTGGAGGCTTTATATCTGGTTGGCAATCTATGTCGTCACATGGGGAGACTTACAGAAGCAAGCGCGTACTTTGAAAAAGCTTTGCTAGCAGATTCAGCACATGTTGATACATACAGGATGTTGTCAAAGGTTTACCAGGGCCTGGGTAAGATTGAAAAAGCAGAGGAAATGCTTGGCAAGGCTTTAGAAATTGATCCCAACAACACCTCTGTTATGTCGGCACACCTGGCACTTTTGTCTTATCAGGATCTTCCACAAAACAAAATCTATGAGTTGAGCTTAAAATACGGGAGCAGATTTGTTTCGGAAACTAATTCTTCTGCTAGTGCTTTAAAAACAGAAAGTCGCCATCTTCGTATAGGATTTGTTTCACCAGATTTTGTATCACACCCTGTAGGTTTTTTACTGCGTCCTTTTTTTAAGAATTACAATGCCTCTACTTTGTCGTTGTACTGTTATTTCAGTGGTAGGGGGCAAGATGCACTGACTCAGTGGTTTAAGTCTGTTGTAGCAGGTTGGCGTGATATTTCAGAGTTTGATGATGAGACAGCTGCATCAGTAATAAGAGCTGATAATATCGACATTCTTATTGATTTGTCAGGGCATACAATTGATAACAGATTGTCACTTTTTGCCCTAAGGCCTGCACCTGTTCAGGCAACATGGCTCGGTTACTGGAATACCACGGGGATTGAGGCAATAGATTATATAATTGCTGATTATGATCTTGTTAAGAACGGAGAGGAACATCTTTTTTCGGAGCATGTTTTACGACTGCCATACTCCCGATTCTGCTATGAACCACAAACTCCATACCCAGAAGTAGTAGAGCCGCCTTGCATTGACAATGGCTATATAACATTTGGATGTTTTAATGATCCTGTAAAAATAAATGAACAGGTAGTAACTTTATGGTCTAATGTTTTAAAGTCAGTTCCAGGCTCTCGCCTTGTTCTTAAATGGCGCACTTATCAGGATTTTGCTGTTAGACAGAATGTGCGAGACAGGTTTAAGGCAAGGGGGGTTTCTCCAAAGCGAATAGAGTTTAGAACACAGTCAAACATGTATATGATGATGATTGAGTATGGAGACATAGATATAGCTTTAGATTCTTTTCCATTCACAGGGGGAATGACAACTCTTCATGCTCTCTGGATGGGAGTTCCTGTTATTACCCTGCCAGGAGAACAGCCAATAAGCCGTCAAACATATTCCTTCTTAAATCTTCTGGGCTTAAATATGCTGGCGGCTTCCAATGAGAGAGATTATGTTGCAATAGCCAAAGGTCTTGCCAATGATCTGGATACGCTGGTTGAGCTTAGAGAAAAAAATCGTGAATTAATGAAAGCCTCACCACTTTGTGACGCGAACAAATATGCAACTTCTCTTGAGAATGCCTTTTTTAAGATGTGGAATGAATACCGACCGAAAAATAACGGAGTATTACTTTGAACTTTCCTCTATTAAATATTTTTTCTAAAAAACAGTGGGTCGGGGTTTTTTTAGCCGGATTGTTTGCAGTGCTTCCAAGATTTATTTTCTTGTCAGTACCATTTGAGAGGGATGAGGGAGTATATGCATATATAGCAGATTTGATATTGAAAGGCAGAATACCTTATGCTGACGTTTTTGACCATAAGCCTCCTGGTGTCTACTACATCTATGCAGTTGCCATAAATTTCTTTGGTCATAATGTTATAGCGCCTAGAATAATGGCAATATTATTTGTTTATCTGGCTTCTATACTGATGGCATGTATAGTATGGCGTCTTACATCAAGATATGCTGTCAGTCTTTTTTCAGTGGTTTGTCTGGGTATGGCTACAGTTTCGGTGGCCTACACGGGATATAATGCAAATACTGAGATTTTTACGTTGCCATTTATTCTGGCTGGATTTTTTGCGGTACTTGATGCCGAAAATAATAGTAACAAACTATGGTTTTTCTGGGGATTAGTATGTGGGCTTGGCGTACTTATCAAACAGCCTGTAGTTGTTTTCGCATGTGCAGTAATATTTATTGTCTTGTTGTCATCTAAAATAAGTGGGTATAAAAAATCAATAATAATATCATTTTGTTTTGTGTCTGGGCTTATTTTGCCGCTTATTTTAACTTCAATTTATTTTGCTGCAAGCGGAAATTTTAATAAATTCTGGTTCGGCTTCTGGGGATACAATGTCAGCTATGCAGGTGCCGGACCACCATTTCTTTTAAGCATTAAGATTTTTTCCTATACTGTACTCAGAATGGCTGGTATGGACCCAATGATCTGGGCATTGGGGGTACTAGGAATAATCATCTACTTGACCTCATCTTCCGATATCAGGCACAGGTGTTCAGTTTTAATATTCCTTTTATCATCATTTTTTGCAGTTGCTCTTGGTAAAGTATTCTATTCTCATTATTTTGTTTTTGTTATTCCATTTTGGGTGGTTGGGATATCCTTGTTTACGGCTCACATTATCCAAACCTCAAACATACGGCAGATGACCTATGTCGTATGCACATTATTGGTGTTTACAAGCTTGCCACTTGTAAGGGATGCTCAGCTATCACAAAAGCAGCTACTTGAAAAGGCCTATAATGGCTCTATGCCGTTTTATCAGTCAACAATACTTGGAGAATACTTAAAAACCAAAGCCGTTGCTGGTAAAAAGGCATTTATTATCGGTTCTGAACCTCAACTCTATTATTATTCCGGTCTTGTATCACCATCCTCTATATTTTACTATTACCCTATTCAACTCGCTTCAACCAATCAGGAGATTTTCAGAGGAAAACTTTACTCTGATTTAATTGCATCTCCTCCGGACTATATGATTTTTGTTAACAATGTGAGTTCTCATTTTATACGATCACCTAATTTAGATAACTATTATCTTAAGCTGCGCTCACTTTTCCTTGATTATCGATTAATTTGTGTGAGTCAGTATGATGATGATTTTGTGGTTAACGATTCTACAAAGTTGTGGGATAAGTCGTTTGTCATAAGACCAGGCGCCATATTGGTTTTTGAAAGAGCTGGCACCTCCCTGCAAAATCCACCTCTTTCATACTTTGCTACAAAAAAAGGAGCCTGAATTTGACAACGACTCTTGCTGTTATATTGCCGGTTTATAACGAAGAAGGTGCAATTGCAGATGTTTTGGATAAATGGATGCAGGTTCTTGGTTCTCTTTGTATAGATTTTAATATTCACGCATACAACGATGGCTCAAAAGATAATTCCCTTAAAATATTAAACCATATTGCTTCGCAATCGAACGGAAAACTGTTTGTTCATGACAAACTTAATAGCGGACACGGACCAACAATTCTTGCGGGATATAGAGACAACGCTGATAATTATGAGTGGTTGTTTCAGATCGATTCAGACGGAGAAATGGGACCTGAATGTTTTGCATCGTTATGGGAACAACGGAATAACTACGATTTTTTACTTGGCTTCAGGGAGGCTCGGCACCAGCCTTTGCCACGAAAAATTATTAGTATGTTTTCACGCCTCTGTGTTCGACTGTTTTATGGTAAAGGCGTCTGGGATGTGAACTCTCCATATAGATTGATGCGTTCATCCAGATTTGGAGATGTTTTTAAGAGAATTCCAGAAAACACTTTTGCTCCGAATGTCATTTTATCTGGCTATGTAGCAAAAGCAAACGTCCGCTACTTTGAGCACCCTGTTGTACATGCTGAGCGCCAGACAGGAGAGGTTTCAATAAAGAAATGGAAACTATTAAGGGCGGCAATGGTTTCATTTTATCAGACAATGGCCTTCAGCTTTTCAATAGGTTCACTCGTCAAGAAACCTGGTTAGATTTGTGTGTTAGAAGGCTGTCTCTGTCTTGCTGCCTTAAAAGAACTCTTTGAAGTAAATTGCTAAAAAAGGAAACAAGCCGCTTGAAAAATGAGTGTCCACTATTGACAGGACAGGTCATCCACACATGTTTGAAACAGTTTTGTGCAAACTCTCACCACTGAAAGTGGATAGCAACAAGCTAACCATCGGCATGGCTGCTTACGGCAATGCAGAAACAACTACTCATGCTTTACATGCACTTTTTGCCAGTGTTAGTGGCAAGTTTGAGCTGATTCTTGTGGATGATGCTTCCGCAGATGACACACTTACTCTGTTTGAGTCGGTGGCAGAACAGCACCCCAATACGAAAATATTCAGATTAGAAAAAAATATAGAGTACAGCGGCAGTCTTAATCTGATCCTTTCTCATGCTAAAGGGGAAAGCATAATCTTTCTTTCCAATGATATCTTTGTTACACCTGCATACATCAAAGAACTTTTGTCCATCTCTTTTTCCATGCCTGAAGCCGGAATTATTCGAGGTTGTTCTAATTTTGTAGATAACGGCCTGCCACTGCACACAATAAAAGATTGTGGTGAACTTGATAATTTTGATGACCTGTTTGCATATGCGGCACAGCGTGCCTTGAAATATGCAGGAAGAACAGTGGAAGATCCTTTTCTTACGGGCGATGCCTTTATGGTCACTCGTTCTGTTCTAGATAGGATTGGATTCATTGATCAACGTTTTTTTGGCTATTTTGCCGACCATGATTTTGGAGTCAGAGCTCGCCAGGCTGGTTTTTCTCCTCAGTTGGCGCTGGGAGCCTTTGCCTGGCACCAGCATGCTTCCAACATGGACTATCTACCTGACGAGCAAAAACAAGCTAAAATTCAGACCCGCTGGGCTCGGGCAAACGAAAACTGGGCGCGTTTCAAGGATAAATATGGTATTCCCGCATCAATGCCATATACCGGCATGCGCCGGATACCGTGGGATGGCCTTGCCGCTGATCAATCTCTACAAAAAAAGATAATCCCTCCTGGCGACTATTCCGCCAATTGTCTGCCTCAACCAAACAGTGATGGCTGGCCAATGCACAAAGCTATCCAGGCATCTCGAAGGGCAAGGAAATTGATGGAGTCGGCAAACCTGTCCGAGGCGGAGCAACTATGCAAGGCAGCGCTTGTAGAACGGCCTGATTGTTCAGAGCTATTGAACATACTTGGCGTTGTTCAGGTGTACCAGGGAAGAGTTGTTACTGGCATCAAAAACTTGCGTCTTTCGGTATCTGCTGACCCGGATAATGTTAAGGCTCATTCAAATTTGTTGTTAAGCATGCACTACCATCAAGGTAATTCTGATCTGGCAATTTTACGTGAAAGCAAACGTTGGGCGGCACTACATGCTGAAGCGTTGACAGTAACAGAAATGCCGGTTATAAAGCGCTCCCGCATACGGGTTGCCTATATTTCACCTGACTTCAGGCGACATTCTGTATCATCATTTTTTATGCCGCTCCTTTCCAACCATAATCGGGAGCGTTTTGAGATATTCTGTATTTCAGATGTTGCAACACCTGACGACATTACAGAGAAAATGTCTGCACTTGCAGACGGCTGGCGGGATATTTACGGTCTGACCAATGCAGAGGCTAGGCAGGTCATAAGCGAAATTGCTCCGGATATTCTGGTTGATCTTGCCGGGCATACCGGACATACCATCAGATTGCCCCTGTTTGCAGACAGGCTTGCACCTGTTCAGGTTACATGGCTGGGGTATCCTAATACCACTGGATTGACTCAGATGGATTACCGCCTGACCGATGTTGCTGCCGACCCGATAGGCATAGCAGACAGGTATCACACTGAAAAACTGTTCAGACTGTCTAACGGTTTTCTCTGTTATCGTCCCCTTGAAGAAGCGCCTGATATTTCAGATTTGCCTGCCTTGGCAAGTGGCCATATTACGTTTGCTTGCTTCAATATGCTTCCCAAGATACAGGATTTTATGATTGAAGCATGGTGTTCCATTTTGACACGTCTGCCAGAGTCACGTTTGATTCTCAAAAACCATTTTTTCAGGGATACTGCAACAGCAAAAAGAATGCATCGCAGATTCAAATCATATGGAATATCCAAGGAGCGCATTGATCTGTTACCCTCTGATGTAGCCATGCGCTCCCATCTTGCTCAATATGGAAAGATTGATATTGCACTGGACACCTTCCCTTACTCCGGCACCACTACAACATGCGAAGCCCTTTGGCAGGGTGTACCGGTGGTCTCTCTATCTGGCAATCGGCATGCTTCACGGGTAGGACTCAGTATAATGCGACAGTTGGGCCACGAAGAGTTTGTGGCTGAAACCATCACAGACTATTGCAATATTGCCTGTACACTTGCCGGGGATTTGGAGGCGTTGCAGAATATACGACAGTTGCTGCGTTTTGAGATGTATGATTCTGCGCTATGTGATGAAGAGGCTTTCACGCAGTCGGTTGAATCGTTTTTTACCGAATCCGTTGCTTCTTGCAACTAGAAGGCTGAGCCAGATTTTATTTTACAATTTTAAAGAATGAAACTATCCAACATATCAATAATAGCTATAGATTGTATAAATCCCCTTATGGCCTGCAAAGCACTCAAACACTCTTGCAGAGAAATTTGCTTTTTCAACACATTGCTATTTACCTCACAAAAGATATCATCAGATGCAGTCAAGGTAATTAACATTAAGCCCATAACCAGTCTCGAAGAATACAGCAGATTTTGCATCGAAAAATTAGTAGATTATATAGAGTCAGACTTTCTGCTTACAGTTCATTCCGATGGATTTATTATTAATCCCCAACTTTGGAACGATGAGTTTCTGCAATATGATTATATCGGTGCACCCTGGCCACCTGATGCCCCATGGTGTACCAGAAATAGGGTTGGAAACGGAGGTTTTTCCCTGCGAAGCAAAAAGTTTATGGAAATTGCTTCAAAACTCGGGCAATTCTACAGGCATGAAGATATTCTTTTAACAAATATATGTTATGACACTTTTATAGAGGCAGGTTGTAAGTACGCTCCTGTAGAGGTTGCCATGAGGTTTTCTCTGGAAGCGAAAATACCTGAGTGTGAATATAACCTGGATAACTGCTTTGGATTTCACGGTAAAGGTGATGCCTTTTACCATTATGGAGAGGGGCAGCAGTTTAAGGATCGGATTGCCCTTTTGGATTCAGTTTTGTGAGGATTAATAAATGACAGTCCAAGAAACACTGGATATGTTTGGAGAACTTGGTTTCCTTGAACTGCCAGGGGACGGCAATATAAACGTCATCTCGCCACAGATCAATCTGCACCAGTTGCGCATGAATCATTTTATGAAATTTATTACAGATTGTGTCAAAACGCAAAACAGATTGAAATACAAATGTTTTTTTACATTATATGATGCATGGCGCGAACATTCGGAACCTTCAGCACGACCTGTGTTTGTAAATCTTGACCGAAAGATTATGCAAGCGTATTCAGGAACGGGCACATTAGGCGAGAAGGGGCGCTTTATACACCCGCACCACCTTCCAAATATTTTTCCGGTTTTTGAATATCCTGTTGTTGCCTTTGGACGCCATTTGAATGATCCTTTTGTTCAGCTTGTACCTGATAGCGATTTTATTTCCTCCAATGGATATGAACGGCTAAGATATGAAATAGATAGCGTTGATTGCCTTTGGTCACAGAAAAAGCAACAACTCTTCTGGCGTGGCAGCATGCATGGGTTCCCTTACAGAAGATACGACCAGGAAGGAAGGAAAACGCAACGGGAACTACTTATTGAATGGAGCATGCAAAACCATCAAATATCAGATGCACAGGCATCACATAACACTAGCAAGCAGGAACAACTCGGCTATAAATATCTGCTTGATATTGATGGAGAGGTTAACGCCTGGAGCGGGCTCTTCTGGAAACTGTACAGCAACAGTGTTGTCTTTAAGGTAAAATCCCATTTTGAACAGTGGTATTATAATCGGCTAAAACCATGGGAACACTACATTCCTGTTAGTGGAGACCTTTCTGACTTGCAGGAAAAATTTGAGTGGGCAGTTGCCCATGACAATGAGTGCGAACAGATTGCATCTGCTGGAAGAGTTTTTGCCTGCGGACTAACCTACGAAAACGAGCTTAAGGCTACACGATTTGTTAATGCTTTAGGAAAAGTAAAACGGATTTGTAAGGTTTCCAATCTTGATGATTTAGAGTCAATATCAGACCGGAGCAAAGTGTTTATACACAGCTATCAGCCCGAATGCCGAACTGTTACGCAACCTCCCGGACTGGGTGATTTTCTGAGGGGCAGCATCACACTGCATCAACTTGCAAAACGCTATGGCTTTATACTTAAGCTGGATTTTACAGACCATCCGCTTGCCAGATATTTTGAACAGGTTGACAGAATTCCGAAACGAGGAAAACTGGCTGTAAATGAATTCTTCAATCAGAAAAATGTTGAGTTAGAACCGTTTGTGGCTGCCTGTTCAAGCGTGAGGCCAACATTTATTATGACTCATGCGGTACCATTTAAGTCAGTTGACGATGAGTGCCGTGCGTTTGTGCGTAACCGTTTGCAACCGAAAAAGGAGATGACACAGTGTGTTGACTTGCTGAAACAAAAACTTGGTTTAAACCGCTACTGCACTGTACATCTGAGGATGGGAGATTCCCAGATGGATGGGCAACCTGCTATCCCTTCTATAGTATCAGACTGGTTTAGAAAACGAATCATACCGGTCTGGGGGACTGAAGCCGTTGTTATTTCCGACAATACTCATGTTAAAAACGAGCTCGCTCGTGAATTTGGTATAAAAATTGTTCCGGATGTGAAACCGGTTCACCTAGGGGAATGCCACACTGCTGGTATCCCAGACCATCTAATCAGGGATACTCTGACAGAATTTATGCTGATGTCTCAATCTCAGCAGATCTATCGTTATTCGGTTTATCCATGGGGGAGTGGTTTCAGTGATATATGCTCGACTATCTACCAGATTCCTTTGGCAGTAATGACTGAAATTCCAGAGGAAACTATAATTAAAGCTGATAAAGAGGTAACCCCCGTGCCTGAACGCACAGTTTTGAACGTTGGTGGCAACAACAAGGGCATTGCTATTCCAGTATGTTATGATGGCTGGAAACACGTTCTGCTTGATATAGATCCGAAGGGTAATCCTGACGTGTTGTGTGATGCTCGAGAGCTCTGGAAGCTGCCACCAAGACAGTACGACTCAATATACTGCTCTCATAATCTGGAGCATTACTATCGACATGATGCGGTAAAAGTGTTGAATGGATTCCGTACTGTTTTAAAAAAAGACGGATTTGTCATTATTAAGGTTCCTGACATATTAGCAGTAATGCAAAGAGTCATTGATTGCGACCTTGATATAGACGATCTCTTGTATAGCGTGCCCGAAACTGATGTTATGGTACATGATCTGATTTATGGATTACATGCCAAGATAGAGCGTAGCGGAAATGAATTCTATGCTCACAGAACCGGTTTTACTGCTAAGTCATTAGGGCGTCTGCTCGAACTATGCGGATTTAAGGAAGTTTATGTGTGGGAGAGCATATATGGCCATTTTGAGCTATTTGCTATAGCATTTCTTGAAGTTCCAAATCCCGGGTTTCTTGAGAGCTTAAAAGAACAACTGGGGCTGTCTTAAGCAGAGTGAGTGAATGAGACAGTTTTCTAAATCACATGAAGTTATCTTTGCTATGCTTAAGAGCAAAGCACCCACAAATTTGTCAGTAATAAAATATCAGAGTGAACAATTATCATCTCTGTTCTCCTTGTTTATTACTGCCATATTGATGGCACTTTTTCTTTATACACTCTCCAAACTGTATCATCCAGTAACCGATCTTTCCGCTGTAAAAAAGGTGTTTGAACTGGATTCCATGTCGTTCAGGCCAGAACCATTGGAACGTCTACAATTTGTTTCAGGAATTTTGATCCTTCCATTTTTTCTTCTATTAAGTCATTTTTTTGCCAACAAAGTCATTACAATAAAACGGCCTGATATCATTCATTATACTTACAGTTTTTTGTTTCCAGTGTTGCTCGTTTTGCTAATTACCTGGTTAACTATACATCCCAATGCCTTGGTATATACTGCAATAAACTACGAAATAACCCCGGTATCATTTGTCTTTCTGTTTTTATTATCGCTTTTTGTCTTCAATCGGATGACTACTTATGATGTGAGTAGTATAGAAGGGTGGAAAAGCGAGATTCTTGGCTCTCTGCTAGAGCTGCTGTTTTTTTTGTCTACATTACTTGTGTTTTTATATGGAATAATGGCGCTTAACGGCATTACAAATTCCCCGATTTATATTTATAGCTTTAATGCAGTCTTTCATGCAGTTGTGCAAGTATTTCTGGGTAAGGAACTATTGGTGGATCTGATTCATCAATATGGCCTCTATCCACACGTTATAGAGCCTGTTTTTAGGATATTGGGTCTTTCTGTTCTCTCATTTTCAATTTTAATGGCTTTTCTTAATGTGTTGGCTATTTTATGCATCTACCTTTTTCTTAAGAAGGTTGTTAGAAACCGATTTATTGTTCCGCTAACCTTGGTCGCTATGCTGTTTTTTTGCTATTTTTTTGGTAGGATAGTAAATTTTCAGGAATACTATTATCAGTACCATCCCGTCCGTTTTATCTTTCCTGCAATATCAATACTGCTTAGTTATATATATTTGAAATCGCGTAGTAATAAACTCTATTACTTTTCTCACTTTTTATATTCAACTGCCGTGTTATGGAACTTTGACACAGGTCTTGTAGTCTTTCTTTCGTGGCTGCTTCTGTTAATATATATTGAATCTCCATCCATGTGTATTGCGCCTGTATTAAATCAATTGGTTACCTCTTTGACCTCGCTTGCTATTGTATCAATGCTTTTCTGTTTATACATGAAAATAAGATATGGTTATTTTCCTGATTTTTCATGGGCTTTAGAGTACCAGAAACTGTTTTATATAAATGGTTATTTCATGCTTCCAATGAAGATGTGGCATCCCTGGATGGTTGTTATGTTCATTCATGCGGCCGGACTTTTTGAAGGATTGAAAAGCCTGTTGAGAAAAGATGTTACAACACGCTCAGCAATGTTTTTATATCTTGCTATTCTGGGGACAGGACTATTCAGCTATTTCCAGGGGAGAAGCCATGACCTCAATCTACCTGCGGTATCATATCCGGCCATAATAATGCTTGCGATGTATATTGACGGACTTGTTGAAAAGGTAAAGTCTTACGGAGTTGCAGCAGACAAGATTTTCCTGATTATGTTGCTGTTTTTATTGATATATATAAATGTTTCATTTGCATGCAGTATACCTGAAATAGCTTCAACTATCAGGCAGCGTGTTGGACCAGTATTTACAAAAGAGCGTGGCCTGGTTTACAGGGAGTTTGATTTTATTAGGGCAAACGTAACACCGGGAGAAGAGGTGTTGATATTAACGCAACTTTCAGGAGTGCATTCGCTTGCAGCCCTATCTCCGTGCCCTTTGAAAATTTCTGGAGCTACAGAACTGATTCTCAAAAGTGATTATCGTAAGATATCTGATTACATCAAAACACGGGCCAAAAAGGTGATTGCTGACAGGTATTATTCGGAACTTGTCAGAAAAACTAATAGTGACATGCAGATAAGCCTGGTTAACCTTGATAACACAATCTTCATATTCACGAGGGAATGATGAAGCAGTTGCTAAAAAATGACTATATATCAAATAAATATGAGAGTGGTAATTTTAAGAAAAAACTATTCCTATTAGTGTTACTTATTTGCTGTCTTGCACCTTTTCTCAACAAGGCCTTTCATATAGACGATCCAACTTTCATCGGTATGGCCAAATATATTCAAGCTCATCCCTTTGATTATTTTGGTTACTACATGCAGTTTTCTCCTCCAGTAATAACCAACCCTCCTTTGGTTGCTTATCTTATAGTAATACCAGGTTCTCTTTTCGGCTACAGCGAGATTGTCATCCATTCGTTTTTCATCTTGCCAGCAATAGCGGTAATTACCGGAACATGGCTTTTAGCTTCAGATATGTCTGCAGATCCATTCATTGCCGCTCTTACTGCGATTTGTACCCCTGTGTTTATTCTTTCGTCCACAACAGTGATGTGCGATGTACCTATGCTGGCCTTCTGGGTATTTGCCATATATTTCTGGAGAAAAGGCATAAAGGAGGGCAAAAGGGGGTTCCTGGCAGCCTCATCTTTTATGATTACCCTATGTGTCATGACAAAGTATATGGGGATATGCCTTGTGCCACTACTTATGGCATATACCATTGCAGAAAAAAGAAAGGCAGGGGAGTGGATATTATACCTGATGCTTCCGGTTATTACCCTTCTTCTGTTTGATCAGCTTACCTATGCTAAATATGGTCTTCGCCAGATAAGCTTTATAGAGTCATGGTCAGTATATAATCACGTCTCTAGCGGTAAAAATTATTACGCCAAAATCATCACAGGTTTTGCATTCCTTGGCGGCTGCATACTTGCTCACAGTATATATTTTGTTTGCCGTACGAGAGGTATAGTGCTTTTTATATATTTAGCCATCATTGTGTCTGTACTGCTTCTGCTTCTCAAAAATGATTTTATTGACCATTACCCAATTGCAAATGCAGATGGAATTAACTGGCTTTTCGTTGTTCAACTTCCATTTTTTGTGTTTGCAGGAGTAAGTGTTATGATAATGCTAATAAGAAACTTTATGAAGCAAAGAAACGCTGACACTATGTTGCTTCTACTATGGATGGTCGGTGTTTTCTTGTTTGCGGTTTTTATTAACTGGTCGGTAAACGGGAGAACTATCATTCCTATTGTGCCTGCTGCCGGAATAATGTTGTCTCAATTTTATAAGATAGAGAATGACTTCTTCCAATTAAATAATGTTTTGTTATTTACTTCGTTGTTATTTTCTTTAGCTGTTTCTCTTGCCATCACCCATGCTGATACTGCATTTGCAAACAGTGCTCGTTCCGCGGCCCTTGGTGTTAAGGTTCTGACTAAAAATTGCCATGGAAATAAATGGTATGAGGGACACTGGGGATTTGAACACTACATAACACGGTCAAGTGATTACAGAATACTTAATTATAATAGACCAAGGCTAAGCAGGGGAGATACGGTAATCATACCATCCACCAACACTAATACTAAACATTTATATAAACATCTTGCACTCATAAGAGAGGTGCATACGTTTCCTCTTTACGGCCTGTTTTCAACAATGAGCCTTTCCAGAGGCGCCGGATTCTACGCTGATGTGTATGGCCCTCTACCGTTTGCTATTGGCACCAGTCCTGAAAATTATTATGAATATGAAGTGATTACTGATAAAAGCAGCGCATTCAGCTATTAAAGAGGCGGATGTAATGCCTTTTGTCAGTAATAGATTCCTTCTGTTCATTCTGGTCGGCGTAGGTAATACAATGTTCGGTTACGGGATATTTGCATTGTTTATCTTCATGGGTATGCATTACGTTCTGGCTGTGTTGCTCTCGACTATCCTGGGGGTTCTTTTTAATTTCAAATCAACAGGCGGGATTGTATTCAAGAGCCATGATAACAGATTGATATTCAGGTTTTTTTTCGTGTACTCCATTATAATGATTATAAACATGATTCTGCTTAAGCTTTCAATAAAACTGGCTTTTAATATGTACTTGGCTTCATTTGTTATCACGATACCGATGGCCTTTGTTTCATATTTTCTTCAAAAGAATCTTGTTTTCAGCAATGTAAGGAGATGCAATGCCTCTGATTAGTGTTGTGATGCCATGCTACAATGAGGAGGATAATATAGTAGAAGCCTGTCGGCAGGTAAGGGAGGTGTTTCTGCGACTTCCTGAGTACGATTATGAGCATATCTTTATTGATAACTGTTCAACGGACCGCACAGTTGAGCTTATCAGGGAGATTGCAAGTAAGGACAAACGGGTGAAGGCGATTGTGAATTCCAGAAATTTTGGACATATGCGCTCGCCATATCACGCATATCTACAGACAAGTGGAGATGTCGTGATCTCACTTGCTTCAGACCTTCAGGACCCCGTTAATTTAATATATGATTTTGTAAAGAAGTGGGAAGAGGGGTACAAGATTGTTGTTGGTGTGAAGGACAAGGGTATAGAATCTTACATAATGTCTCTTATTAGAAGCGCCTATTACAGCATAATAAGCCGATTATCTGAAATAGAGCAGATAAGACATTTTACCGGGTTCGGTCTCTACGATAGAAAGGTCATTGAAATTATCAGAACACTTAATGATCCGTACCCATATTTCAGAGGGCAGATTGCCGAAATAGGTTTTGAACGTGCGGAGATAAAGTTTACTAAGCCTGGCAGGATTCATGGAATAACCAAGAATAATTTTTATACGTTGTATGATATTGCGATGCTGGGGATAACTAATCATTCGAAGGTGCCACTCCGGCTTGCCGCAATGTTAGGTTTTACTCTTTCTCTTTTGAGTCTGCTGGTAGCTTTTGGCTATTTTGTCGCAAAAATAATAATGTGGAATACTTTTTCTATGGGAATGGCCCCATTGATAATAGGTCTTTTCTTTTTCTCCTCTGTGCAGCTTTTTTTTATAGGGATAATTGGAGAGTATATTGGTAGCATCCATACACAAGTTATGAAGAGACCCCTGGTTGTTGAGAAGGAGAGAATCAATTTTGACTAAACGACTTGTTGTGCCA
Organism: uncultured Desulforapulum sp.; assembly: GCA_964637565.1. Classification (GTDB taxonomy): domain Bacteria; phylum Desulfobacterota; class Desulfobacteria; order Desulfobacterales; family Desulfolunaceae; genus DYJE01. The sequence continues at coordinate 26,907 of CAZWTY010000056.1, forward strand.
GAGGATTATTATGTTTAATGTTGTTACTCTAACTTTAAGAGGCATTTTCCGCGACCGTGTTTTCCAGGGCATTATGCTGCTTGCCGCACTTTTCTGCTTTATCCCTTCGGTGGCTTCTCTTTCCATGAGGCAGGTGACAGAGCTTTCTATAACACTTTCCCTGTCGCTTATAACATTCATCCTGCTTCTGCTATCTGTATTTCTTGGCTCAACATCTTTATGGAAGGATATTGAGAGGAGGTATACATTCAGTGTCCTTAGCCTGCCAATAAGCCGAAGCTTTTATATAATTGGTCGCTTTATAGGGATTGCGCTGTTTCTTGCTATAGCGTCTGTGGTTCTAGGCGCTGCTGCCTGCATTGTTATCAAGGTTTCTTCAGCTCTTTATCCATCTCCTGCAGGACAACCGCTGGTTTGGAGCTATATAATCGGGGCTATATTGTTTGCCACTCTCAAATATATCTTGTTGGTTGCAGTGGCGATGCTGCTTTCTTCAGTAAGCACATCTTTTTTTCTTCCTGTTTTTGGTACTATATCTACTTACTTTGCAAGCGAAGTAACACAGCAGGTGTACGAATTTGTGAACTCGCCCGCTTCTGCAAAGGTAATCTCCCCTCCAATAAAAATGGCAGCCAACGCGGTGTATTACATACTGCCTAATCTTGCCGGGTTTGACCTGAAGGTTAATGCCATCTACAGCATCCCTCCATCCGTTAACGGGTTACTTCTCACCATAGGATACTTCATTGTCTATACCTCCGTCCTTCTAGGCGCAGCTTGTCTTCTGTTTGGACGCAGGGAGATGAAGTGAAAAGTATGGTTTTGTACTAATCCAAAACATTTTTATTTAATTAAGGTTTTAACCTATGAAACATTCCAGACGCATCTCCCTTCCAATGGCATTACTGGTTGGAGGACTTCTGTTTTACAGTCTACTAGTCAACCCTTTTGCTGCTTATATGAAGAGTAAGCCGATAGAGGAAAAACTTGGCTACGTGCCCAGCATCAAGCTACTGAAACCGATGAGCGTTGACCAGAAAGAGTTGATGGCTTCATCACTCGTTATGAAGGTTTTAATGTATTTTGGGGGCATTGTTGGTAAAGCTCAGGATGGTAAGGTTGTTTCAGAACCTCTTGATTTGGTTGGAATGTCCCGCCTTCTTCATGGTGCTGTGCAGCTTGATCCATACAACACTGATGCCTACTACTTTGCCCAGGGGTTTCTAACCTGGGATGCCAAACAATTTAAAGTGGCCAACGCCTTGCTTGATTACGGCATGAAATACCGTACCTGGGATTGGTATCTGCCGTTTTTTGCCGGGTTTAACAACGCCTATTTTTTAAAGGACTATGCCAAAGCGGCAGAATATTACAAAAGGGCAGGGGAGCTGAGTGGTCAGGATCTGCACAAGAGTCTGGCTGGGCGGTATATGCAGGAGTCTGGGAAGACAGACCTAGCGATTGCCTATTTGACTGCCATGGAAAAGGGTGAAAAAAACCAGGCATTGAAAAAGAATTACCAGATTCGTTTGGCTGCTTTCCGTGAAGTGAAACGTATTGAAACAGCGCGGGATAAATTTAAGGCAGAGCATGGCGTTTTACCTGCCTCGGTTGAACAACTGGTACAGCTCGGTTTTGTTACCCCTACCCCGGTTGATCCCTACGGTGGCAGGTTCTATCTTGAACCGTCAGGCAAGGTAGCAACAAC
>CAZWTY010000057.1:0-21179 GCA_964637565.1 uncultured Desulforapulum sp.
AGGGGGCTCCTGTCACCGAATCGGGTCTTCATGTGAAAATGCCCTTTGTGGACATGGTGAACTACTACCCCAAGACCCTGATCGAGTGGGACGGGGAGCGGGGTGAGATCCCGACGAAGAACAAGACCTACATCTGGGTGGACGCCTTTGCCCGCTGGCGTATCGCGGACCCTGTAAAGTTTCTGAAGAACTGTGAAAGTGTGAAAAACGCCATCGGAATCATCGGGGACATCATCGACCCTTCGGTGAAGAACGCCATTGCCGGCTACGATTTGATCGAAGCGGTGAGGAACACAAACCGTGAGTTTGACTACGAGGTGGCCGATGTGGAGCTGATTTCAGGCAAGATGAACACGGAACGGGTCAGCTACACCATCAGCGTGGGACGTGAAAAGATCACCCAGCAGATCCTGGCCCAGGCCAAGGCCAAGCTGGAGGGTTACGGAATCGACCTGGTGGACGTGAAAATCAAGAGGATCAACTACCGGGACGACGTCCAGCGGTCCGTCTACGACAGGATGATCGCGGAGAGAGCCCAGATAGTTGAAAAATTCCGGTCCGAAGGGCGGGGTGAGGCCCAGAAGATCAAGGGCGACAAGGAAAAGGAACTGAAGCGCATCACGTCGGAGGCCTACAAGAAAGCCCAGCTGATCAAGGGTGAGGCCGACGCCAAGGTGACTCGCATCTACGCCCGGGCTTTCGGATCCGATCCGGAGTTCTACTCGTTCGTAAAATCCTTGGAGGTCTATAACCAGTCCATGGACAAGGACAGCACCCTGATCCTGTCCACAGACTCGGAACTTCTGAAGTACATGAACAAACGTCGGTGAGGGCTGTGAGCGGGGCGGGCGATGCCAATAAAAAAAGCACCTTCATGACCATGGCAGGTGCTTTTTTCGGCAACTTATACAAAAGCAAAGAAAAACGGCTGAAAAGGATTACTTGCCCTTTCTTCTCTGATGTCTTGTACGGGCTAACAGCTTTTTGTGCTTATGTTTGCGCATCTTTTTTCTTCTTTTCTTGATAACACTGCCCAAAAGACCACCTCCATTCATATGTAGTATGATTTAAACAATTCGGGACAGTAGCACCGTTTTTATTGATTTGTCCACAGTTTTTTTGTTCCGGTTGTCTTGAAAACCGGAGGGCCGGGAATCATGAACAGACTTGAAACATTCAGCGACCAGCAGATTGCCACCGTGAACCAGATGGTCGGTCTCGCGGAGGACATCGTCAGCGAACATTACAAGATGTCCCAGGCCCAGTGGCTTCGAAACAGATACGATGTGCTGACCCTGGCCCAGCTCGATGCGTCGGAGATCGTTCACGGACCCTATGCTCAGATCGTCCGGTATTCGGGCCGGAAAATGCAGTCCCAGCTGGGATCGGAAGCCTTCGACTTTTACAAGATCTGCCTCCAGGACCATTCAATCATCAGAGCTTTGAGGGAAAACCGCGGTCTTCGTCTTGAACCGTTCATGCTTTACATCATCACCCACGAATTGATCCATGTGATCCGTTTCGGACAGTTCATCCAGTTTTTCGACGCCGGCGAATCCCAGAGGAACGAGGAAGAAAGACTGGTTCACCAGAGAACCGTCGATGTTCTGAAAAAAAGCAGCATGACAGGTCTGGACCGGGTCTTTTCATTTTACAGGCGCCACAGGAGCGGGGTGGAATAAGGAAACGGTCCGGTCGTTTCGTTTTAATAATCTGAATTTTAAATAAAAGACCGAGATCCACTTCAGGGGCCATCGGCGATTATTTTTTTTCTGGGGCCTGGTTGACAACGATTGACAACTGATTATATTTCTTCCGTTCAAGTTGATTGACCCGTTTAACGTTTAACAAAGATTTCGTTTATTGAATTTGCCGGGAGGTTTTTTTAATATGCCTATTTATGAATACGAATGCACGGAATGTGGTCGGATCGATGAAGTGGTCCAGAAGATGTCCGACAAGCCACTGACCCAATGCAGGCACTGTTCCGGTGGGCTCAGGAAGCTGATTTCTCACAGCGCGTTCCATCTGAAAGGCGGTGGATGGTATGCGGACAATTATGGGAACAAATCCGGAACAGGCTCGAAATCATCAAAACCAGCAGCAAGCGCTCCGGCTTCCGGCAGCGACAGTAAATCCGACAGCTAATCCATCAGGCGGGCCTGTTATCGGGCGGCCGCCGTGCGGATGAATTGAAGCCTTATTAGTTTGAGAGAATGTATCCATGCTCGTTGGATAGTGACGATGTTTTGGATTATCTTATTGTAATGATTCGGCTTTCTTAGACTATTAATCTGAAAATTAACAAAGTTGAACAAAAAAGGAGTTAACGAAAGATGAAAATCAGACCATTACAGGATCGAATTCTGGTGGAACGTCTCGCGGAAGAAACCAAAACCAAGGGTGGCATCATCATTCCGGACACAGCGAAGGAAAAGCCTGCCGAAGGTACTGTTGTGGCTGTGGGAAAAGGAAAGCTTGACAGGGATGGCAAAGTGATTCCCATGGAGTTGAAAACAGGCGACCGCGTTCTTTTCAGCAAATACGGCGGAACCGAAGTGAAGCTCGACGGCAAAGAATACCTCATCATGAGTCAGGACGACGTTCTCTGCGTGGTTGACGCCTGATTTAACTGATCCCGAATACAATAAAAAAATACATCTAACGAATACGGAGGTTCTGATACCATGGCTAAACAGATTATTTATGATGCCGAAGCCCGTGCAGCGATGCTCAGAGGCGTGAAAACTCTTGCTAAAGCGGTTGCCGTCACCCTGGGCCCCAAAGGCCGGAACGTGGTTATCGACAAATCCTGGGGTTCTCCCACCGTGACCAAAGACGGTGTGACCGTGGCCAAGGAAATCGAACTGGAAGACAAGTTCGAGAACATGGGCGCCCAGATGGTTAAAGAAGTGGCCAGCAAGACAAGCGACACAGCCGGTGACGGTACCACCACCGCCACGGTTCTCGCCCGGGCCATTTATGAAGAAGGTCAGAAACTCGTGGTGGCCGGCAACAACCCCATGGCCATCAAACGCGGCATCGACAAAGCCATCGAAGCGGCCGTGAAAGAACTGGCCAAGATGAGCAAGCCCACGAAAGACCAGAGTGAAATCGCCCAGGTCGGCACCATTTCCGCCAACAGCGACACCACCATCGGCAACATCATTGCCGAAGCCATGAGCAAGGTCGGTAAAGAAGGCGTCATCACCGTGGAAGAAGCCAAATCCATGGACACCACCTTGAACGTGGTCGAAGGCATGCAGTTCGACCGCGGTTACCTTTCTCCCTACTTTGTCACCGACACGGAAAAAATGACGGCCACCCTCGACGGTCCTTTCATCCTGCTCTGCGAAAAGAAAGTCAGCAACATGAAAGACCTTCTGCCCATCCTCGAGCAGGTTGCCAAAACCGGCAAACCCCTGGTGATCATCGCTGAAGACGTGGACGGCGAAGCCCTGGCGACCCTGGTGGTGAACAAGCTCCGTGGAACCATCAGCGTGGCCGCCGTGAAAGCCCCCGGCTTCGGCGACAGACGCAAAGCCATGCTCGAAGACATCGCCACCCTCACCGGAGGTCAGGTTGTTTCCGATGACCTGGGCATCAAGCTGGAAAGCATCACCCTCGATGGTCTTGGACGCGCCAAGAGCGTGGTTATCGACAAAGACAACACCACCATCATCGATGGCGCCGGTTCCCGTGAAGCCCTCGAAGGCCGCGTGAAGATGATCCGCGCCCAGGCCGAGGAAACCACCTCCGACTACGACCGTGAAAAGCTCCAGGAACGTCTGGCCAAACTCATCGGCGGCGTGGCCGTGATCAGCGTGGGTGCCGCAACGGAAACGGAAATGAAAGAAAAGAAAGCCCGCGTGGAAGACGCTTTGAACGCCACACGTGCGGCTGTTGAAGAAGGCATCGTGCCCGGCGGCGGCGTGGCTCTCGTCCGCTGTATCGACACCCTGTCCAAGCTGAAAGTGAAATCCGACGAAAAACTCGGCGTGAAAGTGGTGATGCGGGCCATCGAAGAACCCTTGAGAATGATCGCCAGCAACGCCGGCGTTGAAGGTTCCGTGGTCCTCAACAAGGTTGCCGAAGGTAAAGACGGTTTTGGTTACAACGCCGCCACCGACACCTACGAAGATCTGATCGCCGCTGGCGTCATCGATCCCACCAAAGTGGTTCGTTTCGCTCTGCAGAACGCCGGCAGCGTGGCTTCCGTGATGATCACCACCGAAGCGATGATCACCGATCTTCCCGAGAAGAAAGAGGCAGGCATGCCCGGCGGCGCACCCGGAATGGGCGGCATGGGCGGCATGGGCGGCATGATGTAGAAAATGCCTCCAGGGCTTGCACTTAAAGCGTAAAAATGAAGCCCCCGCACGCCGGGGGCTTTTTCTTTTGTTTCTCTTGACATGAAAAAACAGCTTGGATAGATTACATCACCTTGCAACGCCGCGGGATTGAAGAAAGGGGACAGAACCCGAACGTCCGGCGGACAAACCAGCGGGACAAAGCATCGGAGTTTCTAACACCATGGCTCATGAATCCATCAGCATCCTTCAGACGATTCTCAGCGCAAGCCTTGTGGTAAAGCTTGTTCTCATTATCCTTTTAGGTTTTTCGGCCACCTCCTGGACCATCATCATCATCAAGTACAGGGTGATCAGTCGTTCCCAGAAAGAAACTCTGCTTTTTATCGACACGTTCTGGAAAAGCAAGAACCTTTCCGATGCTTATTCGAAAGCCCGGCAGCTCCATGAAAGCTATGTGGCCCGGGTGTTCCGCCATGTGTACCTTGAGTTGAAACGCCTGACCGGTTCGGGCGGTAGCGCAGACACCCTGGCGTCCCAGAACGGAGGGGCCTCTCTGGACAACCGGTCGGGTGTGGAACACATGCGGCGCACGCTACGAAAAGCCACCAGCGAGGAAGTCAGCCGTATGGCCCAGCTCATCCCCTTTCTGGCCACGGCGGGAAGCACGGCCCCGTTTATCGGTCTTTTCGGCACGGTCTGGGGCATCATGACCTCCTTCCAGGGCATCGCCAACAAAGGCTCGGCCAACCTGGCCGTGGTGGCTCCCGGAATCGCGGAAGCCCTGATCGCCACGGCCATCGGTCTTGGCGTGGCCATTCCCGCCGTTATCGCCTACAACTACTTTTCCCAGAAAATCCGGGTGATCGACTCGGATCTTCAGAATTTTTCCTCGGATATCCTGAATATCGTGGAACGTGATATTTTCAGGCCCAGGGGAGGCATCTGATGATTCAGGGCGGCGACGATAACAACCTGATGTCGGAAATCAACGTGACGCCCTTTGTGGATGTCATGCTTGTTCTTCTGATCATCTTCATGGTGGCGGCGCCTATGATGACCGAAGGGGTGGACGTGGCCCTGCCCACGGTCAAAGCCGAGTCTCTTCCCCAAAGCGACCAAACGCCTTTCGTGGTTTCCGTAGACAAGGACGGCCGTGTTTTTATCAATGATATCGAAATTCAATCTGAGCACCTCAGCGCAAAACTGCTTGCGATTTTCAAGGAAAAACCCGCTGAAAAGGTGTTTCTTCGTGCTGACAAGAGGGTGCCCTACGGCTCGGTGATGGATGTCATGGCACAGATCCGCGCCGCTGGAGTGGACAAACTTGGAATGATCACGGAACCGCCTGTCGAACAACGGAATTAGTACGGGAAAGCGGTTGATTCATGAACAGAAGCGCGACCATGGAACACAGTGACCCCATGAGTTTTGAGGACCGGATCATCGGCATCGTGGCATCTGTGCTGCTCCACGTGCTGGTCGGCGCGGGTTTCATCTTTTTCTCCCATTCTTTTTCAGGTTCGGTGATTCCCATGAAGTCCATTGACGTGGACCTTGCCTATTTTCCTCCCGCCAAGGGACGTCCTGACGCCGGTGTGGAGAAAGGGCCCGAGCCCATGGAGGCCGAGCCTGTGCCAGTACGACAGGAATCCGTCCGGCCCGAACCGGCGAAGCCGGAACCCCGTGAAAAAATCGCTGAACCTGAAAAACAGGTGATCAGGGACGACGCCATTTCATTGAAAAAGGATGCGGCTAAACCGGTCAGGAAAGAGGTCCGGCCCAAGGTTTCGAACGAGGACGAACTGATCCGCAAAGCGATCAGTGGCGTGGCGAAGAACGTGGGAAAACCGCCTGAAAAAGAGGCGAACCCCCTGGCCGATCGTTTCAAGAGCCTTGCAAAAGAAGCCGAGAAAGGCCCGGCCGGGCCACGTGGCAACGGGGGCGAGGCGGAAGGTTCTCCCGGCGGAGGTGGCGGAAATGCGGCCTTGATCGATGGGTACAGGCTGTATGTCAAAAATTACGTGTCCGGTAACTGGGCGTTTTCCCAGCACCTGACGGGCAGCGCACGGCATCTGGAAACCTGGGTGACCTTCGAAATACTGCCCGACGGTGAAATCATCAATATCGAGATCACCAGACGTTCAGGCAACGAATACATGGACAGCGCGGCGGTCATGGCGATTAAAAAATCAAGCCCGCTCAAATCGTTACCCCCGGGAATTGGCGGGACGTCCATGAAAACGGGGCTTAAATTCAAGCCGGATGAACTGAAGTGATAAAAAACGCGAGGCAAAACCGATGAGCAGACGATCTCTGAAATGGACGGCATGGACCATGGCGCTTGTTTGCGTCATGGCCGTGGGGGCTCTGGCCCAGGAAGACGATGGGTACATCACCATCACGAACCCCTTTATCAAGAAAGCTCCCATCGCGGTGCCTCTCCTGAAACCCGTGTCCAGGACCCAGGCCGAGGCGAAACTGGCCGACGATGCCTCAAAAACCCTGTCAGGCCTTCTTGATTACACCGGCTACTTTAAAATTATCGACCGGGCCGCTTTCCTCGAAGAGCCTTCGGTGAAAGGGGTAACGCTCCCCAACATCAATTTCAAGAACTGGACCCTGATCGGTACCGAGCTTCTGGTCACGGGCAGCGTGCAGGAAACGGCCGGGGCCATCACGGTGGAGTTCTACCTTTATGACATCGCCAGGGCCAATCTTCTGGTGTCGAAACGCTACAAGGGAAAAACGGAAAACCTTCGAGAAATCGCCCGCCGTTTCGGAACTGAAATCATCCGGAAATTCACGGGCAGCGACGGGATTTTTTTCAGCAAGCTGGCCTTTACCTCCTCTGGAACAGGCAACAAGGAAGTGTACATCTGTGATTTCGACGGGGCCTTTCCCAAGCAGGCCACCCGGACCCGGAGCATCACCATGTCTCCTTCCTGGTCACCGGACGGCAAGATGCTGGCCTATACCTCCTACCAGTCCGGCAGGCCCAGGGTGTACACGAAAAATCTGTTTTCGGGCGATGTCTCTCTGGTCACACCCATGGGGGGTACAAACATCACTCCGACTTGGTTTCCCGGTTCGTCGGATATCGCGGCGTCCCTGTCTTTCGAAGGAGGTCCGGGCATTTATCTGTTGACCCGGGGAGGGAAAATACGTAAAAGAATAACGAATAAATGGAGTGAGTGGGGCATCGATCTGTGTCCCTCGTTTTCTCCGGACGGGAAGTATATGGCCTTTGCCTCCAACCGTGCGGGCACTCACCAGCAGATCTTTGTCCAGAACCTGGCTACAGGAAACGTCAAGAGGCTGACCTATCAAGGCAGCTACAACACCACACCGTCTTGGTCTCCTTCGGGTAGAAAGATTGCCTACACAGGTCGTGTCAACGGCCGGTATCAGATTTTCATCATCGATGCCGGTGGCGGAGAGCCCCAACAGTTGACCCGCTCCGCCGGTGACAACGAGTCTCCCACATGGGCACCCGATGGAAGCATGATCGCGTTTTCTTCCACACGCGAAGGTGCCTCCAGGATTTACGTGATGACCACCTACGGAACGGAGCAGAGACGTCTTCTGACTCTGCCGGGTGAACAGACAAATCCGAAATGGTCGGCGAATATTTTCAGATAAATTTCACGAATAAAAAGGAGGAAAAAATGAACAGAAAGATGAGCTCGAAACTTGTGTTTGTCTGCATGATCCTGTCCCTTATGCTCGTCGTGTCCTGCGGCAAGAAGAAAGTAGACACGGGAGCCGATGCCGCAACAACCACGACAACTGACGACTCGGCCGCAGCAGCGGGCGGTGACGCAGCTTCAAGTGATGACAGCGCGGTGGCCGGATCGTCGGATTCAGCCAGTGACGAAGGCGCAGCCAGTGTGTCCGGAACCGACAGGGATGCGGCCAGAGAAGCCGGAGATGCGGCAGCCGAAGCCATGGATGCCACGAACAACGTGTATTTTGACTTTGACAGCTCCGACATCCTGGATTCCCAGAGAGGCACCCTGGAAGCCAAGGCCGCCTGGATGAAGGCCAATCCCAATGCCAAGCTGACCATTGAAGGCCACTGTGACGAGCGGGGCACCAGTGAATACAACCTGGCCCTGGGCGACAGAAGGGCCGCACGGGCGAAAAGTTTTCTCAAGAAACTCGGGGTTTCCAGCGACCGCATGGACACCGTGAGCTACGGCGAGGAAAAACCGGCCGTGGTTGGGCACAACGAAGAAGCCTGGTCCAAGAACAGAAGGGCTTACCTTCAGGGCCGGTAGCATTTCACCAGGATGGTGGCCCGTTTTCTTATGATCGGGCCGTTCAATCCGGATTGGAACCACTGAACGGGCGGAGGTTTTCCTTCGCTCGTGATGTGTTTTGGGGCCATGAAAAACGACGATTTTCCGTGTTGAGCCGCAAGGCTCCCGCTATCGTCCAGTTTCAAGTTCGCCCCATCTTCATGGAACTTCAAGAAACAGAGGCTTTGTTATGAATGGACGAGCCGCACTTGTCCTGATCTGTCTGGTGACGTTGTCAGCCTGCGCAACCCGAAAGGATGCGGAGTTTCTCCGTGACCGGATCGACGGCGTTGAATCCATGATCACCCAGCAGAAAACCTATGTGGACGGGGTGGATACGGCGCTGCGCAAAGAGTACGCTCGGCTGAGCACGGATTTTGAGAAACTGGCCGAACAGATCCGTCTGATCGACGGGAAGGCCGATGAAAAAATCTACGCCGTGGAAAAGAAGATTGTGTCTCCGGACCTGCTGAAAAGTGAGCTGGAACGGGTGGAAGCCAGGTACGCCGAACTCAGCAAGAAATACACGGAGCTTGAGAAAACCTTGGCCGGTGTCAAAGCGGAGCTTGAGAGAATCACCCAGGGGAAGGCGGAAACATCGGAAGGCGGGAGAGTCGTGGAACCCGGCAAACCACTGCCCCCTGCGGCCCAGCTTTACGATGACGCCCTGAAGCTCCTGGAAAAGAACGACACCAAAGGAGCCCGTGACAACCTGGTTCTTCTGATGAAGGAGTATCCGGACTTCAGTCACGTGGACAACGCCCAGTTCTGGATCGGTGAAACTTACTACAGGGAAAAGTGGTATCAGAAGGCGATTCTGGAATACCAGAAAGTCATTGAAAATTACCCCAAGGGAGGGAAGGTTCCCGCGGCCTATCTCAAACAGGGCCTGGCCTTTTTCGAACTGAAGGAACCGGATAACGGACGGTTGATTCTGAACCAGCTGATCAAGAAGTATCCCCAGTCTTCCGAAGCCGCCACGGCAAAAAAGAAGATAGGGAAATGATCGGATCAAGGGGGGCCGGCCTTAGATGATGACGGTGCTCGGCATAGATCCGGGTCTCGCCGATACAGGCATCGGGCTGGTCTCAGGGCGCGGGATGAAGGTCCGGCATTACTCTTTCGGAAGTATCGTCACACCCAAAACAGACGAGATCTCTCTTCGGCTCGATCTGATCTATTCGAAGGTCAAGTCCATCATCGGCACCCACAAACCGGACCTGATGGTGGTGGAAGACGTGTTTTCCCTGAAACGCTACCCCAAGTCGGGGATCCTTCTTGGGAAGGTTATAGGGGTTGTCCTGCTTTCCGCCGCACACGCCGGTTTGCCCGCCGTGGAGATCCCTGTCCGTGAATCCAAGAAAATCCTTTCGGGAAACGGAAACGCCGGCAAGGAACAGCTCGAGAAGGCGGTACGTCAATTTTTAAAGCACGAAGGCCCCATTCGGCCTTTTCACGCTTCCGACGCCCTGGCCCTGGCCCTGATCGGGCTTTTCAGAAACGGCTAAGCCACACGGCATCGGTATATAATAAGGTAGAAAGCACACAGCATGATCGCTTATCTTGAAGGAAACATCATCAGCCGCGATGAAGACCGGATCGTTCTTCTCGTGAACCACGTGGGCTACGAAATCCTCCTGCCGGCCCATATCATGGAAGACCTGAAATCAGATCCCGGCGACGGGACCGCATCGTTTCACATCTACTACCACCAGACCGAAAGGCAGCCCAAGCCCGTGCTCATCGGTTTCAACCTCGAGGCGGAAAAAGAGTTTTTCCAGTATTTCATCACCGTGGAGGCCATCGGCCCCCTCAAGGCCGTGAAGGCCATGACCCTTCCTGTGCGGGACATCGCCCGGGCCATCGAAAACAAGGATGTGGCCACCCTCCAGAAACTCAGCGGCATCGGCAACAGGACGGCCCAGAAGATCATCGCCACCCTGGAAGGGAAAATGGGAAAATTCGCCCTGATCAACCCGGGCGAACAACCGTCGGAACCCTTGAAGCCGGTTGATTTCACGGAAATGGTCCATGACGTTCTGGTGGGCCAGCTGGGACACAAAACAGCCGACGCACGGCGGATGATTGCCGAAGCCATGGAACGGAATCCGGCCATCTCCTCTCCGGAAGAACTGTTCGACGAGGTTTACCGTGGTGAAAAAAACAGGTAAGGTAGGTGTTTGATCACAGGAAGGATGCCATGGGCGACGATGTTCTGACATTTTCATCGGATAAAAAAGGGATCGTGACGGAAAAGAAGCTGGCCGTGGACGACGGCCAGGATATCCTTTCCCTCAGGCCTTCGTCCTTCGACGATTACGTGGGGCAGAAGGAAACGGTGGAAACCCTGAAAATCGCCATAGAGGCGGCCAAGATGCGCGGGGAACCCATCGAGCACGTGCTGTTCCACGGCCCTCCCGGCCTGGGAAAAACCACCCTGGCCCACATCATCGCCAACGAAATGGGCGGAGAACTCACCATCACATCCGGCCCGGCCCTTGAAAAAGGCGGGGATCTCATCGGCGTCCTCACCCGGCTCGAACAGGGCGATATTCTTTTTATCGATGAAATCCACAGGCTTCCCAAGACCGTGGAGGAGTTTCTCTATCCGGCCATGGAGGATTTTTCCATTGATTTTGTGTTTGACAAAGGGGTCCATGCCAGGAGCCACCGGTTTCGCCTGAAGCAGTTTATATTGGTGGGGGCCACCACTCGGGTGGGGCTTCTGTCTTCCCCCCTGCGTGACAGGTTCGGGATATTCCGGAGCCTTGATTTTTACACCGACGAGGATCTGGTTAAAATCACCAGGCGTTCGGCCCAGCTTCTGGGGGTGACCATCGACCCGGATGGGGCCGTTGAACTGGCCCGGCGTTCCCGGGGGACACCCCGTATCGCCAACCGCCTGATCAAACGGGTCAGGGATTACGCCCAGGTAAGGTCCGACGGTACCCTTTCGAAAAAAACCGTGGAAGAGGCCCTGGCCCTTGAAGGTGTGGACGACATGGGGCTGACCAACCTGGACCGGAGTTTCCTTCGGACCATCATCGAGTATTACCGTGGCGGGCCTGTGGGCATCGAAGCTATTGCAGCAACCCTTCAGGAAGAAACAGATACCCTGGTGGATGTGGTGGAACCCTATCTTCTGAAAATCGGTTTTCTGACAAGGACATCCTCGGGACGCAAAGCCTCGGAAGCGGCTTACAGGCATCTGGGGTTCCCATACCAGAGGACCCTGTTCTGAAATAACGCCAGGCGACGGACCCCGATTCGGGAAAGTGCCGTGCCGTAGACTGACAAAGGAGGCCTATGCGGTTTTTTCAACATGACGTTTTTTTCAAGAGATCCTGGGCGGGATGCCTGGCCGCGTTCGCGGGAGTTCTGGTCTGGCTGGCGTCCTGTAACGCCCAGGCGGCGGCGAAGAGCCAGAGGCCCTGCGGTGTGCTGATCATGGAAGGTCAGTCGAAAACCGTTCTGGTGGTGGAAAAAAAGACCCAGACCCTTTTCATCCACACCATCGATGGGGAAGGGGTGAAGACCCGGAAAGCGGCATGTTCAACCGGGAAAGAGCCTGGAGACAAAAAAATGGCGGACGACTCCAGGACCCCTGAGGGTGTGTATTTTTTCGACGCCCGGCTGACGGGAAGAAAGGTGCCCAAAGGGTTCGGGAATCTGGCCTACAGGCTGGACTACCCCAGCAGCGTGGATACCGGGATTTCGGGAAAAATCAAACCCCTGTTGTTTTACGGATCATCCCGGGCTCTGAAGCCCATGGATACCTCGGGAGGCATCGCGGTGGAAAAAACCGTGATCCAGGAACTTCAGGAGGATATCGTCCTTGAGGACACGGCCATGATCATCGTGGAAGACAAGGGCGACTGTCTGAACGAGATCAACGAAGGCCTGGTCAAGGATCTGGACCGTTTCCTGGCCGTGTGGGTGAAAAGCCTGTCCGAAGGAACTTACCACGAGATGCTTGGACATTATTCCTCCGACTCCATGCCGGACATGGGCTGGTGGAACGAATGGCGCACGAACAGGGCCAACGCTCGGCAGATCGGCGTGAGTCTGGCCTGCGCCGTTTCGGAAAGAAGCTATTACACCGATTCGGATCTCTACGTGGCCCAGTTTCGGCTGACCCTGGTGGCGGGTGAAACATCCAGGGACCTGGGCATGCGGAAACTGTTTATCAGACAGGAAAAAGACGGGTACCGAATTGTGGGTGACGAAACACGGAAGACGGAAAAAGGGGCGTCTGTTCCCCTGGCCTCCGCGTCACGAACCCTCTGTAAAGCCGCGGAAGTGGAAAGGAAAGATTCGGCCAGGCAGGACATCCCCGGACTTCTCGAAGGCTGGAAGGCGGCCTGGGCTTCAGGTGACATGGACAGCTACGCCTCATACTACTCCGAATCGTTCAAGTCTTCCGGGCTCAATAAAAAAGCCTGGGTGGAAAAGAAGCGGAAGCTGGGGAATGTCAACCGGAACATCGAGATCACCATCGAAAAACCCCAGGTTCAGTTCAGGAAAAACAAGACCCTTGTGAGGTTCAGGGAAATTTTCAAGTCCAGCGGGTATTCATCCCGGGGCATGAAAACCCTGGTGCTGGTGAGGGAAGGAGAAGACTGGAAGATACAGTCCGAGGACTGGGTCAAAAAATAGGCCCCTGCTGAAACGACCGGATGTGGGGTGTGTAATCTTTCGCCCTGCCCTTGAAGTTGTCGAAGGTCACATCCCTGAAGTCCAGATCTTCCAGCTCGCGGATGCGGGCGAAGATCTCAAGGTAGTTGGCCGTGATGACCAGGTCCTGTGAAAACCCCAGGGCGTCCGACAGGGCGTCGATTTCCTCCGGCGGCCCTTCGATTTCAATGAAATCGGCAAAGGGCATTTCGTCGATGCAGATCAGGGTTTTGCCGGTTTCGAAGGTTTCGCGCCATTTTTCATAGACCTGGACTTCCATGAAATCCAGGGCCTTGAGAATGGCCCTCATGGTCTCGAAACAGCTGACCTCGACCTCCAGTTCTTTCAGGATTTTGTAACGCGGGTCTTCCGTTTCCGGCGTCGATTTAAAGGTCAGGGTGGCTTTTCGGTCCTGCCTCAGGCGAAGCAGTTGTTTTTTTTCTCTCAGGCTCTGGGTTCTGTCTTCGAAGCGGATGTTGGATTCGAAATGACGGCCCAGGGAAACACCTCCGGTTGCCAGAATTCTGTTCCGGATGGCGCCAAGGTCTGTCAGAAGGTACTTGACTTCGATTTCAAGAGGCACGCTCATGGGGGGCTCTCCTATAGAATGAGGATATGCCGGGCATCCTATGGCAAACAGAGATCTGTGTCAACAAAGCTCTTGACACCGGAAAAAATGTCCTTGACAACAGGTACCAATTCAATTATTTATTTCAAGTTCTTTTTTTGAAACTCGATAGGAGCATATTAACGTGAAAAAGTCTACATACAGCGCAAAGCGATCAGATAATCAGGAAAAATGGTATGTTGTCGATGCCGAAGGTCAGGTTCTCGGCCGTCTGGCGTCCAACATCGCCTCAAGAATCCGGGGAAAACACAACCCCATGTACACCCCCAGCGCGGACACCGGCGACTGGATCGTGGTGATCAACGCTGAAAAAGTGATGCTCACAGGCAAGAAACTCACCGACAAGGTTTACCACCGTCACAGCGGATACACCGGCGGCATCACCAGCACCACCGTCAAGGAAATGCTGGCGAAACATCCCGAAGAAGTGATTCGCAAGGCCGTCAAGGGCATGCTTCCGAAAAACAGACTGGGAAGCGACCTCAACAAGAAGCTCCGTGTGTATGCGGGTCCCGATCATCCCCATGCCGCCCAGCAGCCCGATGTGTTGACGTTTTAATTCAATAACCAAAAAGTCGATAAATTATACCGAGGAAACGCTTAGACATGGAAAATACGTATTACGCAACCGGTAAACGGAAAAACGGAGTCGCACGGACCTGGCTGACTCCCGGAAAGGGAACCATCATCGTCAATGACAAGCCCATGGACGAATACTTCAGTGCATCAGCCCGGCTGATTCTCACCGAACCCCTTTCGCTTATCGGTGGCCTTGACTCTTACGATGTGAAAGTCACTGTCAAAGGCGGCGGCATCATCGGTCAGGCCGGCGCCGTGAGACACGGAATCACCAAAGCCCTTCTCCAGATGAACCCCGAACTTCGCACCGTTCTCAAGAAAGCCGGTTTCATCACCCGTGACTCCCGTCTCAAGGAAAGAAAGAAATACGGTCAGAAAGCGGCTCGCGCAAGATTCCAGTTCTCCAAACGTTAAGCCGTTTCACGATTCAGGCAGTCGAAAGGAGCAGGATCCCCTGCTCCTTTTTTTATGGGCTTTGTGAGCTGGTTAACGTTAAGCCCAGCCCGCGCAGACCCGTCGGGGACCGGTGACCATGAACCGCAGCAGGCGGACGATTCTACTCGTTCAACCTCCCATCCGTGATTTCTATTTCACCCGCAAACGGTCCATCCCCTACGGGCTGGCCTGCATCGCCTCCACCCTTCAATACCAAGGTTTTTCCGTTTTGATTTTAGACGCCCTGGCCACGACGAAAGCAAGGGAGCGGTCCATTCCCCCGTCCATGGATTACCTTCAGCCTTTCTACAGCCGCCCGGACCTGAGCCCTTTTTCCCTGTTCCACGGATACAAACATTTCGGTCTCAGCTTTGAAGCCATCGGCAAAAAAGCCGCGGAATCAGGGGCTTTTCTTGTGGGCATATCTTCCCTTTTCACCGCATACGCCGAAGAAGCCCTTGAAACGGCCCGGGTGATCAAGCGCTATCTGCCGGACGCCTTCGTGGTGCTGGGCGGTCACCATCCCACCCATCTTCCCGAAGCGGTCCTAAAGGAACCGGCGGTGGATTTCGTGATCCGCGGGGAAGGGGAACGGGCCATGGCTGAGCTGGCTATGGCCTTGAGCGCCGGTTGTCCGGTCTCAGGAGTTGGGGGACTTTGTTACCGTACCCGTTCAGGCCAGATTGTGGTCAACCCGCCCGCCGTTCTTGAAAACCCCGATGATTTTCCCCGGCCGTCCCTGGATCTGGTGGATCAGGCCTTCTACGGCAGGCGTGACGGCAACAGCACGGTAGTCACCGCCAGCAGGGGGTGCCCCATGACGTGCAGTTACTGCTGTGTGGCCGCACCCGCTTCCCGTTACAGGAGACGCTCGGTGGATGCGGTTTTTGCCGAGGTGAAACACGCGGTGGTTCATCTCGGCGCCCGGTTCGTGGATTTCGAAGATGAAAACCTGACCCTGGACAGATCCTGGTGCCACGACCTTTTTTCACGGATAGTCCGAGAGCTTGGCGAGTACCCGCTGGAACTCCGGGCCATGAACGGCCTTTACGCGCCCTCCCTGGACGACGATCTTGTGGGCGTCATGCACCGGGCCGGATTCCGGGCCTTGAACCTGTCCCTCTGCACCTTGTCTCCTGCCCAGCTGAAACGGTTCGGACGAAGGGATGTGCGGGCTTCCTATGAAAGGGCCATCGAAAGCCTGGCCCGCCGGGGCATGGAATCGGTCACCTATATCCTGGTGGGGGCCCCTGGCCAGGACCCCCTGGAATCCCTGGAAGATCTGGTCTACCTGGCCTCGATGAACACGATCTGCGGGGTGTCGGTGTACTATCCGGCTCCGGGAAGCCGGGATTACACGACGCTGGCCGAGAATAACGCCCTTCCGCAAGAATTTTCCCTGATGCGCTCGTCGGCCGTTCCCGTGTCGGACACCACGGACAGGCTTCAGAGCCTGACACTCCTCAGGCTGGGGCGGCTCGTGAATTTCGTGAAAGAACTTAAACGCCAGAAAATCTCAGTCGAACCGAAACTGCTGGAGATCACAACATGTGTCGACCCTTCGAACAGGCTGGAAAACGGCCGAGCTCTGGCCCAAAGTTTTTTCCATGACGGGCATATCCGGGGCGTGGACAAAGACGGAAAAATCTATGAGCACGATGTGGACCGCAGCTTGTGCCAACGGTTCGTGGAGCGTGTGTCAACGAACGCCGGATTGGCCATAAAGCCCGCTGTCTGAGTTGAACGATTGCCTTATCCCGGACGCTGTATTATAGTGATTTTCGTTTTTTAAGCATGAAACGTTTAACACTGTATCAAAGGAGAAAATCCATGGGAGATTTGAAATACTATCTGGTCGAGAAAAAAGGTCATATCGCCTGGGTCTGGCTGAACCGTCCTGAAAAGAAGAATGCCATGAACCCCCCGGCTTGGAGGGAGCTGCCGGGTGTTTTCGATGAGCTGGACAAAGACCCGGAGGTGAGGGTCGTGGTCATCGCGGGCAAAGGACCCTCGTTCTGTGCCGGCATCGATCTGATCAGCATGGTGGGCGAACTTCCCGAGCTGATGGAAAACGAGCAGAAAGGCGGGGTGAAATGGCAGCTGATCCAGAAAATCTACCCCCTCCAGATGACCATGACCTGCATCGAAAAATGCCGGAAGCCCGTCATTGCCGCGATTCACGGCCACTGCATCGGCGCGGGCCTCGACATGATCACGGCCTGTGACATCCGTCTTTCCACGGCGGACGCGGTATACTCCCTCCGCGAAGCGGCGGTGGGATTTGTGGCCGACGTGGGTGTGCTTCAGCGGATTCCCCTGATCGTGGGACAGGGCCATGCCCGTGAACTGGCCTACACGGCGAAAAACATCACGGCCCAGAGGGCCAAGGAAATTCTTCTGGTGAACGAGGTGTTTGACGATGTGGATACCCTCTACGCCCAGGCCGAGGCCATGGCTGTGGAAATCGCCGAAAACTCACCCCTGGCGGTCCAGGCTTCCAAGGACGTGATGAACTACTGCGTGGGTAAATCCGTGGATGACGGCCTGAAATACGTGGCCAGCGTGAGCACCAACATCATCCCCTCCCACGACCTGATGGAGGCGGTGACGGCCTTCACCCAGAAACGCAAACCCGTGTTTACGGGAAAGTAATCGCATGAACGTGTACCTTGAAAGTCTGGGCTGCGCCCGGAACCTGGTGGACAGCGAGATCATGCTGGGTCTTCTCCGGCAGGACGGTTACACCCTCGTCAGTTCAGCCGAAGAAGCCCAGGTTATCGTGGTGAACACGTGCAGCTTCATCACGCCCGCGGCCCAGGAATCCATCGACACCATTCTGGCCTATGCCGAATACAAGAAATCCGGCTCCTGTCGCTACCTGGTGGTCTGCGGCTGCCTGCCCGAGCGATACGGGGAGGGCATGGTTCCCGAGCTTCCCGAGGTGGATCTTTTCCTGGGGACGGCGGCGGGTCCGGAGATCGTCCGGGCTCTTTCCAGCTTGAACGACCCCGGCCACGGGAAATGCCTGTTTCCCCATCCGGACACGGTGAACCCCGACAAGGCCCACCTGCCCAGGGTCACCAGCAATCCTTCGATGGCCTACATCAAGATCTCCGAAGGATGCAGCCGGCACTGCACCTACTGCATCATTCCCAAGCTCAGGGGACGGTACAGAAGCCGGAGCGAGGCGGACATCCTCGACGAGGCCCGGCGCCTGGTGGCCGAGGGCGTGAAGGAACTGGTCCTTGTGGCTGAAAGCACCACAGACTACGGTTCGGATTTTCCGGATGGCCCTTTCCTGCCGTCGGTGATCCGGAACATCGCCGCCATTCCCGGAGATTTCAGGGTGAGGTTGCTCTACGGTTTCCCCGACAACCTGAGTGAAGACATCATGGACGCGGTATGCGGCACGGACAAGGTCTGCTGCTATTTCGACGTGCCTATTCAGCACGCCGTGGACCCCATATTGAAGGCCATGGGCCGGAATTACACCCGGGCGGACCTGCTGGCCCTGTTCGAAACGATCCGGTCACGGTATCCCCGGGCCGCGTTGAGAACCACCCTGATCACCGGTTTTCCCGGAGAGACCAAAGAGGATTTCAAGGATCTTCTGGCGTTTATCCAGGCTGTCCAATTCGACCATTTAGGGGTTTTCACCTATTCCGACGCCGAAGATTTACCGTCCCACAACCTGCCCAAGCATGTGGCGGAGAAAACGGCCAGAAAGCGCCAGGACCGGCTGATGGAAGCCCAAGCGAAAATCTCCCTTGAAAAAAATCTGGGCCATGTGGGACAGGTTTACCGGGTGCTTGTGGAGGAGAATCCGGAGCCGGGCATGTATCTGGGCCGCACCGATTTCCAGGCCCCGGACGTGGACGGCGTCACCTTTGTCTACGCCGACAACCTCGCTATCGGCGACTTTGTCATGGTCCGCATCAGTGAAGCCTTTGAATACGATCTTTCCGGAGAACCTGCATGATGAATCCCGAGACCGATCTGAAAAACCGCATCAAATCCGGAGTCGCCGTTGATCTGGCCCTGATCGAACAGGCCCTTGAGCGCAATCTGAACCCTTATTACGACCTGGTCCGTGACATTGCCGGGCATGTGCTTTTTTCCGGGGGCAAACGGCTCCGGCCCCTTCTGATGGTGCTGTCCGCCAGGCTCTGCGGTTATTCCGGCGATGACGACAAGAACATCTCCGTCCTGTTTGAGTACCTTCACGCCGCCACCCTGATCCACGACGATTTGGTGGACGAGGCGGCCATGCGGCGGGGCAGGGAATCGGCCCATTTGCGCTACGGGAACGCCCAGGCTGTGCTGACCGGGGATTTTCTTCTGGCCCGGTCCCTGTCCCTTGCGGCAAGGACGGGGATTCCCAAAGTGATCGAAGTGATCGCGAAAATCACCGAAGACATGTCCCAGGGCGAGATTCAGCAGATGGCCAACAAAGGCCGCATGGATCTGTCCGAAGCCGAGTACATGGACGTGATCGAGCGGAAAACAGCCGTGCTGATCCGGGGAGCCTGCCGCACCGGAGCCCTGATCGCCGGGGTGGACGAGGCGAAGGACCGGGCCATGACCGATTACGGTTATCATCTCGGGATGGCGTTCCAGATGGCCGACGACCTTCTGGACTACACGGCGGACACCCAGGCCCTGGGCAAGGAAATCGGGGCCGATCTCAGGGAAGGCAAACTGACCCTGCCCATCATTTACGCCCTGGGCCGGGCCGCCGCCGATGACACGGCGTTTCTCCAGTCCATGATGGGAAAACAGGACGTCACCCGCGCTGAATTCATCCGGTTCACGGAAACGGTGGACCGTCTGGGAGGGCTTGATTACACACAAAACAGGGCCCAGGCCAGTGTGGATGCGGCGAAACAGGCCCTGATGATATTCGGGCCCGGTGAAACGCGGGATCTGTTGTTCCTGCTGGCGGATTACGCCATGGTGAGGCAGTCCTGATCCGGGAAACCTTTGAAAATCAGCGGAACCGGTCATTTTACTTGACATCGACCGGTCTGTTTGCTAATTCATACGGACATTTTCAACGTCATAAAGGCGCGTAGCTCAGTTGGAAGAGCGCTACCCCGACACGGTAGAGGTCACCAGTTCAAGCCTGGTCGTGCCTACCATAAATAAAAAAGGTTTACAGAGAGATCTGTAAACCTTTTTTTATGGGGGAGCATCTGGTGCCTGATTTTCTGATTTAGAGTGATGGTTAAAAATCTGTTCCGATTCACGCATCCTTCGGCCCTGCCGTGGCCAAACTTTTTGAATAAGTTTGACAAAACAGGTCTCGCGTTCTCACCATCCCTTACCAACCTGTTTGCCCAGCTTTTCAAAAGCTGGCCGCCGGAGGCAACGTATGTTTTGGCAACCGCTCTACCGTGATCGAAAATCGGTGAAATAAAAAACCTCCGTGACGTTGCCGTCAGGAGGTTTTTGTTTTTAGGGTGACCCCCAAGTCCGATCAGGGCTGGGCAGAAGGGTTGTACGTGTCTTTGATGGCTTTCACGGCGCTGATGTTCTGTTTCACCAGGGATTTTTCTTCCGCTGTGCTGGCATAGGATTCGGCTTTTTGCAGGCGGCAGAGGATCGCGTCGAAATCCGGTGTGCCGGGATTGTTTTTCAGGGCCAGGGCATCGTCCAGGGCAGCCCGGAACAGAATGGGCAGGATCTCGGCTTCGGTGTAAACATCTTTTTCAACGGCCGGCTTGATTTCGCCGGGAATGGTGGCCAGAAGATTCTTGCCCACCGGAGCGAAAGCCCCCTGGTACACGAGGGTGGCGCCGTGTTTGGTCTTGATGTAGTAGTTGGAGGTGTTGCCTGAGCTGAGCATCACCACGATGACGAAAAGGGCGGCCACACCGGCTGCGATGGCTTTGGAGCCCGAGGGAAGTTTCACGGATTTCAGGGACTGGAGTCCGGAGTTCACGGACGCCAGGGCAGCGCCAGCCTTTGCGGAAAGCTTGGCCGCTTCGGCTTCGGCTTTCAGTCGGGCTTCTTCTTCAGCTTTGAGGCGGGCTTCTTCCTCTGCTTTTTTGCGGGCTTCTTCTTCGGCTTTGATTCTGGCTTCTTCCTCGGCCTTCTTGCGAGCTTCTTCTTCGGCTTTGAGTCTGGCTTCTTCCTCGGCCTTCTTGCGAGCTTCTTCTTCGGCTTTGAGTCTGGCTTCTTCCTCTGCTTTTTTGCGGGCTTCTTCTTCGGCTTTGAGTCTGGCTTCTTCCTCTGCTTTTTTGCGGGCTTCTT